>CAYTPY010000068.1:0-11350 GCA_964439725.1 uncultured Erythrobacter sp. | reverse complement strand
GCTCGTTGCGCCAGTTCGAGTATTCGGCCGGCACGCCCGGATAGACGTTCGGGCCGGTCTGCTGGTTGCGCAGGAAGTCGACGACGTCGCCGGCCTGATCCAGCTTCTGCTGCAGGGTTTGTTCAGTCATTTAGATTGCCTCTCCTAAAGGCGGGGTGGAACGGTAGTTGGTCGATTGCATCGCGGGCATGGCGCGCCACTCCGCAATGGCCTGGTTGACCGCCTCGGGCGCTTCGAGCGGCAGCATGTGCCCGGCGCCTTCGACGATCACGAGGTTGGCATCGGAAATCGCCGCGGCGATCTGACGATGCCGTTCCGGCGGGCTCCATGCATCGAGTTCGCCGGTCATCACAAGGGTCGGACAGGCGATCTGCGGCAGCAGGCTCTGTTGCTCGGGCCGGTTGAGCAGCGCGGCAATTTGCGCGTCGAACATGGCTTGGCCCTTATCGAGGCACATCTGCCGCATCGGGCCATAAAGCGCCCCGTTCGGGCGGTTGCCCTCGGCCACCATCGGCGGCAGCCAGGCATCGACCAAGGCTTCGAAGCCCTGCTCATGGCCAAGTGCCTGCAGCTTGCGGCGGCCGTCCGGCTCGTTCGGTCCGACCGAGTGCGATCCGGTGCTCACCAGCGCCAGGCGCGAGACACGCTCAGGAGCCAGACGGTAGAGTTCCAGCGCAACGCGGCCTCCCATCGAATGGCCGAACAAGTCGAACCGCTCCGCACCCTCGCGGTCGGCAAACGCCAGTGCAATCCGCGCCATCTCGGGCAGCGACTCGGCCAGACCGTAACTGTCGACAGCCCGGGCATCGGGGAACGCAGCGAGCTGAGGCGCAAAGATGCGCGCGTCACAAATCAGCCCGGGAAGGAACAGCAGCATCGCTCTCGCTTGTGTTCGCAGGTGTGAAAATTTCGTCTATCCGAAAACGGACCACTGCGCTAGAGGCTTTGTTAACGCCCGCGAAGCGCCTATGGGCGCAGCGCGAAAGAGAGGAGCTTGTTTCGATGTCCTACGCCGCCATTCACCCCGATTGGGAAAAGCCGCGCCGCAATATGGTTGACGGCTACTCGCTGGAAATGACGGCCAAGGAGCTGGACGGCCTGCGCGAAGCCGCGCCGCTGATCCGCCCCGGCACGCAGGTAGCGGTGACCTTCCTCCCGGGTGAGGAAATGGAGCAGCGGGTTGATGCCGCCAAACTGGTCCGCGAACTCGGGTTCGAGCCGATCGTCCACCTTTCGGCCCGGCGCCTTACCTCTAAGGAAGAGCTCGACAGCTACCTGGCCCGGATCACCGCCGAAGCCGGCGTGAAGCGCGTCTTCATTATTGCCGGCGACCCGCCGGAGCCGGAAGGTCCCTACTCCACCTCGCTGGACATCATCGAGACCGGCCTGCTCGAGAAGCACGGCATTACGATCGTCGGCATCGGTGGCCACCCCGAAGGGCACCCGAACAACGACAAGGCGCAGCTGTGGGACTGGATGGAGCGCAAGATTGCCGCCATCCGCGCCCGCGGCATGACTCCCCTGGTGGTCACCCAGTTCGCCTTCGACGACGATGCAATCGTGGAGTGGGTCGGCGAGATGCGCCAGCGTGGGCTCGACGTGCCGGTACGCCTCGGCGTCCCCGGCCCGGCCGGCATCAAGCGCCTGCTCGGCTTTGCCAAGCGCTGCGGTGTGGGCGCATCGGCCAGCGTGATGAAGAAGTACGGCGTTTCGCTGACCAACCTTCTCGGCAACGCGGGCCCCGACAAGCTGGTCGATTCGCTCGACCAGAAGCTGAACCAGGAAGAGCACGGCCGCGTCCGCCTGCACTTCTACCCGTTCGGCGCGCTGACCGCCTCGGCCGAGTGGATCAACAAGTACGATGCGAAGCACCAGTAATGGCAGACATCATCGACGGGCGGGCGGTCGCTCGCCAGCTTGACGACAAGACCAAGGCCGAAGTCGACGCCATGGTCGCGGCGGGCAAGCCGCGGCCGGGACTGACGGTGATCCTGGTGGGCGACGACGGCGCGAGCCAGGTCTACGTCCGCCGCAAGATCAAGGGCTGCGAGAAAGTCGGCATCCGCTCCTCCGAACACCGCCTGCCGGCCGACACCTCGCAGGAAGACCTGCTGGCGCTGATCGATCAGCTCAACAACGATCCGGAAGTCCACGGCATCCTGTGCCAGGTGCCGCTACCGTCGCACATCGACACTCGGACGGTCCTGAACGCAGTTCGTCCCGAGAAGGACGTCGACGGTTTCCACCCGGTCAACGTCGGCCGCTTGTCGACCGGCACCGGGGGCATGGTGCCTTGCACGCCGCTCGGGGTGATGATGCTGCTGGAGACCGTGGTCGACGATTTCGTCGGTAAGGATGCGGTCGTCATCGGCAAGTCCAACATCGTCGGCAAGCCGGTCGCGCTGCTGCTGCTCGAGCGTGAGTGCACGGTCACGATCACCCACATCTATACCGAGGGCCTGCCCGAGATCGCCCGCAAGGCCGACATCATCGTCGCCGCCGCCGGCGCGCCCGAGCTGGTCAAGGGCGACTGGGTGAAGCCGGGCGCGGTGGTGATCGACGTCGGCATCACCCGCATCATGGGCGAGGACGGCAAGGAGAAGCTGGTCGGCGACGTCAAGTTCGACGAAGTCCAGCATGCCAAGGCCGTCACTCCGGTTCCAGGCGGCGTCGGGCCGATGACCATCGCGGTCCTGCTGCACAACACCGTGCAGGCGGCCAAGGCGCTGTCGAACGGTGTTGGCGAAGACAGCGATCCGTACCACGACGCGCCCGACCGCTCGCTGATCTACAACACCTCGGAAGACGCTTAGGCCGGCTGACCGGCCGCGGTACCAACAGCCTGTGGCGAAGGCCGGGGAATTGGCTTAACGCGGCGGCATGTCCTCAGCCGAGAAAATCTGGACCGCCGCGCTGGTCGTCATCGGCGATGAGATCCTCTCCGGCCGCACCCATGACAAGAACATCGCCCAAGTGGCGAGCTGGCTGCAGGTCCAGGGCATCCGGCTGATGGAAGTGCGCGTGGTGCCCGACGTGACAGAGCGGATCGTCGAGGCGGTGAACGCCCTGCGCGAGCGCCACGATTACCTGTTCACCACCGGCGGCATCGGCCCGACTCACGACGACATCAGCGTCGATGCCGTGGCGGCGGCGCTCGGCGTACCGGTCGTCGTGCATCCCGAAGCGCGGCAGATCCTCGAAGATTACTACGCCACCCGCGGCGGCCTCAACGACGCGCGCCTCAGGATGGCACGGGTACCCGAAGGCGCCGACCTCATCCCCAACCACATGTCCGGCGCGCCGGGCATCAAGATCGGCAATGTCTTCATGATGGCAGGCGTGCCGCACATCTGCGCGCAGATGCTGGATGCGCTCACCGGCACGCTCGAAGGCGGGGCACCGCTTCTGACCGAGACGATCGGCTTCTGGGGCGCGGAAAGCGAAGCTGCCGACTTGCTGCGCGAGATCGAGAAAGCCCACGCTCGATGCCAGATCGGCAGCTACCCGTTCTTCCGCGTAGGCCGCACCGGCGCCAATTTCGTCATCCGCTCGACCGATGCCGACGAGCTGCGCAGCTGCGCCGACACGCTGTGCGAGGCGCTCGGCGAAGCCGGCTTCGACTTCACCCCCGGCGGCATCTGAGCTTTCCCAGCCCCGGCTCTTGCCTTCCCACCTCAGGACTGGCTCATTGCAGCCCCAGCTTGAGCAGGAGGACTTGTTGACCGTTACCCGCGCCGAACTGACCGATCGCCTCGACCGCTTCCTCGCCGCGCTCCCGGCGCGGAATCTGGATGCAGCGGGCTTTGCCCCCGATGCCCGTTACACGGAGAACGGCATCGCCTTGCCGCTGGGCGAAGGGCTATGGGCGACGGCTGACGAGCTCGGCACCTACCGGCACGATTTTCTCGATCCGGTGAGCGGACAGGCCGCGTGCTTCGCCACGGTCCGGGAAGGCCGGACCCGTTCGATTTTCTCCGCGCGGATCAAGCTGGAAGACGAGGGAATCAGCGAAGCCGAAGTAGTGATCGCCCGCCCCGACCTTGGCGGCGGCGGCCCTTTTCCCAATGGCCCGGCCGCGCTCGATGAGAGCGGCGGGCCGGACCCGGCCTGGTTCGAGCCGATCCCTGCCGGCGAGCGGCTAAGCCGCGAAGAACTGCGGCGCATCGCCAACCTCTATTTCGCCGGCCTCGAGAAGAACGACGGCAAGGGCGAATACCCCTTCGCCGACGATTGCATTCGCATAGAGAACGGCCAGCGCGTGACCGCCGAACCGGCAGCCCAAGGCGCAGGCGCGGAACGCGACACCCAGACTCCGTACCGTCTCGATCTCAAGGCGATGAATGCCAAGCAGCAGTTCGAAAGCGGCTTCTTCGCTTTCGTCGACCGCATTCGCGAGCGGCGCTTCCCACTGGTCGACGAGGAGCGCGGGGTGGTCTTCACTTTCGCATTCTTCGAACACTCAGGCACTGTGCGCGAGTACCAGCTGGCCGACGGAACCCCGGCCACAGCGGGCCTCGACCGCCCGTTCACCTGGATGATCGCCGAGGCTTTCCGGATCGAGCGCGGCTTGTTCACCCGCATCGAGGCGCTGATGACCGCGGTGCCTTACGGCATGGGCAGCGGCTGGTCCGACTAGAGATTGTTGCTGACCCGCTCGTCATGAGCAGCGCGGCGAGGGGTCATCTGAGACCACCCGAGCGGGGAGGCGCTATTCCTCGCGGTATTGCGGATCGCGGTTGATGTCCTCGCGGAGCTCCCGCGCCCCGCGCTCGGCTCGCTCGACGCTGCCGCGGCCTGCCGCGCGGTTGCGCATGAACGCCCAGATGATCGCCCCGATCAACAGGATCGGACCGATAATGGTGATCAGGCTCCAGAACCAGCCGGCCATTTACCCACCTTTCTAATCTTGCTTCGCCGACTCAACGCGCGAGCGCGTGATGCTTTCCGCGCTTTCTAGATCGTCGCTCTGATTGGTTGCGCACGCGCGGCTTTGCCATAGACTGGACCCGTCCGAACGGGGTCAGCCATAGGCCGCGACGGACCGGAGAGGGAGGCTGCCCATGCAAAGCCCGTTCAGCGCGGCGATTGCCGACCGTCCTCTTCGGCCGTTCCAGTGGCTGATCATAGCGGCGGCCCTGCTCATTCTGGTGATCGAAGGCATCGACCTCCAGTCGCTACCGATCGTTACGCCGCTGATCCTCGAGGAGTGGGACATCGACCGCGCGGTTTTTGGGCCCGCGCTGGCCGCGGCGCTGTTCGGGATGGCTTTCGGTTCTAGCCTGGGCGGCTGGCTCGGCGATCGGTGGGGCAGACTCAAGGCGCTCTATCTCGCCAGCCTGATCTTCGGCGCCAGCACGATCGCCGCGGCTTACACCGACGATGTGTGGACCATGTCGCTAGTCCGCGCCCTCGGCGGGCTCGGCTTCGGTGCCGGCTATCCGAACGCGCTCGCGCTGGTCAACGACTGGGTTCCGGCGCGTGTCCGCACTTACGTGATCGCGACGCTGTCGATCGGC
The DNA here is from genome assembly GCA_964439725.1 of uncultured Erythrobacter sp. Classification (GTDB taxonomy): domain Bacteria; phylum Pseudomonadota; class Alphaproteobacteria; order Sphingomonadales; family Sphingomonadaceae; genus Croceibacterium_A. The sequence continues at coordinate 5,834 of CAYTPY010000068.1, read as the reverse complement.
ATCCCACTCGGCACATCGATCGCCGCCCTACTCGTGCCGCCGCTGCTGCCCGGCTACGGCTGGCGGGGCATCTTCCTGATCTTCGGCATCGGCTCGATCGTCATCGGCACCGCGCTGTTCCTCGTGCTGCGCGAAGCCCCGACCTACCTTCTCGCCCGCGGCCGCAGGGAAGAAGCACAGCGCAACGCCGCCCGCGTGATCGATCCCGGCATCGAACTGCTGCCCGAGCCGGCGACCGCGGTGGAGGAAGCTGCGGGAACCCGCTCGATCGGCGTGCTCCACGCCAGCAACAAGTGGCTCAACTGGGGCATCGGCATCAGCTTCGCCGCCTGCACCACGCTGATCTACGGCCTGTCGAGCTGGGCGACCGTGTTCCTCACCGGCGCCGGTTTCACCACCGCACAGGCCGCCACCGCGATCTTCTGGTTCGGCATCCTGTCGATGATTGGCGCGATTGCCGCCGGCTGGCTGGTCCGAAAGTTCGGCAGCCGCGCCGTGATCGTCGGCTGCGCCGTGCTCACGTTCACCGCGATTGTAGCGTTGGGCACCCTTATCGACAGCATCGCACCCTCGCCGAGCTGGGGCGAGCGCCAGGCCGCCTCGCTGCTCGTCGGGGTGATCGGCGGTCTCGTCAGCCTGAACATCGCCAGCTTCTACGCGGTCATGGCTGTGGGCTATCCGCAAAGCTGCCGCGCCGCGGCGATCGGCTTTCACCTCACCGTCGCGCGCGTCGGCGTGATCGCGATGGTTTTCTTCGGCGGCTACCTGATGAATCTCGGCGACGGCAGCTTCGTCTTCTACTTCGGGACGATGGCCGCGATCTCGCTGCTGATGTTCACCGCCGCCTTCGTCGTCGACCGCCACATCGAGCCGCTGCCTTGGACGAGCGCCGCCACCTAGGCGGATGCTCGCTGCTGTTCGGTTCGAGGCACCCGGCGCTAAGCTCGCAGCGGCAGCTCACCTTCAGCCCGTTCTATTTTCCTGAACGTTTTGACTCGATCAATCCTACTTTCCAGAACGCGTAGACACCCCACCTCCTAGGAGACCCAAGTTTTCCAAGGAGTAGTTATGAAGTACGTCTTATCTTCCGTTGCCGCCGCAGCTTTGGCCGCCGGGCTCGCCGCCCCTGCCGCTGCCGAGCCGTTCAACGGCCCGTTCGTCGGTGCCCAAGTCGGCTGGAGTCAGCATGACGCCGGCACTCCGACCACGCCGCTGGGTGAATTGCCGATCGACCGCACCAAGGATGGGGTCTCCGGCGGTGTCTATGCGGGGTACGATGCCAAGCTTGGCTCTAACTTCGTCCTCGGTGCCGAGGCTGGCGTGCAGTTCAGCAAAAACGATGAACTCGCGGCGAGCACGGATGTGGCGCGCTTCACTCTCGATCCGAAGCGCTCGATCGACCTGACGGCGCGCGCTGGTTACCTGGCGGGTGACAACACGTTGCTCTACGCCCGCGGCGGTTACACCAACGCCCGGATAAGCACCGGCGTCGAGGATGCCGCCGGGCTCACGCGGGTTTCCGAGAACCGCGACGGCTGGCTAGTCGGCGGCGGCGTCGAGCACGCCTTCACCGACAACCTCTCCGCGCGGGCCGAATACCGCTATTCGGACCTCAGCGAAGGCGACCAGAAGTTTGACCGCCACCAGGCCCTGTTCGGTTTCTCGTACAGGTTCTGACGAGGTCACCATGCAAGAGGCTCCTGCCCCGTCAAGGGCAGGAGCCTCCCTGCTTTTGGACTAGAAGTTGTACCCAACCGTCAGCCCGTAAGTCCGCGGCTGAAGGTAAGTGACGCCGATCAGGCGGCCCGTTGCCAGGGCGAAGGTGCTCGACGGCCGATCCACGTCGAACAGGTTCTTTACCCAGGCCTGGACCGAGAGCTGATCGTTCATCGTGCGGTAGATCGCTGAAGCATCGACCATCGTATAAGCGCGGGCGCTCTCGATCTCACGCTGGTACTCGCTGAAGAAGACGCGGCTCTTGTGGCTGACGTCGCCCAGCAACGTGATCGTGCCACTCTCTAAATCGATGTCATATTCAGCGTGCAAATTCCACGCCCACTTCGGCGTGTTCCGCACGCGATTACCGGCAAGCTGGATCTCGCAAGTCGGAGTGGCCGGGTTCAGGTCGCCGTCGCATGGCGCGCCGAATGCCGTTGGATCCGGATTAGTTACAGGATCATAGGCGCCGCCGGGTGTCGAAACGTTGCGCGGATCGAGCGGATCGAGCGTCTCGAAGTCGCGGTATTCGGCGTCGGTGTACGAGACCGAGCCGCTCACCCGGAACTCAGGCGTGATGCGGCCGAACACGTCGAGCTCGAAACCCTTCGCACGGGTCTGGGCGGCGTTCTCGAAGATCGTCGTGTAGCCGGTCGGCCCACCTGCGATCGTCTTGTTGAGCTGCGCACCTTCCAGATCGTAAGTGTAAACTGCCAGGTTCGCCGACAGCCCGCCGGGCAGGCTCGCCTTGATGCCGGCTTCGTGGTTCTGCACCGTTTCCGGATCGACGATCGTCCGGCTGCCCGAGGCGTTCTCGCCCGATCCCGCTTTAAAGCCTTCCGAGTAGGTGTAGTACAGCATCACGTCAGGCGTGGCGTCCCACGACAGGCCCACTTCCGGCGTGAAGTCCTTGAAGCTCCGCTCGACGTAAGTGCTGGCAGTAGTGTGGCGGATCACCGGTCCGCGTCCACCACCGGCAATCACGATAGAAGGATTGGCTGAGTCGACGGTCTCCTCGCTATAGCGGCCGCCAAGCTTCAGAGTGACCGTGTCGAGCGCGTCGGAGAACATGCCCAGGCTGACGTTTGCCTGTCCGAACAGCGCCCAGGCATCGGTCCCCAGGTTCGACTTGGTGCAGACGCGCTTCGGCGCGATGATCGTGCTGCCGCCGCCTACCGTGTCCGGGCCGTATCCGCACAGCTCATAAGCTTCGGCCAGATCGATCCCCGCCGCCTGGAGCAGCGGAATGTTCGAAGCCATGCCGTTGCGGCGGGCAAGGCCGACGTTGTCGATCGGCCGCTGCCGCTCGTGGAAGTAGAAGCCACCGATGACCAGGTCGAGGAAGTCGGCCGAATAGTTGAACTGGGCCTCGTTGCTGTACTGCTCGCTGTCGATCCGCCGTTCCTGCACCGTGGTCGCCTGGCCGTTGGTCTGCAGGCTGTTCACGACGGCCGAGAGGTCGAGATCCTGGAACAGCGAGCTGTCAAACTTGCGGTAATTGGCGATGTTGGTGAAAGTCAGCTCGTCGGTCAGATCAGCGCGGAAGGTGCCGGTGAAGGCATAGCTTTCGGTATCCGTGCCGACATCGGTTTCGGACGCCAGGTCGCGCGGATTGGTCGCCCATCCCCCTGCGCCCAGTGAAGCGAGCCGGGGAACGCCCGGAAACGATTCGCGCAGGAAATGCACCGCGCCCGAATGATCGTCCTGCCGGAAGTATTCGCCGGTCAGCAGCAGGTCGATGGTATCGGAGAACTCGAACAACAGGTGCGCGCGCGCCATCCAGCGGCCGAGGTCGTCCACGTCGTTGCCCGTCGCCGGGTTCACGCCGAAGCCGTCGCGGTTCTCCGTCTTGGCGGCGATGCGGAACAGGATGTTGTCGGTAATCGGGCCGCTGATCGCCGCTTCGGTCACCAGCTGGCTATAGTTGCCGTAAGTGACGCGTCCGTAGCCTGAGAAATCGCGCGTCGGTTTGGCCGTGATCAGGTTGATCGAGCCACCGGTCGCGTTGCGGCCGTAGAGCGTACCCTGCGGGCCGCGTAGCACTTCGACCCGCTCGAGATCGAACAACGAGGTGAGCTGCGCTTCGGCGCGGGACACCACCGCGCCATCCACGTGCAGCGCGACACCCGTCGCGTTGCCGGTGGTCGAGGTGTTCGCGCCAACGCCGCGGATGAAGATCTTGGCCTGGTTGAAGTCGTTGCCGAAGTTCACGCTCGGCACGATCGTCTGCAGGTCCTGCAGGTTGTTGATCTGCGCTTCGTCCAGCCGGTCGGCGCCGATCGCCACGACCGAGGCGGTCACATCCTGCAGCGCCTGTTCGCGCCGCTGGGCGGTGACGAGAATCTCGCCGGCCGGTGCGGGGGTCAGCGACGGATCGGTGGCGCCTTGCTGAGCGCTGTCGGCAGCGGATGTCTGTGACGTGCTGCCTGCAGGAACTCCGGCTTGGGCGAAGGCCTGGGTGCTGGTCGTGGCAAGAAACGCGACAAACAGCGCGCGACGGACCGCTCTCATATCATCAACTCCCAACGCTTAAGGTTTTGTTAGGCGTTGGGTCTCTGCCTGCTAGGGCTTGACGTCAAGCCGGGCGATACCATTCCGCAACACCCGTGGCGGAAGGGACACATTAGCCTTACAGTGCTTGCGCCGCGGCCCAGCCGCTCGCCCAGGCCCACTGGAAATTGTAGCCGCCGAGCCAGCCGGTCACGTCGACGGCTTCGCCGATGACGTAGAGCCCGGGTACGCGCGTGGCCTCCATCGTCTTCGAGGACAGCTCGGCGGTGCTCACACCGCCGACGGTCACTTCGGCCTTGGCGAAGCCTTCGCTTCCGTTCGGCACGAATGGCCAGGCGACGAGGCGGCTCTGGGCTTCCTCCAGCGCGGCGTTGCTGAGGCCGCCGAGTGGACTTTCGAGGTCGAGGCGGTCGGCCAGCGCATCGGCGAGCCGCGTCGGAAGCTGCGCCCGCAGGAACGAGCGCAGCGTGGCGCGCGGGTTCTCCTGCTTGGCCTGGAGCAGCCAATCGCGCTCTGCATCGGGCAGGAAGTCGATCGCCAGGGTATCGCCGCGCCGCCAGTAGGAGGATACTTGCAGGATCGCAGGCCCCGACAGCCCGCGGTGCGTGAACAGCGCCGCCTCGCGGAAAGCGGCCGGCCCGCAGCGTGCCACGACTTCGGTCGCCACGCCCGAGAGCTCTCGAAACAGCACCTCCTCACCGCTCAGGGTGAGGGGCACGAGCGCGGGGCGCGGCTCTACGACCTTCAGACCGAACTGCCGCGCGAGCTCATAGGCATAGCTACTGGCGCCGAGTTTGGGGATCGACGGTCCGCCAGTGGCGATCACCAGCGCCGGTGCCGACGCCGCCCCCTCGTCCCACCGCACAGTGAACCCCCCCTCGTCGCGGGCGACCTCATGCACCTCGGCGCTGCACCGCAGCTCGACTCCGCCTTTCGCGCATTCGGCCATCAGCATCTCGACGATCTGCCGCGCCGAGCCGTCGCAGAACAGCTGGCCCAGCGTCTTCTCATGCCAGGCGATCCCGTGGCGTTCGACCAGCGCGAGGAAGTCCTGCGGCGCGTAGCGGCTCAGCGCCGACTTGGCGAAATGCGGATTGGCGGAGATGAACCGGTCGGGCGCGGTGTGGATGTTGGTGAAGTTGCAGCGCCCGCCGCCCGAGATCAGGATTTTCTTCCCCGGTCGCTCGGCTCGGTCGAGCACCAGCAAGCGCCGCCCGCGCTGTCCGGCCTGCGCCGCGCACATCAGCCCCGCGGCTCCAGCACCGAGCACTATCGCATCGTAACGGCTGTCCATGGCTCTCCGGCACCTTCAACGAGAAAGGCCGGCGGATCGCTCCGCCGGCCTTTCGCTTGTCCGTCGCGGAAGAAGGCGATTTACGCGCCCTCAACCTCCGTGACGTCGATCTTGAGCCCCGGGCCCATCGACGAACTCAGCGCCACCTTCTGGACGTACTTGCCCTTGGCGCCGGCCGGCTTGGCCCGCACGATCGCGTCGGTCAGCGCCTTGAAGTTGGTCTTGAGCTGCTCCTCGGTGAAGCTGATCTTGCCGATCCCCGAGTGGATGATGCCCTGCTTCTCGACGCGGAACTCGACCTGTCCGCCCTTGG
>CAYTPY010000067.1:0-11484 GCA_964439725.1 uncultured Erythrobacter sp. | reverse complement strand
CGCGGTCCGGCTCTCCAGTCGGGCCGCGGGTGGCCGAAATCGCAATTTTAGAATAGGATAGGACCGATGAGAAAACGCCTGCCAGCCTATCTCCCGTTCCTCGTCGCGGCGCTGGCCGTGCCGGCGGTTTCGCAGGCCGCATCTCCCACCTGCGATGGAGAGAGCACCATGGCTCCCCAGCCTGGAATTACCGTCGTGCGTTCGGGCAGCGGGCACAGCGCCGCGCTCAAGCGCACCGACACGGACGGCACGATCCACCTCGAGCAGCACGGGCGCGACCACGCGGCGCTGGCGGTGCAGTCGGGTGATGGCTCGAAGCTGGTCATCGAGCAGAGCGGCTCCTCGGCCGATGCCGACGTCTCGCAAGACGGCGCTTGCAATGCCACCGAACTGGCGCAGTCTGGCGAGGGCAACCGCGCCGTGGTCAGCCAGAGCGGCTCCGGCAACCGCGTGGTGGTCCGTCAAGGCCCGAGCCAGGAGTAGCAAAGATGCGCGCTATGATCCTCCCTGCCCTGCTCGCCGCCGGCCTGGCGCTGTCCTCGGCGGCGGCCTTGGCCAACACCGCCGATCAGAGCGCTGGCGGCAACGAGGGCAGCGCTGCCCCGGTCTACAACTATGATCCCGATCCGCTGAAAGTCTCCCGCCCCGGCCAGGACCGCGGCGCTTTCATCACCCAGATCGGCGAGGCGGGCGTGGCGACGATCGCCCAGGCTTCCTCCGCCCAGTACGCGGGCATCGATCAGCGGGGCGACGCCAACCACGCCGATGTCGCGCAATCGGGTGGCGGCACACACTACGCGCTCGTGAGCCAGGGGGGCGACGCCAATAAGCTCGGCTTGCTCCAGTCGGGCGCCAGCGAACAGGTTGCGCTGATCCAGCAGCATGGCAACCTCAACACCATGACGCTGGAGCAGCAGGGCGGCATCGTCAGCAGCGGCCTCGCCGCCATGCAGTTCGGCGACGACAACTCGATGTCGCTGCTGCAGGCAGGCGACAACAATCAGGCTCGGCTGGTGCAAAACGGCTCCGGCAACGCGATGAGCGCCAGCCAGGCCGGCGGCGACAATCAGCTCACCTGGATCCAGAACGGCGACCGCTTGCCGGATCTGTCCATCTCCCAGACCGGCGGCCAGGTCATAGCGGTCACGCAGAGCCGATGAGGCTCGCCGCCACTCTCCTCGCCGGCTTGACGCTCGCCCTGAGCGGTCCGCTTGCGGCGCAGGACGGCGGCGACAAGACGCAGCTGGACGACTTCGCCTTGCCGGCGGCTTCCGGCGAAGAGGTCGTCGAACAACTCGGGGCTCGCGAGAGAAGCCTCGCCACGGCCGGAAGCGCTCCGGGCGACCGCGAGGTCGATGTGCCCGGTCCTGCAGCCGCTGCGCGGGTGCCCATGCCGCAGCTTTCCCAGCCGCGGCAACCGGCGCCGACCGTGCAGCTAAGCGACCAGCGCCAATCGCGCCAGCTGGCAAGTGGATCCGTCTCCTCGCCGGGCGACAGCCGGCCGCAGGCCTCGGCGGCGCTGGGCGGAACGGATCGCTGCGATCCGCAGCTCGAAACTCCGCAGCTCGAGGAATGTCGCCGCGTGATCGAGCGCCGTGCCGCCGAATTCGACGCGCCCGAGGCGCCGCAATTGAGCGCCGAGCAAGTCCTGCTCGCTCAACGGGGAGACGAAGCTCAGCGGCTCGTTCCGAGCTCGGACATGCGCTTGCGCCTGGCGGCGGAGGACCCTGATGCGGACAGGACCAGCAATCAGGAGCTCGCCTCGATCTATCTCGACCGGCAGACTCAGCCGCCGGCCGGCAGGCCGGCGCAGCCCGAGGCCGCGCTCGTCGAGGCACTGGCCGAGGTGCTCCAGGGATTGCAGATCACGCTCCCGCCGGCGGCGGCTCCTTAGCTACTGCTGAGGATGCGGATGTCGACGGGCCCTGCGCAAGGGCTACCGAACGGCGAGCGCAGCGGCGGCAGAGCGCTTGGGAAGAGAGGCGGCGGGCCAGGCGCTTGGCCGCTGGCCAGGACCAGAGAAGTGGCCCTTACCATTGCACTGCCTCTCTGCATTTGCTCAAGCGCCGCCTTGGGTTCGTAAATGCGCAGAGTCGCGCAATAAAGTTTCGCAAGGGGCATCATGGCACGTTTGGACAACGTCGATTTTTCGACTTTCATGGAGGGGGTCAGGGAGCGCAATCCGCACGAGCCGGAGTTCGTGCAGGCGGTACAGGATGTTGCCGAAGACATCTTCGTGTTCATCAAGGACAAGCAGGCCTACCAGTCCGCGCAAATCCTGCGCCGCATCGCCGAACCCGACCGCGTGGTTTCGTTCCGGGTCACCTGGGAAGACGATAACGGCGAAATCCACGTCAACCGCGGCTACCGCGTACAGAACAACAATGCGATTGGCCCTTACAAGGGCGGGCTGCGGTTTCACCCCAGCGTGAACGAGAGCGTGCTGAAGTTCCTCGCGTTCGAGCAGACCTTCAAGAACGCGCTCACCGGGCTGCCGATGGGCGGCGGCAAGGGCGGCGCCAACTTCAACCCCAAGGGCCGGAGCGACCGGGAGGTCATGCGCTTCTGCCAGAGCTTCATGACCGAGTTGTTCCGCCACATCGGCGCGGACGTGGACGTGCCGGCCGGCGACATCGGCGTGGGCGCGCGCGAGATCGGCTACATGTTCGGCCAGTACAAGCGCATCACCAACCATTTCACCGGCGTATTGACCGGCAAGGGCCTCGAATACGGCGGTTCGATGATCCGCCCGGAAGCGACCGGGTACGGCACCGTCTATTTCCTCGAGAACATGCTCAAGCACCAGGGGCGCGGCCTAGAAGGCATGCGCGCGGTGATTTCGGGCTCTGGCAACGTGGCGACCCACGCGGCGGAGAAGCTGATCCACCTCGGCGCCAAGCCGGTCACGCTTTCGGACTCGGGCGGGTTCATCTACGATCCGGAAGGCCTGACGATCGAGAAAGTGCAATGGGTCAAGTCGCACAAGACTCATCGCCGCGGCCGGATCAGCGAGTACGCGGACGAGTTCAAGGGCGCCACGTTCTATGAAGGCGAGACGCCGTGGCGCGTCGCTTGCGACGTGGCCCTGCCCTGCGCGACCCAGAACGAGCTGTTCGGCAGCGATGCAAAGACGCTCGTGGACAACGGCTGCATCGGAGTGGCCGAAGGCGCCAACATGCCGTGCGATCTGGAAGCCGCGCACTATTTCCGCGACGCGAAGATCATGTTTGGTCCGGGCAAGGCCGCGAACGCCGGCGGTGTCGCGGTGTCGGGACTGGAGATGAGCCAGAATTCGTCGCGCCGCTCGTGGAAAGAGCCGGAGCTGCAGCTGATGCTGCGCGAGATCATGGACGACATCCACGATCGCTGCCTCGCTTACGGGGAGCAGCCTGGCGGACACGTCGATTACGTAAAGGGCGCCAATATCGCCGGCTTCAAGAAGGTCGCCGACGCCATGCTGGCGTTCGGAGTGGTATGAGCCAATACGCGACGATCCTCACCGAGCAGCGCGGAGCGGTCACGCTCGTCACGCTCAATCGGCCCGAAGCGCTCAACGCGCTGTCGAGCGCCGTTCTCGAGGATCTGATCGCCGCCTTCGCTGCATTCGAAGCGGACGAAACGCAGCGCTGCGCGGTACTGACCGGCGCGGGTGACAAGGCCTTTGCCGCCGGCGCGGACATCAAGGAGATGGCGGCGAAAGGGGCCGCCGACTTCTACCGCGACGATACTTTCGCGCGCTGGACCAGCCACTTCGTCGAAGGCACCCGCAAGCCCTGGATCGCGGCGGTGAACGGGTTTGCCTTGGGGGGCGGCTGCGAACTGGCGATGATGGCCGACGTCATCGTCGCCGCCGACACCGCCAAGTTCGGCCAGCCGGAGATCAAGCTCGGCGTGGTGCCGGGCATGGGCGGCAGCCAGCGCCTCGCCCGCGCCATCGGCAAGGCCAAGGCGATGGATCTGATCCTGACCGGCCGCATGATCGATGCCGCCGAAGCCGAGCGCGCCGGCCTCGTCGCCCGCGTGGTCCCGGCGGCGGAGTTGCTCGACGTCGCGCTCGAGCTGGCGGCCGAGATCGCCGCGATGCCGCCGCTAGCCGTCCTCGCCGCCAAGGAACTGGTCAACGCCGCCGAGGAATTGCCGCTCGCCGAGGGCATCCGGCTCGAGCGCCGCCTGTTCCACATGCTCGCCGCGACCGAGGACAAGGCCGAAGGCATGGCCGCTTTCGTGGAGAAGCGCTCGGCCGTCTGGAAAGGCCGCTAAAGCGCTTCGTCGAAGCGGATCAAGCGCTTCATTGACATGTTTTTTAGCCGTCTGACGGCTGCGCGATCAGGCAGATTCCCTGCGGATCGAACTCCACGGCATCGAGGGAAGCGGCCAGCGCGCACTGCCCCGGCCGCACCGTCTCGCCGTCTACCGTCACGCGCCCTTCGCGCGGGATCACCAGCAAAGGCCTGGAATAGCGCGCTTTTACCGCCGCCTCCGGCTCTCCGGCGACTTGGTCGAGCCGGAAATATGGTCCATCCACCAGCGCGGCGTCGCCCGGCCCGACATGCCGCCGGAAGCGCTCCTCATGCCGCTCCCCCAAGGCAACAGCGATCCCCTCCTCCAAATGCAGCTCCCGCGGCCGCCCGTAGTCGTAAAGGCGGTAAGTAATGTCGGAATTCTGTTGAATTTCAATGATCGAGCAGCCGCCGCCGATCGCGTGGACGGTGTTGGCCGGAATGTAGAAGAAGTCGCCGGCTTTGACCGGATGCCAGACCAGCATGTCCTCGATCGAGCCATCGAGCGCGGCCTGCCGCATCGCCTCGCTCTCGATCGGCTCCTTGAAACCGACGCCGAGAGCGGCGCCCGGCTCCGCATCGATCACCAGCCAGCATTCCTCCTTGCCCTGCTTGCCGAGGCCGGCGGCTTCGGTCTGCGTGTCGGAAGGATGGACCTGGACCGAGAGCTTCTCGCTGGTGAAGATGTACTTCACCAAGAGCTGCGGCAGCTCCTCAGGGGGCACGAACCAGATTTCGCCGATGCGCTGCCCGGCCGGGGTCTGGAAGGGCGCGGGCAGCAGGTCCTTGCCCCATGGCTTTTCGACCGTCTTGGTTTCGAGGATCATACCCCCCTAACGCCCCTTCACACCATCAGGTCCAGCAGGGTCTGGACCTCAACGGTGGCAAAGCCCACCGCGCTGTCGGAAATGCCGTAAGGCACGAGAAGTTGCTCGCCGACTTTCAATACGCCGCAAGTATAGACCACGTTCGGCACATAGCCCGACCGGTCCGCGTCAACCGCGGTCAGCACGGGTTCCGCCGTGCGGCCGATCACTTTCGCCGGGTTATTCCGATCGAGCAGCGCCGCGCCCAGGCAGTACTTGCGCATCGCGCCGACGCCGTGAGTGAACAGCAGCCAGCCCGCGTCGGTCAGGATCGGGCTGCCGCAATTGCCGATCTGGATGAATTCCCAGGGGTACTTGGGCTCCATCAGCAGCGTGCCTTCGGAGTTCCAGCGGTCGAGCCGGTCCGACTTGAGCAGGAACAAGTTCTTTCCGTCCTGGCGCCCGACCATCATGTACTTGCCGCCGATCTTCTCCGGGAACAGCGCCATGCCCTTGTTGCGACCAGCGCGGCCTTCGATCGGCTCGAGCAGGAAGCGGCGGAAATCGACGGTTCGCAGCAGCTCGGAGCGGATCGAATGGCCCGAATAGGCGGTGTAAGTGCCGATCCATTCGTAATCGCCGCCGCCGTGGTCGAAGCGCACCAGCCGCAAGTCCTCGAGGCCGCCGCGCTGCTGCTCCGTGATTGGGAAGATCACGGTGTTCGACAAGTTCGAATCCGGATGGCGGTGCACCACCACACCGCTGTCGCTGTCGTGCAGCGACGCGTCGTCGAGCTCGACCGAGGTCGCTAGCTGACCTTGGGGCCAGAGCGTGAAAGTCCCGTCAGGATTGGCAATGCCCTCACGGAACGCCACCGAACTGATGTGACCTTCGCCCACCGCGCGCAGCGACATAACAAAGCGAGTGGCACCTCCGCCGATCCCGCTCTGGTCCGGGTGCGGCACGATCGACGGGTTCATCAACGCGGCCGCGGCGTAGCTGTACTCGTGGCAGAAGAACGCCCCGATCAGCCGCTTGCGGGTAAGCGAGAAGCCTGAGCAGTCGATATCCGCGTTTTCTTCGACTTCCTCGAAGCGCTCTTCGAACATCTTCTCGGTCTGCCAATGGCGCGCGACGAAGTCCTGGCGGACACGCGCGTACTCGGCCCGGACCTCCGCCTCGCTGAGCGCGGCAACGTCATGGACAAGCCGCTGGGCGCGACCGCCCGGCGCATTCTTCGCCTGCCATCCGAGATGGAACGGCCGCAACACGACCCGCGAAGGGTCCGCATGCAACCGCTCATCCAGAATGATCAAAGGACTATTCGGAACGGGTCCTTCGACGCCCACCGCTTTCTCCACTCGAATCGCGCTGCTGGGCGCGCGCGAGCGCTAGCATGGAATAATGGGCGAGTTGAAAGGCGAGAATCGATTCTGCTCCACAGTTTTCGTTCGCACCTCGCGGAGTAATCCCGTCCCGGCTGCGGCCGGTGGCAAGATCGCCCAGGATTACACCTCGGTCGTTGGCGCCGAAGAACCAGGTCCAGGCGCGGCGGGCATGCTCGAACCAGCGCTCATCGCCGGTCGCCACATAGGCCGCGCGCGCCGCCTCGACAGCGGCCTGTGCTTCGAGCGGCTGCTGATCGAACGGCAGGTACGTATGCGTCTTCTTGCCGAACGTTTCGGACCCGATCGGGCGGAAGTGGCCTTCTGCCGCGGTCTGCTGGGCGGCAATCCATTCGAGGGTCTCGAGCCCGGCAGCCGTCATGGCCGGATCTCCCAAGACCATCCCGGCTTCGATCAGAGCCTGCGACAAGCGGGGGTTGTCATAACCGAGCACGGCCTCGAACCACGCCCAGTCGGGCCGGCGCGCTTGATCGAGTAGCCGGCACAGAATCTCGCCGCCCTTCTCCAAAGTCTCGCATGAGGCATTGTGCGCGGGCAGCGTGCGCAAGACCGCCGCGGCTCCGAGCATGACGAAGGCAATCGTCCGGGGCGATGTCAGAGTGGCGCAATGCGGCAGCGCCGTATCATACCAGCGCTTGGCCCAGGCGCGCATGTCCGGGTCCGGCGCTTTCTCGAACGTGTCGCCGAGCACCCAGATGGTGCGGCCGTTGGAGTCCTCGGAACCAACGTCTTCGCACCAGGTCCGGTCGAAGTTCATGAAGTTGCGGAAAGCCTGTTGCTCTTCGTTCCAGGCATGCTGGACGAACGAAGCGTAGGTCATGCTCCAACGGGTTCGTTCCTGCTCGCTCAAGCCGGCAGCCACGTTCATCAGCATCAACGCACGCGCGTTGTCGTCGAGGCAATAGCCGTGACGCCGATCGGGTACGATGCCGATCGCATGCTGAAACATCCCGGTGTGGTCGCTCATCGCGAAGACACCGGCGAGGCCGGGAGTCGCCGTGAGCGGAGCAGGGCGCGGCTCGGGTGACACCGCGGCTTCGATCAACGCGGCGGCGCCGTCGGCAAAACGCGGCCAAATCGTCTGCCGGCCTTTGGCATAGGCCCGGCGCTGGAGCGCGAGCAATTCGTCCTTGTCGTCGAGCAAAGCGATGACCGCGTTCGCGATCGAGTCGGCGCAGTCCGGATCGATAAGGATACCGGCGTTCCCCGCGAGAAGCTCACGCGCGTGCAGATAGGGCGTGGAGACCACCGCCTTGCCCAAGGCCACCGCATAGCTGAGCGTGCCCGAAGTCGATTGCTGCAGGTTGAAATAGGGAGTCACATAGATGTCGCAGGCCTCGAGCTGATCGAGCAGCTCTTCGGTGTCGAGGAACCGGTTCTCCCATTCGATGTGGTCCGCGACACCCAGCCTCTCCGCGCAGTCCTGAAGCTTCTCGCGATAGGCCTCCCCTTCGCTAGCCACCAAGTTGGGATGTGTGGCGCCGACGATCCGGTAAACCGTGTCCGGATGCTTGGCGACGATCGCCGGCATCGCCTCGATCACCCGCTCCAGTCCTTTACCGGGACTGAGCAGGCCGAAAGTCATCAGAACGTTCTTGGCGGCGAGGCCTTTGCGTTCCTTGTACGTTTCGCTCCGGCCAAACGGCCGGTCAGGGGCACCGTGCGGGATGATCTGCAGCACCTCGGACGGCGCCCGGTACTTCGTCGCCAGGAGATCGCGCGAGAAGCGGCTCATCACCATGATCCGGCTAGCCCGGGCAATCAAATGATCGAGGATCGAGCGCTGGACGTCGGTGGGCTCGGTCAGCACGGTATGGGGCGTGAGGATGAGCGGCGCCGCCAGACGATCGACGAAGTCGCAGACCATCTGCCCCTCGGGGCCACCAAAGATGCCGTACTCATGCTGCAGCCAGACAGCGTCTGCGGCGCTCTCGTTTATTTGCCGTGCCGCGCGCGCGTAAGCGGCCGGATCGTCATAGGCGATCGTGCCGGCAACGCCTTCGTACTCCAGCGGACGGCGCGGATCGTCGAGCGCGTAGACGTCGACATGGATGTGCGGGTGGAACTGCGCCAACTTCTCGAACACGTCGTTGCCGAAGGTGGCGATGCCGCACTTGCGCGGAGTGAAGGTTCCCACCAACGCGATCCGACGCGGCGCCGGGGCGGAAGCAGTGAGCTGCGAGAATATGGAGCGAACGTCCGCTCCCGAGGCTGGGGAAGCAGGCTTGGCCAGAACTTGGTTATCGAGGGTCATCGGCATTCCTGAACTCTTCCGCCGCGCTGCCCTCCCAAGCCGCACGGCAAACAGGGTTTTTGTGCAGTGCAGCATAGGCCTTAATTAGGCAAGCAGTCTTTAGGGCACTTGAACTGTAGGAAGGTTCAAGCGCCCGGCGCTGCTCCGACTATGTTGCACCCGCGAAAGATGCTGTCGCTGAGATGAACAGCGTTCGGCCCCGAAGGTTCCCAGGCTGATGAATGCTAAGTAACCATAGTTAGGGGAAAAGTTGCGCCGCGCCGTGTTCTCCACACGCCCGGCTGAGGGTTGATCTGGCGAGCGGCTGACAATGCGCCGACCGCCCCATTTAGCGCGTCGATACGGCCGATAGGCTGCTATGCTCGTAACACATGCGGCAGTGCGGCAATTAGGCTCTGGTAGCCGCCCGCACGCCGCTGCGTGAATCGGCCCGCCCGTCGCCATGCAAGAGACAGGCGGGCCGGAGGAGTCGTGGCGCGACCCGCTGCGCCAGGAACACCCAACCCGGATACGCTCGCCATTCCAAGTTAATTACGGTAATCGCGCCGTTACACTGACGTTACAGGGGACCTTAACGCGTGGCCAGCAGCGAGCAGGGCAGCGAAGCAGGGCGGGCAGCAGCGCTGTTTGACGCGGAAGTCGCGCGCGTCCGCGCCAGCGGGGCGCTAGGCGAAGCGGGAAGGCTGCGCGAGCTCTTCGACTACTTGGCCAGCCGCGGTTTGAGCGCTGCGCCCGCTACGCAAGCCGAGATCGCCGACATGGTCTTCGGGCAGCCGGACACCTCGGGAGACGACGCCACGGCGCGTGTCTACGTCCACCGGCTCCGCAAACGGCTCGAAGACTTCTATTCGGCCGAAGGAGCTGGGACGGACGGAGCTCGCCTGATCCTGCCGGCCGGCATTTACGCGCTGAGGCTCGCGAGCGAGCCGGTAGCGGCGGTGCAGTCATCCTCTCCAGCTCCCGATCCCTCCATAAACGGCAACGCCCGCTGGAGATTGCCTCTGTCTGTCGTGGGGGCGATCGGGCTCACGTTCATCGTCGCCCGCGTTCTCGGGTCCACCGGCGGAGCGGCACCGGCCAACGACTTCTGGCGACCATTTCTCGAGTCCGAGCGGCCGGTGGTCGTGGTGGTGGGCGATTATTACATGTTCGGAGAGATCGATCCTGTCCGGCCGGAGCAAAGCCGGCTCATCCGCGATTATCGCATCGACTCGCCCACCGATCTCGCCGCGATGCAGGAGGCAGAACCCGACCGCTACGGCAACGCCGAGGATGTCGGGTTGAGCTATCTGCCGCTCTCGACAGCGTACGCGCTACGCCACGTGATGCCCGTTCTGGCCCGCGCCGATCAGGCCGTCCGGATAGTTCCAGCCTCTGAGTTCGAGGCAGATAGCGCGCGGGAGGCCAACATCGTCTACATCGGCCTCATCAGCGGCCTGGGCCTGCTTGAGGACACGACATTCACCGATTCCACCATTGCGGTCGGTGAGAGCTATGACGAACTGATCGATACGGTGGCTCGGCGGGTCTACACCAGCGAGGAGGCGCGGCGCCTCGCCTCGCCGGTATTCTATCGCGACTACGGATATGTCGCTCGGTTCCGCTCACCTGGCGGAACCCTGGTGGCAGTGGTCGCCGGGGCAAGGGACACGGCCCTGCGCGGGCTCGGCTCGCTCCTCGCCCAGTACGATCTGCCCGATGAGGTGAGAGCGCTCGCCAAGGAAGATCGCGGCTTCGAGGCGGTGTTTCAGATTACCGGTCAGCAGGGCGCCGATCTCTCGGCGCGATCGATCTTGGCGCGCGCGCGCCCCTGACGGATTCCTCCGCCCCGCGCTGGCTTCGGTCGCCCGCAAAGCGCAGGGATCAACTTGCCATTCACCTCGGTCCACCTACATTGGCAGCCTAAGGACAAGGACGGCTAATGAGCGAGAATCGAGAGCCCGAAGGCAACGGCAATCCCTGGATGAAGAGCCTGCTCGTGTGGGGCGGGATTTTTCTCGCCCTATTGCTGGTGGTTTCCATGTTCGGCAGCCCGCGTGAGGCCGCCGGCACCCAGATGCGCTATTCAGACTTCCGCGAGCGGGTTGCCGAGGGCAGCGTGGACGAAGTCCAGATCGCCCCCGACCGGATCACGGGCAAGCTCAAGAACGGCACCGCCTTCAGCACCGTTCCTGTGCCCAATGACACCGAACTGACGGCACTGCTCGACCAGAACGAAGTTCAATACGCCGGGACGGCTCCCGAAGAGCCGAACCTGCTGCTCTACATTCTCGTACAGTCTCTGCCATTCCTGCTGATCTTGGGCGTCGCCTTCTTTGCGCTGCGCCAGGTACAAAAGGGCGGCGGATCGGGCGCTATGGGCTTCGGCAAGTCCAAAGCCAAAATGTTGACTGAAAAACAGGGCCGCGTGACCTTCGACGATGTCGCTGGCATCGATGAAGCTCGCGAGGAGCTGGAAGAGATCGTCGAGTTCCTGCGCGATCCGCAGCGGTTCTCCAAGCTGGGCGGACAGATCCCGAAGGGGGCGCTGCTGGTAGGCTCGCCCGGTACCGGTAAGACGCTGCTTGCCCGCGCAATCGCCGGCGAGGCGCGTGTGCCGTTCTTCACCATCTCAGGTTCCGACTTCGTCGAGATGTTCGTTGGCGTCGGCGCCAGCCGCGTACGCGACATGTTCGAGCAGGCTAAGAAGAACGCGCCGTGCATCGTCTTCATCGACGAAATCGACGCGGTCGGTCGTC
>CAYTPY010000066.1:0-11695 GCA_964439725.1 uncultured Erythrobacter sp. | reverse complement strand
GCGGCTGCGCCGCGAAGCGCAACGCCGCCATCAGGTCCTTCACCGCCAGCGGCGCACCGAGCCTAAGCCGGTCCACGCCAGCCACTGGCACACCGGCGGCATGGAGCCGCGCGACGATCAACCCGGCCAGTTCCTTGCGCTTCCGCACCAGAACCATGATGTCGCCGGGCCTCGCGTTGCGCGGCTCGCCCTTGACCAGTGGGAAGCCGTTATGGATCCAGGCCGCGACCTGCTCCGCGATCCTGTCGGCCATACGGCGTTCGGGTTCGGACAACCAAGTTTCCGGCCCCTCCGGATCCTCTTCGTCCTCAGGTCGGGCGCTGACCGGCTGCCACAGTGTGACCAGTCCCGGGCGATCAAACCCAGCATGGGGGTCCGGCGCCTCGTCGAGTCCGAAATTAGCCGGTCCAATCGCTTCAATCGCTCGGTCCACGAACTCCAAAACCGGCTGCGAAGTGCGGTAGGACCGACCGAGGCCCAGATCCTGCAGCGGTCGGGCGTCGATCGGTGGCCGCAACTTGCGGGCGTTCTCGGCCCGCTCTGCCATCGCGTCGGCGAAGCGCCGCTTCGCGATGGCGAAGTTCTCCGGGCTGGTGCCCTGGAAGCGAAAGATCGCCTGCTTGTAGTCGCCGACAACAAAGATCGTCCGCAGCTTGCCGTCGCGCTGGCCTTCGCCGGTGAAGAAATCCTCGGTCAGCGCGTCAATGATCGACCACTGCGCCGGATTGGTGTCCTGCGCCTCGTCGACCAGGATGTGGTCGAACTGCCGGTCGAGCTTGTAGCGGATCCATTGTCCGAGCCCCGGCTCCGCCAAGAGGCCAGCGGCGCGGCGGATCAGGTCGTCAAAATCCACCAGACCCTCGCGCTGTTTGGCGTGGTCCCAGGCCAAGGCGAAGCGGCGCCCGACTGTAAGGGCCGGCGTTAGCCGATCGGCCATCGCCAGCAACGCAGCACGCTCGCGGATCGCCTCCAGCGAGACCCGGACGCGCTCGGCCATGCCGGCGTAGTTCATGTCCAGCTTCTCGAGGCTCTTGAGCCATTTCGGCTCATCCTTCTGCGTGAACAGCGCCTTCTCCAGTGCCTCGCTGGCCTCCACACGCCCGGCGGGATCGGCAGCAAGCCATGCTTCGACCGCGTCGATACACTTGCCGGCCGACGGCGTGCCCCAGGCCCGGTTCACCTCCAGGCAGCGGCGAAGCGCAGCGCAGTCGAACACGCTGTCGTCGCACAAGCTGGCGACACTTTCCGGACCCGCGCCTGCTTCCAGCCCGAGCAACTGCTCGACACGGTTCCTCAGCGGCTCCTGCCAACCACCTGAGCCCAGCCACATCTCGCGGGCTTCGGCGCAGCGCATCAGCCATGCCCGCGTCTTGTCCGCACCCATGCGAAGCGAAAGCTGTTCGAGCGCCTCGATCGGCTCGCGTTCGTTGCGATCTTCCCACTCGACCAGAAGGTCCGCAAGGACACGGTGTGCCAGCAGTTCGCGATCGCGGTCTTCGATCGGCATGGTGCCGGGGACAACGCCGGCTTCTTCAGGAAAGGCGCCGAGCAGCCACTGCGCGAACGCATGGATCGTGTCGATCCGCAGCCCGCCTCCCGGGCAATCGAGGACGCTCGCAAACAGCGTCCGCGCCCGTGACTGCCGCTCGGGCGTCGGGTCCTCACCGATCGCGATGAGGTCGGCCGCGAGTTCCTCCGGCTTCTTGCGCACCCATCCAGCCAGCACCGCGTTGACCCGCTCGGCCATCTCGGCGGCTCCGGCCTTGGTGAACGTCAAGCAAAGGATGTTCTCGGGCCGGACTCCCGGATTGAGCAGCAACCGCAGCACGCGAGCGGAAAGCACCTGCGTCTTGCCGGTCCCCGCCGAAGCCGAGAGCCAGACGCTGTCCGCCGGATCGACCGCCAGTGCCTGGTTGTCCTGGAGCGGAAAGACCCGGCTCATTCGCGGCCCACCCACTCGTTGAGCCGCATCAATTGGTCGAACGTATCATAGCCCGGCGCGTCCGGATTGAGCCGGGCGGTGAAAGGCTCCTCGCCCAGTATCCAACGGCTAAGCGCATCGTTCAGGAAGTAGTCGGCCTGGCTAAGGAACTCGCCCAGCGGAATGCCGGAACGCTTGTTGCCTTCGAGGATCGGAGTCGTGACATAGCCGAACCCCGTCTCGCTGGTACGGCTCGATCCCAGCGACCAATACTCGAAGCGCACTGCCTCGCCTTCCGCTTTCTCGAAAGCGCCGCGCTCCGCCATCAGCCCCAGCGTACCCAGCTGCAACGCATAACCCGCTTCCACCTCGCGCCCGCTTGGGGGCTTGCCGGTCTTGTAATCAACGATGGCCAGGGTTCCGTCAGGCAAGCGGTCGATCCGGTCAGCCTTGCCGAAAATCTCGACCCCCCGCACGTCCATCCGGCCCCAATCCTCGACAACTGTGGGCACCCGCTCGGGCTGTTCGGCAAGCCGGCTCTCCACCCATTCCAGCGCCTTCATCAGCCGCGGCCGCCACAGCGCCCGCATCAGCGGGTGCGCGTTCATCTTGCGCAATTCTTCGGCGGCGATATCGGCCAGGCTGCCCTCGCCGTCATGCCAGCGCTCGAGGATCTTGTGTGCGACTTCGCCTCGCCAGGCTGGCGACGGCTCGGCATCGAGCATGTCCAACTGGCTGAGCCGCAAGATCGACGAAGCATAGAACTGGTACGGATCTGATCGTAGCCGGTCGAGCGCGGTGACGCTGATCCGCACCTTGCGCTGCTCCGCGCTTGGTCGCGGCTTCGGCCGCGGATGGGCCGCGGCGGGTGGAGGCTCGTTCATCGCGCGCGCCAATTCGACCGCCGCCGTCTCCCGATGTGCCTTTACCAAGTCTTCGCCAAGCAGAGCTTCGACCCGCAGCCAGAAGCGGCTCGCGATAGCCGGACCCGCGGCATCGCGCCGGGCCCGGCTCAGCACGACTTCCGGCGCCCCTAGCGCTCCGGCAAGGTCATGTGCGGCAAGGCCGATGCGGAAGTCGGCGCCAGGCACTCCCAACGCCCGCAACACCGCCGGCGCCAGCAGCGGATCGGGAGCAGGTGTCGCCGGCCAGACGCCTTCGTTGAGCCCGGCGCAGATCACCAGTTCGGCCCGCGTCATCCGTGACTCAAGCAGACCGTAGATCGCCACGCGCGGATGGCCACCATAGGGCGGGCGCACGGCCACGCGATCCATCGCTTCGCGCAGGACCTGCGGCAAGTCGTCGGGGTCGAGCGTGGTGCCGACCTCGCGCGCCTGCGTCCGCAGATCCTCGATGAATGCCGAAAGTGCCCGGCCGTCCTCGCGAGCCCAGAGCCCATCCCCGCACAAGGCCTCACCGGCAGCAGCCAACGTATCCAGTTGCTCGGCGAGCGGTGCTGCGTCCTCAGCCATCAGCGGGGCCAGGATCGCCTCTACGTCGCTCCACCAGCGCCCGACGGAGGCCTCGTCCGCCGCCGTGCGTAGCGGCTCCAGACCGGGGGCCAGTCGCGGCCCACGCAGGGCCAGTTCCAAAGCCCGCGCCTGCTCCAGCCATGCCGCTCGTCCCTCGCCCGCCTTGACCAGCGGGTGCTCCAGCAGCGCGATCAGTGGCACGGGCGCGGCCCGCTCCGCGCCCACCTCGGCGAGCAGCAGCAGCACTCTCCCAGCTGCCGTCTGCGATAGCGGCCGCCCTGCCGTATCGTCGGCGTCGATGTTCCAGCGGCGCAAGTGCTGCACCACCCGGCCCGCCAACCCGCGATCCGGAGTGATGACGGAAACCCGCTTTTCCGGTTCGGCGAGCGCCTGGCGCACCAGCAGGGCAACGGCCTGCGCCTCCTCCTCCGGATTGGCGGTTTCCATCAGCCGTACGCCGGCCAGCCGCCGCTTGTCGGTTGGCAGATCGACCCACGACTGGCTCGCTTGCGGTGGCAGGAACAGGCTCGAGATCGCATGGCTGCGCTCGGGCGGCCCCTTGCCTAGACCGGCACGGTGCCATGGCTGCACCTCACCGCGCGAAACATTCATGCGGTTGAGCAGCAGCTTCAAATGGTACTGCGGATGAGTGACCGCGTCTCCCCGCGCGATCGGTGGATCGACATCCGGCGCACCAGCATGACCGAGTTCATCCCAGACCTCTGCACTCATCGCCAGGTCGAGGTCGGGAAGCACCACCGCCCCCTGCGGAAGCCGCGCGACCCGCCGCAGCAGGGCCGCCACACCTTTCGCAGCGCTGGTTACACCCGCCGCGACCACCGGCGTTTGCGGCGGACTGGCACGCCAGCGTCGTGCCGCGTGCCGGAACAGGCGGTTGCGGCGGTCGGCCGGATCGAACTCGCCCCGCGCCTGCAGCTCCTTTAGCCACCGGTCCTGCACGACCATGAACAGCCGCAGGCTCCGCTTCCAGTTATTGGCCAGGTCACCGAGCAGCCCCAGCACCCGCTCGGCGTAGAGTTCCTCCGGCCCAATTTCCTCGACCAGCAGCCGGTCCATCGTGCGTCCCATGTCGAACGCAAGGCGCAGCAGCGCGCTGCCTTTAGGCGCCCGGTCCCCCTCTACGTCGCCGATAAGCTGGGCAAGGCGCAGCCAGCGGCGCACCGGATCGGCCGCCGGAGGAATTTCTTCAGCGGCACCGAGCGGATCGAGCAACGGCCCGAGCGTCTCGTCGAGATCGAGATCGGCGACCACCGCCATGCGCGGCATCAGCATGCCCGTGCCCGAATGGCGGATGAAAGCTTCGGTAACTGTGCGAGCGGCGCGAGAGCTCGGCAGCAGAAGAGTGAGCCGCGCTAGGCCTAACTCAGGCTCTGCATAGCGCGGCACCAGCCCTGCCACCAATGCATCGGCGAACCCGCGGTGCGCGGCGATCGAATAAACTTTCGGTGCCGCCTCAGGCACCGCTCAGCGCTGCCTCGGTCGGGGCGATCGCCGCCGGCTCGCCGACTTCGAACCACTGACCGGTGAACGCAGCGCCGAAGAGCCGCCCTTCCTCGATTGCCCGGCTCCACAGCAAGTTGGTCGAGAACGGACCTTCGGGAGCATCGCGCAGCAGGCGCTTCGACACAAGCTGCACGCCGGTGTAGATGAACGGGGCGATCCGTCCGGAACGGCGGCGTGTCAGCCGCCCCTGGCCGTCCATGTGGAAATCGCCCTTGCCGCGGAAGTTGCAGGCCTGATCGTGCGGCACCAGCAGCAGCAGCGCATCCATCCGCTCCGCGTTCCACGCTTCGGACAGCTCGGCGAAAGCGTTGACCGGACCGTCGAGCCAGATGTTGTCGCTGTTCAGGCAGAAGAACGGATCGGGCAGCAGATCCTGCGCACGGATCAGCCCACCCCCGGTTTCCAGCAGCAGTGCCCGCTCGTCGGAGATCGTCACCGACGGCTTCTCCCGCCGCTTCACATGGGCTTCGACCAGATCCGCCAAATGGTGCACGTTGACCACCGCACGGGCGATACCCGCTTCGGCCAGGCGGTCGAGCGCATGATCAATCAGTGGCTTGCCAGCGACTTCGACGAGCGGCTTTGGGCGAGTCTCGGTCAACGGCCGCATCCGGGTGCCCAGCCCGGCGGCGAGCACCATGGCGGCATCGGAAACGAGAGCGGTCACTGCAGCTCTCCACCGCCCGTGTCGCGCAGTTCCTGCGGCACGTTGACCGTGAACCATTCGGCCACCGGCGCCAATGCGGGATGCTTCAGGTCGCGCTCCATCGCCTCCCACACCCGCGGGATCATCGACAGGTAGCGTGGCTTGCCATCGCGCTTCCACAGCCGGGCGAAAATCCCGACGATCTTAGCGTTCCGCTGGGCTCCGAGCCGAGCGTAGTCGGCCTCGAAGTCGTGGCCGGCGTCCACCTGTCCCAAATACCGTTCGAGCATCCCACGCTCCAGCTCCGGCGAAACGTCGCGTCGCGCATCCTGCAGCAGCGAGACGAGATCGTAGGCAGGGTGTCCGGCAAGCGCGTCCTGGAAGTCGAGCAGCCCTTGCGCGCCGTCGGGGAGCAGCATGATGTTTTCGGCATGGTAGTCGCGAAGCACGGTCACACCCGGTTGCTGCCGCGGCAGCATCGGCAGCAGTACGGCGTCCCAGGCCGCCGCCCATCCTGCCGCGTCAACGTCCAGACCTTGCAGAGGACAGAACCACTCAACGAAAAGGCTGACCTCACGCTGATAGACCGCCATGTCGTAAGGATCGAACGGCCCCGCCTGGCAGGCATGCAGCGCCACCAGCGCATCGACCGCCTTTGCGTAGACCGCCTCTTCCGCTTCCGGATGGGCGTCCAGCCAATCGCGCATGCGGTCGGCGCCAAAGTCCTCGATCAACACCAGGCCCCGCTCGGCTCGCTCAGCGTAAATCGCCGGCGCCCGGAGACCTTGCGCCCGCAGCCACTGGCCTACTTGCAGAAAGGGTCGTGGGTCTTCATTCGGCGGCGGCGCGTCCATCAGCATCGCCGTGCGCGTGCCGTTCCGAATGCGGAAATAGCGCCTGAAGCTCGCATCCCCCGGCAACGGTTCGGCCGTGGCGCCCGCCCAACCCGCTTCGGCAAGAAATTCGTCCAGCCCCGCGGGCACGCTTTCGCTCATGGCAACCGCCCTAGCCAATCGTCCCCCGGTTCGACAATCGCCCGCCGACCGCTACCCGCAGTTTCAATCGTGATGGACAGGCAACCGGGCTCGAACGCGAAGCCGCCAGCCTTCTCCGGCCACTCGGCTATCAGGACAGCGCCCTCGCGGTAGTCGTCCAGCCCCAGCTCTTCGGCCTCTCCGGGATGCTCAAGGCGATAGAAATCGGCATGAGCCACCGGCAAGCGCACGGCCGGCGGCCCGTAAGTCTCGATGATAGTGAAAGTGGGTGAGGGGACCTCGCCTTCGTGCCCCAACGCCGCCAGGATGGCGCGGGCCAGCGTCGTCTTGCCGGCCCCGAGACCGCCTGACAGCGCGACGACATCGCCAGGCTGCAACATCGTCGCGAGCCGGTGGCCGAAGGCCTCCATCGCCCGAAGATCCGGCAAGTCTACAATCACGGACGCGCTCCGTTGGCTGAGCCTTCGCCGAAGGGCGGCCTCGCACCGCCGACACGGTTCGAAGGGCTCAACACGGGCCGTGCTGGACCCCACCTCATGGCAGCGTAACGGTGACGGTTGTTCCGGTGCCCTTCTCCGACTGGATGTCGAGCCGCCCTCCATGCGCTTCGATCAACTGCCGGGCGAGTGGCAAGCCAAGCCCGCCGCGCCGCGCCTCGGGCCGTCCGTCCGTGCCAATCCGGTAGCCGTCGAGCGCGCGGGCCATCTCGCTCGGTTTCATGCCGCTGCCGTTGTCGCTGATCACGATCCGCGCACCCTGCTTGCGGCGCGAGAGCGCAACCAGAATTCGTCCATCGGGAGGCGTGGCGGCGATCGCATTGTCGATCACGTTGCCGATCGCCCGGCCGAGCTGGCGCGCGTCGGCCATGACTTTCCCCGCCGATCGATCGCCGCGCAGGTCGAGTGTCAGTCCTTTGGTCTCTATGGCTTCTTCGCGTTCGCGGACGATCTGCGTCACCAGCGGCAACAACTCGATCTCCTCGGTTGCGATCGGCAACAGCCCGGCTTCACTTTGCGTCAGGTCGAGCACACTCTCGATCTGCGCCCGCAAGCGCTCGACTGCGGACAGAATGGCGCCGACATAATCCTGCGCCTGAGTGCTGAGGTCGCCCGCCACGCCGCTCTGCAGCAGCTCGGCAAAGCCGCCGATCGACGTAAGGGGGGTGCGGAACTCATAGCTCATGTTGGCGAGGAAGCGGGTCTTCACCGCATCAGCTTCTTCCAGCGCCGCGTTACGCTCGCGCAGGGCGTCTTCGGCCATCTTGCTGTCCGTTACGTCCAGCACGGTCAGAAGGCCGTTGCCATCGGGAAGCGGCACTCCCGCGAACTCGAGCGTGCGGCCATTGGCGAGCTCGACCCGCCCGCCCCGCTGCTTGCGGTCGAGCGTCGCGGCGCGAACAACTTCGCCGATCGCCTGCCGCTGCGCCGGGCGAGCCAGGGCCGCGCCAATCCGCTCGATCACGTCCTCGATGCGCGGATGCTCGTCGAGCCACTCCTCAGGCATGCCCCAGATTTCCGGGAAACGACGGTTCCACAGCTGCATCCGGCCGTCGGGCGCGAACACCGCTACCGATTCGAACAGACTGTCGTAAGCGGCAGTGCGCGTGCGCAGCAGAGTGTCGCGTACCGCGGCGAGCGCGAGCTGCTCGGACCGGTCCTCGGCAATAAGCACCAGTCCGCCATCCGGCATCGGCTGAGCGACGACCCGTAAGTGGGTCCCGTCCGAAAGAGTCCAGGCGTCTTCTCTGGCCGCGCCGGCGGTGAACCACGCCGCGAGTTCCCGGCGCCAGACCGGAAAGTCGCGCACTTCGGGCAGGCGGCCCGCATCGCGCGCCAGGTCAAGGAATCGATCGAACTCGAGCGGGTCCAGCCGCGCCGCCGGCGGTAGGGCGAACTGCCGCTGGAACGGCTGATTGGCGAAGGTAAGCCGCCGCTCGGGATCGAACTGTGCGACACCTATCGACAGCTGGTCGAGCATCGAGCGCTGCGCCTCCCGGAACGCCCGGAATGTGCGCGCCTGCTCCTCCATCTCCTCGATGTCGATCGCATAGCCGGCCACGCCTTCCTTGCCGAGCGGCAGATCGCTGACTCGCAAGGTGCGGCGCTGCGAGCCGACCGTCGCCTGTACGATCCGCTCGACCGGCAGGTCCTTGTCGCGTGCCTGCTGCGCGATTTGCGCGGGGGTCAGGCCGTCGACCGGCTCGATCAGCTCGTACTGCTTGGCCACCGCCTCATCGGCACTCGCCACGCCCACCGCCTTCACATAGGCAGTGTTGACCAGGCGCAGCTTCATGTCAGGGCCGCGGAACCACATCGGCATCGGCGCCGCCTCGATGAGTCCGACGAGCGCGGCGAAATCGCTCTTCGCCCGTGCCCGCTCCTGACGCAGACGTGTCAACTCATTCTGGCTCTCGGTGAAGTCGAACCACCAAATCAGCGCGGCGCCGTTCGGTGCGACAACAGGGTCGGCGAGATGCCCGCGCAGCGCGAGGCTCTTTCCCGAACCGCGCGGAGTGACCGAAAGGCTGAACGGCGCCGCCGTCTTCTGCGTCTTCCGCACGGCATCGCGCAACGCCTCGAGATCACCTGCCGAGAGACCGGCTTCGCCTGCGTCCAGCTCGCTCAGGAAGCCGGGCAACTCGTCGAGGCCCAGCCAGGAAGCAAGCCGCTGTGGTCCTTCGATCTTGCCATCAGCGCGCACCAGGAGCGGCACCGCAGGAGAATCTTCGATCATCCGGTTCAGCCGCCGCGCCGCCGTCCGCGCCGACCGAGCCTGCCGCGTCTGCCCCTGCGCCGCCAGAACCACCCAGACCGCTCCGAAAGTCCAGGCGGCCAGCATCAAACCAAGCAGCACCAGCGCAGTCGGGGAGAGTTCCATGCTTCGTCAGCTATGCGGGTCGCAAAGGGGATGCAATGGGGCTGCAGGTAAAGCCACCGGGATCGCGGCAGGATGAGCGCGGCCTCGCAAGAAGCACACGCACCGCCATTTCGGCGAGGGCGCCATCGTCAGCCGCATAGACCAGGTAACTGCTTGATGTAGGTTGCGAAACCGGAACCGTGGCGGAAATGAGGCATTAATCATCGTCCCACATCGCCTCTGGGTGGCTTGGGTCAAAATGGCGAACAGGCAAGAGGGGCCTCAGCTCCAACAAGCCAGGAAGGAAGAAACGGACATGCGCAAGATTCTTACGGTTGCTCTGCTGGGCAGCGCCTTTGCTCTCGCCGCTTGCGGCGGCAATACTGAAGAGGCGGCAGTGACAGACGACACGGGAGCGATGGCGGACACGACGTTCGACACGAGCACCACCGGGGCCGACACGACGATGGGCGGGATGGCCGGCGATCCTGCTGCTGGCGGTGCCATGGGCGCCGACACGACCACTGACGACACGACAGGCATGGATGCCGGGCCCGGCGCCGGTGCAGCTGGTGCTGGCGCAGCTGGTGCCGGTGCCGACGCTGCGGGCGGCGCTGGCGATGCAGGCGCTGGTGGCGCTGGTGGCGCGCAACCTGGGATGTAATCCCAGAACACCCTCTCAGAACATACACGCGGGCGCCGTCGACGATGGCGCCCGCGCTCTGCCGGGATAGCGAGCAGTAAGAAGGCTACGGGCGGGTCCCAAGGTAGTTGGGCTAGCGAGATCGTGCTGGCACTTGCCCTTGCGGCCCGGTTTGTGCCACTGGGCCTCGCGAGATCGGCGCTGCGGCTAGCGCGTTGCGGAATGATTGCCGTGCTCCCGCCGTATGGCGCTGTCGCCCTCGCCAAACAATCTAAGCGATAACACACGGTCCGCAGACCGCGCTGGACACAAACAGGAACCCGAACGTGGCCAAAGGATTCAAGAACCCCTCTTTCAGCGACCGCGCTAATGCCTCGGCTGCCGCAAAGCGCGCGTTGCTCGAACGGCACAAGGCCGCGCCCAAGCCCGATCCGGCTGAGCTGGCAGCAGCCAACGAACGCCGTCTCGCCCGCGAAGCCGAAGAAGCGGCTGCACGCGAAGAAGCTAAGCTAGCTAAGGAAGCGGCCGCTCGGGCGGCCGAGGAAGCGGCAGCGGCAGAAGCTGAAGCCGCCGCCGAGGCCGCAAGGGCGGCTCGTCCCAAGGTCCCTACACAGGCCGAGCTCAAAGCGGCCCGCGATGCCCGCTACGCAGCGCGCAAGGCTCGTAAGCGTTAGGTTTGGTATCGGCGTCCTTCTGCTTGGGGCACCGAGCAGGGGGGCGCTTCGTCCTTTGATTCTTTGATTCAGGAGTCGCCGTTCAACCGGAAAGTGCCGCACGGCGAGTAGCCGCGCGGCACCTGCGTCAGCCAGCCGATCAGTAGCGGTAGTGCTCGGGCTTGAACGGGCCTTCTACCGGCACGCCGATGTAATCGGCCTGCTTCTGGCTCAACTTGGTCAGTTGAACCCCGAGCTTGTCGAGGTGCAGCGCGGCGACCTTCTCGTCGAGGTGCTTGGGCAGCACGTAGACGTCGTTCTGGTACTGGTCGCCCTTCGTGTAGAGCTCGATCTGCGCCAGCACCTGGTTGGTGAAGCTGCAGCTCATCACGAAGCTTGGGTGTCCGGTCGCGCAGCCCAAATTCACCAGCCGGCCCTGTGCCAGGATGATAATCGACCTGCCGTCCGGGAAAGTGACCAGGTCTGTTCCCGGCTTGATCTCTTTCCACTCGTAGTTGCTGAGCGCCGAGATCTGAATCTCGGAATCGAAGTGGCCGATGTTGCAGACGATGGCCATGTTCTTCATCGCCTTCATGTGCTCGGCGGTGATCACGTCTTCGTTGCCAGTAGCGGTGACGAAGATGTCGCAGCGCTGGACCGCCTCTTCCATCGTCACGACTTCGTAGCCCTCCATCGCCGCCTGGAGCGCGCAGATCGGGTCGATTTCGGTGACCATCACGCGGGCCCCGCCGTTGCGCAGCGAGTCAGCCGATCCCTTGCCGACGTCGCCAAATCCGGCGACGCAAGCGACCTTGCCCGAAAGCATGACGTCGGTCGCGCGGCGGATCGCGTCCACCAGCGACTCCCGGCAGCCGTAAAGGTTGTCGAACTTCGACTTGGTCACGCTGTCGTTCACGTTGATCGCCGGGAACGGCAGCTTGCCCTGCTTGGCCAGGCTGTA
Source organism: uncultured Erythrobacter sp. (assembly GCA_964439725.1). GTDB lineage: Bacteria > Pseudomonadota > Alphaproteobacteria > Sphingomonadales > Sphingomonadaceae > Croceibacterium_A. The sequence continues at coordinate 24 of CAYTPY010000066.1, read as the reverse complement.
GAGCCGGTGCACGCCGGTGGTGGT
>CAYTPY010000065.1:0-11768 GCA_964439725.1 uncultured Erythrobacter sp. | reverse complement strand
GACTGACAGCCCAAGAACACCGCTTGTACCTCACACACTCGGTTACGGGTCTTCCTACTCGCGAGCGCCTCGCATCGAGGATGTCAGCGGATGGCACCGGAACCTTGGCGCTGCTTTCTTGCCGCGACTACGACCGGCTCTGCGTCTTCGATGTCCAGCTTGCCGAGCGGCTCCTCCTCGAGGTCGTGACGCGCATAGCAGGCATGCTCCCAGAAGGCCGCCTTCTGGCTCAGGTCGACCGCTCCCACTTGGCGATCTGGATCGGTCCCGACGCAGAGAGAGATAAGGCCCAGGCGGAAATCGATGCGGTCGCCTACGCCTTGGGCGACCGAATAGTGGACGGGGACCGCGAGATCCTGCCCGAGATCGTCACGCGAAAGGCATCCTTCGACGGGAGGCTAGCGTCGCCGCAGTCGATCATATCGCAGACGCTTTCAGCCTTCGCCGTTCCGGGGTCCAATGACATTGGCCCGCAGGTCGGCGGCACCAATTTAGGCATCGTCGCCCGAGATAGGTTCCAAGTCGAGCAGGACCTGCGGCAAGCCCTTTCGCGCAGTCAATTGCGGATGCAGTACCAGCCGCTGATCGACGCCGGAGAGGGACGCGTTTGCGGCGCCGAGGCGCTCGTGCGTTGGGACCATCCGGAACGCGGCACTGTTCCACCGTCGCGTTTCATTCCCATCGCGGAAACTGCTGGGCTGTCACTTGAAATCGGACTTTGGGCGCTCAACCAAGCATCGCGCGACGCGAGGTCATGGCGGGCGGCCGGCTCAAGCGACCTGCGTGTCGCCGTGAACGTGACCGGGCATCAGCTCGAAGCCGACGACCTCGCGCTGCTGATCGCCCGAACGTTAGATCGTCATGGCCTCTCCGCCCACGCGTTGGAAGTCGAGCTGACCGAAAGCGTGGCACTGGCCGACGATGCTAGGGCCGCCCTGCTCTGCGCCGACCTGCGGCGGCGCGGCGTGCAGATCGCCATCGACGATTTCGGCACCGGCTACTCCAGCCTGAGCGCGTTGCGCAATTTGGCGTTCGACAAGATCAAGATCGACAGGACCTTCGTGAGCGGGGTGGATAAGCGTCGCGACAGCCAGGCGATTTGCAGTAGCTTGTTCGCCCTGGGCCGGGGGCTCAACATCAAGGTCCTGGCGGAAGGTGTGGAGACCTTCGATGAGTACCTCTGGCTGCGCCGGCACGGCTGTCGGTATTTCCAAGGCTTCTATTTTTCGCCCCCGATGGACAGCGATGCCTTCATCACCTTCGCCAGCGACCAGCGGGCGCTGGCTCGGCTGCTCTTGTCCGACGAACCCATACCTTCGCAAAGGCTCCGCGCATGACCCATCTCTCACGGCTCCTTTCCATCCTGGTTGCCAGCACGGTCGGACTTTCGCTGGCCGCCTGTTCTTCGAACCCCAAGGCGGGGCCGGGTGTAATGCAGGCAATCTCCACGCCCGCTGAGGACATCGAAACCGTCGCGGAGTTGCTTGACGCGGGCAACACCAAGGACGCGCGCGAGCTCCTCGACCGCGCGTTGCGGGACGATCCGATGAACCCGTCGCTGCTCGTGCTCCATCAAGGGATGATCGGCGACGCCAAAGCGGATCTAGGCCCGGCCAGCTACGCCTATACCGTGGCTGAAGGGGACACGATGGCATCGCTCGCCCAGCAGTTCTTGGGCAATCGGCTTAAATCGTACCAACTCGCGCGCTACAATGCGATCGACAACCCCGCCGCTCTTGCGCCCGGGCAAGTTATCCAGATACCCGGCCAACCGGTTCACGCGGAAAGTGACAGGCGCGGGGCGGCCACGCCGACGAACCGGACTGCACGGACACCTGATGCCAACCCCGCTCAGCCCCCGCGCACCGCCCCGCCGGCCTCAGCTACACGCGCCCCCGCAGTCGACACCGCCGGTGCACAACGGGCCAGAACCGCCGGCTTGGCTGCGCTCAACAAAGGTCATGTCGCGAATGCCGTCGCGCAGCTGCAGCGCGCCGCCGCGCTCGATCCCGGCAATGACGCCATCGCACGCGACCTGGCCCGAGCGCGGCGGATCGCCTCGACGGTGCGCTCCCAACGCTGACGGTAACAGCTTGATAAGCCTTGCGGTCTAGAACCGGGGCAGCAACTGAGGATGCTGCGCCTGATGATCATGCTTGGCAGGTTCAGGATTGAAGGAAAGCTCGGCGAAGGCGCCATGGCGGAGCTGTTCCGTGCGACCGATCCCAAGATCGGGCGCACCGTTGCGATCAAGGTCCTGAAGCAGGAATACTCGCAAGATCAACAGCTCGTCGCGCGATTCCTGCGCGAGGCTCGTGCGGCCGGCGCGCTCAGTCACGCCAACATCGCGACGATCTACGATGTCGGACAAGTCGAGGGCGTGTCCTACATCGCTATGGAATTGGTCGAAGGGCGCGCACTTGACGAAGTACTCAGCTCGCATGGCCGAATGCCCTTCGAGCGGGTGCTGCATCTGGCCCGCCAGCTCGCCGACGCCCTGACGTATGCCCATGATGCCGGCGTGATCCACCGCGACATCAAGCCCTCTAACATCCTGATCTCGTCGGATGGCCTGACCGCCAAGCTTGTGGATTTCGGTGTCGCACGCGTCGGCGAGACCGAGGGCGCGGCGCTGGTCAAGACTCAGGCTGGGCAACTCGTCGGCACTCCTCGCTACATGAGCCCTGAACAGGCGCTCGGGCTCCCAGTAGACCATCGCTCCGACCTGTTCTCTCTGGGTGTAGTGCTGTACGAAATGGTCACCGGAACAGCTGCCTTCACCGCTTCGGGCCTTGCCACGCTCGCGATTCAAATCGCTCAGGATAAGGTCGACCCGATCGATCAAAGGGCGAGCGACTGCCCCTCTGGCCTACAGTTCATCATTAACAAGCTGCTTGCGAAAAAGCCCGATCAACGCTTTGCGGACGGCGACGCCTTGCGGACAGCGCTCGACCGCGAGATCCGCGCCTTGCAAGAGCAGCCTGCGACCCGCCGCGGACTTCCATTAAAAGTGAAGCTACCGCTCGCGCTGGTAACGGTCACTGCGATAGGTCTGGTCGCCAGTGTCCAGGCCGTGTGGAACCGCCAGGAGCAGGCCTTGGAGCACATGGCGGGTGTCTCCGGACAAAGCATCGCCGCGTTCGTGGCGGGCAATGCTGCCGTAGTCGCGGCCGATAATGCAGGCCTCTCGCCAGAGAACCAGGACTGGACTTCGGTCCAGGCGTTCGTGACCGCCGCGATCGAAGAGGAGGGCGTTCACGAGATCGTCGTTGTCGATTCAAACGGTATCGTCCGCGCAGCGAACCGAGACGCTCTGATCGGCCAGGCATACGCCGCGCCGGATCACGAGCAGCGGGTTGCCGCAGAGCAGGCTATGACCCACGCGGCAGACATGGGTTCGGGAGCCGGACTGCGTTTCGTACGACCGATCGACTATGCGGGGGTCCGGTTCGGAACAGTGGACATCGTTCTGGGGCGCGCCGCACTCGATGAGGCCATAGTGACATCTCAAAGGTTGCTCGCCGCGCTGTCCGGCCTGGTGATGCTCGTCGTCTTGTTGGTCGGTTATCTGAGCGGAGCGATGGTAGCAAAACCGCTCCGCCGGCTCCGCGACGCGCTGAATGACGCAGGTAAGAGCCGTTTTGCGCTGCGCATATCCCATCGACGGCGAGACGAGTTCGGCGAGACATTCGAAGCCTTCAATCGGGCTGCGGCGGAAGCAGAGGCTTTGGGCAGCGGACAGCGCGCTGAAACCGAAGCTTCGCTGATCGCGACCCGGATCGCGGCCTAAGGGAGCGCACCGGATGTACATGCTCCAGCTCTTTGATGCCGACGACGCCGTTCAACCGATCGACGCGCGGCTGCTTCAGCATGGCGTGCTTGGCATAGGGCGCGATCCGGGGGCGGACTGGACGATCGCTGATCCCGACTGCGCGCTTTCCCGCGCACATTGCGAACTCCACGCCGGCCCGGACGGCATTCGCGTGCGCGCGCTCGGGGCCAATGGCGTCTTCGATGCTTCTGACGATCGCCGCTTCCCGGACGGTGAACTCGCGTCGCTCACGCTGCCTGCCTGCTTGCGCATGGGGCGCTTCCGCCTCGTTGCCGCACCGGCCCCGCATGCCAAAGCGGTCGACATCGGCGGGACGATCATCCTAAGCTCCCCGCTCGGCTCCTCGATCGACGTGCCGACGGAATGGGAGGACGCCCCGACACCTTTCTGCGCCGGAGACGGTTCGCTGTTCGAAGCCTTTTGCGAGGGCGCACAGATCGACTCTTCCCTCCTGTCGAGCGACGAGCCCGAGGAGGTCATGCGCCGGGCGGGCGCGCTGTACCGTCAGATGGTGCTTGGTATTGGCGATCTGATGGCGGAACGGAACGCAGCTCGCCGCCGCTATCAGCTGACCCGCACAACGATCGGCGGCGAAGGAAACAACCCCTTCAAGTGGGCGCCGTCGCAGCGCCTGGCGATCGATTTGTTGCTCGCCGGATCGGCTGGCTTCCTGTCGGGTCCGGCGGCTCTTCAGGCATCGTTCCGAGACCTGAAACGCCATCTCGTCGCCACGTTCGCCGGCTTGCGCGGCAGCTTGCGGCACGCGGTCGAAAGCTTCGCACCCTCTGCACTCGATGCGGCGGCGGCCAAGCGGGCTGCGCTGCTCAAGAGCCGCGCTGCCCTTCACGCTGAGGAAGCCGCGCGGCGATACGACGATTTGTCGGCTCAGCTCGAAGACGGCGTTTCGGGCTCGCTCGACCATGCGTTTGTCTCCGCTTACGATGAGGCCGAAGCCCGCCTCGGGCGGGGCGAAGCTGCTTGAGAAGGCTGCTGCGCCATCTGCGCCCGCGAGAGGCCCTCACCGAGGTGTCGTATGCCGCCCGTTCGTGTAGCCGGACGCATCTCGGCCGAGTGCGGCAAATCAATGAAGACCGAGTTCTGGACCGTCCGGATCTCGGCTTGTGGGCAGTGGCCGATGGAATGGGCGGCCACAGCCGCGGTGACGTCGCCGCTGAAACGGTGATCGCACATCTCTCCGCGCTGCGCCCACCGATTACGCCGCCTGCGCTCGATGAAGCCATCCAAAGCGCCAATCTGGAAATTTACGAAGCTCACGGCGGACGTAGCGGAACCACCTTGGTTATGCTCTCGCTGGATGACGGGACGGCCACGATCCGCTGGGCGGGAGACAGTCGCGCCTACCTCATCAGACACGGAAGCCTCAGGCTCCTGACACGCGATCACAGCGTGGTGCAGGAGCTCGTCGAAGCCGGCGTGGTGGACGCGGCTCATGCCGCGGATCATCCCCAAGCGAATGTCATCACGCGAGCGCTCGGCACCAGCCCGCACCTTACCCTCGAGACGCTTTCGGCCACGCTCATGCCTGGCGACCGCGTCCTGCTGTGTTCGGATGGCCTGTCCCGCACTTTGGCCAATGACGATCTGCAAGGCCAATTCGAGATCGACGACATGGCGGACCGGCTGCTGCAAAACGCGCTACAACGGAACGCCAGTGACAACATTTCGCTGGTGATCGTTGAGAGGTTCGGCGGCCAAACCTGTTGACGGGTTAAGTCGATGTCCGCGATTTCTCGACCCATTGCTTCAGAGGCGGCGCCAAAGCTGTCGTAGCTGCTCTCGCTAGACAGCCTTGTAGAACCGTATCCGCACAGCCGGACCTTCGACATCGGTCGCCATGTCCAGCGTTCCGATGAACGCGGTTCGGTTGAGCCAGTCGTATTTCCCGATCGGCGCTTCGAACCTCGGTTGCGTCCGCGCGGGCGTGAATTGCCCTTCGCTCGGGGGGCACAGCACGCCGACGTTTATGACATTGATAACGACATCGTCGTCAGTCCGGATCATGTAATCGGCTTCGATCTCGGTACATCCATCATCGCGCGTGAGTTGCCAGTCCCAACCGCCGGGAATGATCGTCCCCTTGATCCCCGGGCCTTCGAAGGTTCCGCCAGTGATCGGGATCATGTTGCGCCTCCCCAGCGGCGTCCCCCCCACCGGAATTGAGGTTCCTAAGGTGACAATTTCTTCAAAGGCGAACTCCAGCCGCGGCGCATCCTGAGCCCCTGCCGGAACCGTAGTCGCCGCCAGTCCGACCCCCAAGGAGATTCCCAAGAACGCGCCTTTGCTCATTCGACACCCCAAACAGACATCAGACCGGCAGGCCCACGTAATTCTCGGCGATGCTGGTCTGGGCAGCCTTGCTGCTGGCGATATAGTCGAGCTCCGCCACCTGCATCGCGCGCTCGAACGGGCCATCTTCTGGGAAGCGGTGCATAAGCCGCGTGAGCGACCACGAGAACCGTTCCGACTTCCACACCCGAGCCAAGGCCTTGTCCGAATAACCGGCGATCGCGTCGGGATCGCGGCGCTTGAAGAAGCCCGTGAGCGCGTCGGCCGCATAATGGACATCGCTCGCCGCCAAGTTCAGCCCCTTGGCGCCGGTCGGCGGCACGATATGCGCCGCATCGCCGCACAGGAGAAGGCTGCCGAAGCGCATCGGCGCGAAGACATAACTCCGCAGCGGCGCGATCGACTTCTCCAATGCGGGCCCACGCACGATACGCGCCGCAGCTTCATCGGGCAGGCGCGTTGCCAGTTCGTCCCAGATGCGATCATCGCTCCAGTCCTCGATCTTCTCGGTCAAGGGCACGTCGATGTAATAGCGGCTACGAGTTTGGCTGCGCATCGAAGCCAGCGCGAATCCGCGCTCGTGGTGCGAATAGATCAGCTCGTGATGACACGGCGGCACGTCGGCCAGGATGCCGAGCCAGCCGAACGGGTACTCGCGGTGATACTCAGTGCCGCGCAACAGCACCGCCTGCCGGCTCGGACCATGAAACCCGTCGCAGCCGACAACGATGCGCGCCTCGATACGCTGTTCGGCGCCGTCCTTGCGATAAGTCACCGAAGGCGCATCGCTGTCGATGTCGTGCAGCGCCGCGTCTTCGGCCTCGTAGATAACTTCGAGTCCGCGCTCCTCGCGCGCGTCCATCAGGTCGCGGGTCACTTCGGTCTGGCCATAGACCACCACGTGCTGGCCGGTGAGGCCGGCAATGTCGATGCGGATCAGCCGCTCGCCGTCGGCGAGGTTGAAGCCTTCCTCCACCAGACCTTCGGCCTTGAGGCGGGAATCGAGCCCGAGCCGCTCCATTAGCGAGACCGTGATCCGTTCGAGGACACCGGCGCGAATGCGGGAAAGCACGTAGTCGGGCGCGCGCCGTTCGAGCACGACGCACTCGATGCCTTCTGCTCGAAGCAAGTGCCCGAGCAGCAGGCCCGCCGGACCGGCGCCAATGATGCAGACTTGAGTGCGCATCAGATCGGGAAGTGACCCGGTTCGGTTTCGATTGTGATCCAACGCAACTCTGTGAAAGCGTCGATACCGGCCTTGCCGCCGAAGCGGCCATACCCCGAGGCCTTCATGCCGCCGAACGGCATCTGCGCTTCATCGTGCACGGTCGGCCCGTTGACGTGGCAGATGCCAGATTGGATCTGGCGCGCGACCTTGAGGCCCTTGGCGGTGTCGCGCGTGAAGACGGAAGCGGACAGGCCATATTCGGTGTCGTTGGCGAGCTCGACAGCGTGCTCTTCGTCGCGCGCGCGGCTGATGGCCACAACCGGCCCGAAGCTCTCGTCGCGGAACAGGTCCATCTCTGGCGTGACCTTGTCGATCACGTGCGCGGGCATCAGCACGCCGTCGGCATCCCCGCCCACGAGCTGCTCGGCGCCTTTTCCCAGCGCGTCCTGGATCAGCGCGCTCACGCATTCCACCGTGCGCTTGTCGACGACCGCACCCAACGGAGTGTTGCCGTCGCGGGGATCGCCGACGGCCATGCCGCCTACTTTCTCCCTGAACCGCGCCGCGAACTCGTCCGCCACGGCATCGACGACGATGATCCGCTCGGTCGACATGCAGATCTGGCCCTGGTTCATGAACGCGCCGAACGCCGCGGCCTTTACCGCCTCGTCGAGATCGGCGTCTTCAAGTACGACCAGCGGCGCTTTCCCGCCCAGTTCGAGGAGGACGGGCTTGAGATGCTCGGCGGCACGCTTGGCAATGATCTTGCCAACTTTCGTGGAGCCGGTGAAGTTGATGCGCCGCACTTCGGGCGCATCGATTAGGGCCCCCACCACGTCGCCCGCATCCTCTGTCGCGTTGGTGACGATGTTGACGGCCCCTTCCGGGAAGCCGCCTTCCGCAAACGCCTCGATGATCAGCGAATGCGTGCGCGGGCAATTCTCGCTAGCCTTGAGGATGACGGTGTTACCGCACGCCAGCGGCACTGCGATCGCCCGCACGCCGAGGATGATCGGCGCATTCCATGGGGCGATTCCCAGGATCACGCCCACCGGCTCTCGAAGCGCCAGGGACAAGGTGCCGGGTTTGTCTGAAGGAATGACCTCCCCTGAGATCTGCGTCGTGAGCGATGCGGCCTCGCGAACCATGCTGGCGGCAAGGCCGAGATTGAACATCGCCCAGCCGGCGGTTGCGCCGATCTCGCCCATCATCGCCTCGACGAACTGGTCCTTGCGCGCCTCCAACGCCGTCGCGGCCTTCATCAGCGTCGCTCGGCGCGCATTGGGGCCTAGCTTCGACCACACCGGAAAAGCTTCGGCCGCGCGCCGCGCAACGGCAGCCATGTCGGCCGCTTGCATCGCCTTGGATTCAGAGGCGACCTCGCCAGTGACGGGATTTAAGCGCGTAAACGTCATGATCGCCTCTCGATTATCGGCTGGGCAGGTTTGCGAAGCCCGCTAGAATTCTAGCGATGCCTGGACATACCACGTCCGAGGCCTGGCGAAAATGCGTTCGGCATAACCCAGCGTGCCCAAGGACGCGTTTCCTTGGATCAGATATTCCTCGTTGAACAGATTACTGATCCCGGTCGTGATCTTCCAGCGTTCGTCGACACCGAACTCGATGGAGGCGTCACCGACGAAGTAAGCCTCCTGCTCGATGATCGGCACGCTGCCGGTGATGAACACGACCCGCGATGTATAGCTCCCGTTGAACCGCGGCGTGATCGTGAAGCGGTCGTCCAGTTCGAATTCATAGCCGATCGAGAAGTTGCCCTGGAATGATGGCGTGAGCGGCAGATCGTCGCCAGGCGCCACCGTGGCGGTCGCACCCGGCACTGGGGTGATCGACAGGATCTCGTCGTCGAGGATGCTGAGCCCTGCATCGAGCATCAGCCCCCTGAAGGGACGGTAGCTCGCCTCGGCCTCGAAACCCTTGATGCGGGCTTCACCTGCATTGAACAGCAATGGCACGACGCCCTGGCGGAAGACCAGTTGAATGTCGGTGTAGTCGGCCCGGAAAGCCGCCATGTTTAGACGGAAATCGCCGAAATCGAGCTTTGCCCCGACCTCGTACGAATCCACCGTCTCTTCCTGGAACGGCACCGGCACATTGCCCGCGGGCGCGGCGTTGTAGCGCGTGTTGAACCCGCCGGACTTGAAGCTGCGGGCGTAGGATACGTAGCCATTCAGCCAGTCGGTGAACGCGTAACGGGCACTGGCAGAGCCAGTCAGCGCGGAGAAGGTGTCGCGGAACGGGCGGTCATAGATGAACAGAGGGCCACCGTCGGGAATGGCCTGCGTCGGCAACGGATCGGGGTCGGGCAGGGTTTCAGGAAACAGGTTGAGCACCGTGCCCTGGAAGGTCTTGCGATCCTCAGTGTAGCGGAGACCGCCGCTGAGTTCGAGGCCGTCGAGAACTTCGACCGAGATCTCACCGAACGCCGCGATGGAGCGGGTCTCCAGGTCGGAGAACTGCAAGTCGCGCGACCCCGGGCCGCCGGCGAGAAGCGATCCGATCACCGGTGGCGAAGGGGGGAAGGCCAGCGGCACGGTGGCGCGCTCGTCCGTATCCTCGTCGAAGTAGTAGGCGCCGATAATACCGCTGAAGATGCCGCGGTCATACTGCAGTTGCAGTTCCTGGCTGAACTGGGTGGACTTGGCGCCCACGTCGGTAGTGATGATCACGAATGGCGTGTTGTCCGCATCGCGAATGCCGCGCGCCTCGGTAGAGCGGTAAGCGGTGATACTCTTGAACGTCAGGCTGTCAGACACGTCTAACGTAGCCGTGCCGGAAACGCCCCAGACTTCCGAGGTACTCAGGACGTCCGCGGTGCCACCGTTCACAAAGTTGCCGAGTGCTTGGAAATCGTTCGCGCAGCGCGGATCATCGATCAGCGGCACGTTCGGTGCACCGAAACGCGGATCACCCGGCACCAGCGGCGCAAAGGGGATCGTGGCACCGGGGCATCCTGCGGCCACGCTGACGATCGCCGGTACGGGGGCGTTCTCGTTGATGCCTGCGAAGGTAAAGGGGGCGCCGTTTTCGTCCCGCTTCGTGTAGTCTGCACGCAGCGAAATATCGAAGTTCGACGTTGGCTCCCAACGGAACGCGCCGTTGAGCGTCACAACATCCTCGTTGCCCAGATCCAGCCGGTCGAAAGCGCGGATGACGTAACCATCCCGCTTCCTGAAACCGCCGGAGATCCGCGCCGCCGCCGTGTCCGCGATCGGCACGTTCAGGGCGGCAAAGCCCTCGGCAAGGTCGTAGCTACCGACGCGGACGCGAGCGCGTCCGGAGAACTCCCCGATTTGCGGTTCGCGCGTGCGAACCAGAATGGCGCCGCCGATCGTGTTCCGGCCGAACAATGTCCCCTGCGGTCCGCGCAGCACTTCGACACTGGCGATGTCGCCGAACTCCAGTGTGCCGCCCACCGAACGACCGACATAGACCTCGTCGATATAGACGCCGACGCCCGGGTCGACTGCCGCCGTGGGGTCGAGCTGGCCGATGCCGCGAATGAACACCACCGATGCCGCCGAATTGCCAGAAAGCTGGCCGGCGGGCTTGAACTGCAGGCTCGGTGTGATTCTTTCGAGATCTTGGGTTTGCACGATCTGCCGCTGCTCGAGCGTTTCGGCACTGAACGCAGAGATCGCAATCGGCGTTTCCTGCAGCGATTCCTCGCGCCGCCGCGCCGTCACCATGATTGCGTTGTCCTGTTCGGCGACGGCTGTCGCTTCAGCAGTAGTCCGCGCCTGCGTGTCTTGCGCTGATGCCGGCATGCTGAAGGCCGCGCAGATACCAGCCAGAATGCTGCCACCGCCCAGGAACTGCCGACGATTGCGACATGCGGCTCCAAACGTCCTCGCCATCGGAAATAACCTCCCCTTTGCAGCCGCTTTGACGGCTCTACAGCATCCGTTATCGGCAATAACCATCATAGGCAATAACAGACTGACTTGCCACTACGGACGAGATTGGTCATCACATCGTCATGGACGGAGATCAGGGGAAGCAGGACCCGCTGGAGAACGTACGCCATCGCACCCCGTCGCTGACGTCGCAGGACGTCGATTACGGTATCCTTTCGGATCTGACGGGTTTCTCGTTGAAACTGGCTTGGGTCCTGGGGCACGCGTGGCTTTCACGGGAACTGGAAGACCCGGCGATCACCCCTCACCGGTTCTCCGCTCTTGAGGTCATCAGCCGCAATCCAGGCTTGCAGCAAAGCCAGCTGGCGGCCGCCCTCGCGCTTACCCGTCCCGCCACGACGCTGGCGGTCGATTTCTGGGAAGAACGCGGATGCGTGGAGCGGCGCAAGATCCCGGGCGATCGGCGCCTCAGCGGAGTCTATACCACGCCCCATGGGGAGCGGGAGCTCGAACGTTTGCGCGCGCTGGTGAGGGGCGCTGACGTGGCACTGACCACAAGCCTCAGCGAAGAGGAGATCGCCGCGCT
>CAYTPY010000064.1:1541-11997 GCA_964439725.1 uncultured Erythrobacter sp. | reverse complement strand
TCGAGGTCCCGTTCCTCGTCACCCACGGAGCCAGGGACCGGCAGATCAGCGTCGCCTATGCCGATGATTTGTACGATCAGCTCGTCAACTCGCCGCGGCGCGAGAAGGTCATCTTCACCGAGCGCGAAGGCGGTGTGGAGCACGTCGGTGCCGACAACATGAGCTATGCTCGTGACCTGCTTGCTGACTGGTTCGCTGAGACGCTTGACGGTCACCTCGGATGAACAAGGCCTCTCACCTGAGGGCCAGCCTCGACCCGATTAAGCCATGAACGATGATCGCGCGGGGGCGGCTGCTTCCGCCAGGCACGGTGTTATCCTGCTGATGGCAGCGGTCATGCCGATCATGGCGATCATATCGCTCGTTCCCGTGCTGCCGTTGCTGCTCAAAGAGTTCAGTGACACTCCTGGGGCCCCATTCCTCGTTCCAATGGCCCTGACGGTGCCGGCGTTGTGCGTGGCATTGTTCGCGCCGCTGGCAGGCTGGTTGAGCGACCGGGTGGGGCGAAAGAAACTGCTGATCACGGCCCTGCTGCTCTACTCGGCTGCCGGGATCCTGCCGCTGATGTTGACCGAGCTTTCGCACATAATCGGCTCGCGGATCCTGCTGGGCATAGCTGAGGCGGCTATCATGACGGTCGCCACCGCTCTTGTGGGCGACTATTTTGCTGGGGAGCAGCGCGAGAAGTGGATAGCGTTGCAGATCGCCGCCGGCAGCATCGCAGCCATCGTGCTCATCGCGGTGGGTGGTTTCCTAGGCGAAACCTTCGGTTCTCGCGGACCATTTCTGCTCTATCTCCTTGCTATTCCAGTTGCGGTGGCTGGTACCATGATACTGTTCGAGCCTGCACGTGGGCGGTCGCTAGACCACTCTGTCCGCGCCGCGGCCGCGCTCGGGCCCATCATGCCGCTCGTTGCGATTACCCTGGGGCTCGGCATCATCTTCTACACGATGGTCGTACAGCTTGGTCCCATTCTGCAGTTGTCAGGTCCGGCGTCACCTGCGCGCATCGGCGTTGCTGGCGCGATTGCCAATCTCGGCGTCGCGGTGGGCAGTTGGATATTTCGAATGGGTAGGGCACGGGCTGGGCCGCTTCTTCTCGCAGTGGGTCTTGCATTAGCAGCAATCGGCTACGCGGGTGCAGGACTCAGCAGCAGTTTTTGGGCCATCGCGACTTTCGCTGTCATTGCCTGCATCGGCAGCGGACTGATGCTGCCGAACATGCTGACCTGGCTGATGCGCCTGCTTCCGGCAGAAGCGCGCGGCCGGGGCACTGGTATCTGGACGGGGGCGTTCTTTCTTGGCCAATTCGTGGCACCGTTGGTGGCTACCGCCGTGGCCGGCCGAACACAGGGTCTTGCCTCAGTGCTGCTTATCTATGCAGCGCTATCCAGCATCGGAGCGGTCGCTGCGCTACTGGCTTCGGTCCGTCCGGCCTCGCCTCAACGGGTACAGGGCGCGTGATATGAGCCAAACGCCTCGCCTACCGCCCGTCATTTCGCGGATCGTTGCCACCGAAGGACTGATGGCCAGCAAGGGGATCAATGAATGAGTGCCGACGCGGTGAGACGCATTGTGACCGGGCATGATGCCCAGGGACGAGCGATAATACAGGACGATGGACCCGCACCTCGCGTCCAGCGGATCGGCGGCGCGACAGGTCCATTATTTCACGAGATCTGGAATACGCGCGCGACGCCTGCCCCAATCGACGCCGCCTCGGGCGAGCCGCACGAAGACACCATCATGCTGGCCCCGCCAAGGAATGGCACGCGCATCAGAGTGCTCGACATTCCACCGGACGATCCGAGCCTCGAAAAGATGACGCCGGAAGAAGCGCGGGCGCACTTCGCCGAGATCGGCGCAGGCGACGCCTCGTCTTACGATGGAGCCGCGTCACGCCACGCACGGATGCACCGAACGGAAACGATCGATTACGGTATCGTCCTTGAAGGCGAGATCGTGTTGATCATGGATGAGGGCGAGACCACGGTGCGCGCCGGCGACATTGTCATCCAACGCGGCACGAACCATGGCTGGGCTAATCGTTCGAACCGCAACTGTCGGATCGCCTTTATCCTCATCGATGGCAGCTACGAAAATGGGCTCCAGCCGTGAGGCTTGCAACTCGGGAAAACGGCACGCCCGATGGCGAACTTCTTGTCGTCTCGCGCGACGGAAGCCGGGCGCTGCCCGCCGCGGGTTGGCCGAGTCTGCTCGCGGCGGTGAGCGAATGGGCCTCGGCAGAACGCGATCTAGCGAAGCTCGCTCAGAGCGTCGAGGACGGCGCCGGTGGGTCGCTATCACCTTCGGCTTTGCGAGCGCCGCTCCCTCGCACGTGGCAATGGCTAGACGGCTCCGCGTTCGAAACTCACGCAAAATTGATGCAGGTCGCGTTCGGGACTAAACCTATTCAAACTGACAAGCCCCTTATGTACCAGGGCATGTCTCATCGCTTCTTTGGCCCCACGGAGCCAGTTCCGTTCCAAACCGAAGCTGACGGGATCGACTTTGAAGGCGAGTTTGCAGTTATCGTCGATGCGGTCCCAATGGGCGTCTCACCGGCCGAGGCTTTGGGTCACATCAAGCTCGTCGGGCAGGTAAACGACTGGTCGCTACGCGCTCTCGCTGTGCCTGAGATGAAGAGCGGGTTCGGGTTCATCCAAGCGAAGCCAGCGTGTTCAATGGCGCCATTCGTCGTTACACCGGGTGAACTCGGCGACGCGTGGCAGGACGGCCGCGTCTGCCTAGATCTCTCAATCGACTGGAATGAGAAGCGGTTCGGCAACGCTAATGGCCGTGAGATGGCATACGGCTTCCACGAGCTCGTCTCGCACGCAGCCGCCACTCGTGACTTGGCCGCCGGTACGATCGTCGGCTCGGGAACGGTTGCGAACGCACGCTACGTTGACGTCGGATCTAGTTGTATTTCGGAGCGACGTGCGATCGAAATGATTGCTGCCGGCAAGCCGTCCACGGACTTTATGAAATTTGGGGACACTCTTCGCATGGAGGCGCTGACACCGGAGGGGTGGGCGGTCTTTGGAGTGATTGAACAAACGGTCGCATGCGCCGATCGCGCTATCTAAGGAAAGGCAGGGAGAAAGAGGATGCGTAAGACACCATTCGCACTAGTGCTGGCGGCGCTGGCCGTTGGCCCAGTTTCCATCACCCCAGTGTATGCCCAAACGCAAGAGTCGCCTCGCTACTCGGTGAGCGAAACCCCGGTCGGAAAGCTGATCGACGACCCGAAGGCAGCGGCGATCCTGCAAGAACATATCCCCACGGTCTGGGCTAATGAGATGTTTCAGTCAGCGGGTCGCGAGCTCACGCTGCAGACCATCCAGCAGTATGAGGCGGTGCTTACCGATCAAAAGCTCGCTGAGATCCAGGCTGCGCTCGATAAAATATCGGCAACAGATTAGCAGGATTGGGTTCGAACACCCTGCCGAAGCCTCGCGCACGCTAGTATAGCTTGAACCAGCGGCTTTGCTTGAGGCGTCTTGCCTCTTGGAAAGTCGCGGTGGCGCCATGTTGCCGCTGCGGAGACCCATCTTCGCTCAGCTGCCTCAGGGTGCATAGCCGTTTCGTTAGTCGCACACAGAGACGCGGGTCGGTGAGCTGATCGAGGTCTTGGCAGATTCGGATCAGCGCAAGCAGCCCGACCGCCTGAGCCAATATGTGTTCTATGGGCCGGCCGCGAACTGACGTCAAAAACAATCCAGCAATACGAGACGGTGCTCACCTCAGCCGCTAGGCGCCGGCTGATCAGTCGCTCAGACGAAGCTAAGTGGACCGTAGAAGCAGTCGTTCCCCGGCCTCGCGTTGCCGCTGGTCCGGAGCGCAATGGCCCGGCTAGGATATCTTCCTCGCTCGCAGCCGAGGTTCCGGCAGTTCCGCGCCAAGCCGCAGGCGCTCTTGCGCCGTCGAACGTTCAAGATTCTTGAAACCTTGCCGTCGGCCACCCGTTGTGGGCAGGTTCAGGGGCATGAGGAGTTCCGATTGGCTGTAGAACTCAGCCCGTCCGAGCACAAGTTGATCGATCGGCTCGGGCTAATTCTCGACGAGAATCACTTTCCACCGGGAGCGGGCCAGATTCTCGGATCGCTCCTGATTGTTGGAGAGGAACTCTCGGCCGTAGAAATTTCCGGCACACTCGGATGAGCAGTGGGAGCGTCAGCATGCACGTCCGGCCCCTATGTGCTCGCGAACTGGTCCGGCGGCACTCCCGTCCGGGGACACAACGCATCTACTACTCAGTTCAGAGCACGCCCTTCACGGCCTTCCTCGAGGCTGGTGCAAGGCGGTTTGCCTCCTATCGCACCATGATCGAGAGCGAGGGCTCGGAGGTGAACCGGCCCGGCGCTCAAGACCGACTGCAGCGGCTGGCTGATCTCTTCCAGACCCTGGAAGATTCGCACCGCCCGGTGCTTGCACGGAAATCCAGTGAAAGCGCCGCCGATGCGCTGCGCTGATCGACGGTCATTTCGCTCTGGCGCACTTACACTGGCGGCTGCTGGCCTTGCTCTCGCCCTAGTCGGCTGCACGAGCGCCCTGCCGGGGATGCGGACAACCGCAGACACCCTGCCGCCGCGCTTCCTTGCCGCTCCTGCCGGCACGGGACCGATCGCAGAGCAGTGGTGGACGCGCTTCGGCGATCCGCGGCTTAATGAACTCGTCAACGAAGCGGTCCTGCAGAACACGTCCGTAGCGCAGGCGATGGCGCGGGTTCGAATTGCGCAGGCGCAGGCGCGGATTGCCCGGGCCGATCTCTTCCCGCAAGCGTCGGGGGGGCTGACGGCCAGCCGCCAGCGGCAACCCGCTACCGGCTTGCCGGGGCTGGGGCAGTTGCCCGGCCTTCCCGACGGGGCGGAAGCGCCGGATGCCTTTACGATTACCAACTACGCGGCCACGGTTGACGTGAATTGGGAGCTCGATCTCTGGGGCCGGATCTCAGCGCAGAGCGCTGCGGCGCGTGCGGATTTCCTCGCCAGCACTCAGAACCTACGCGCCGTGCGGCAGTCAATAGCCGCGCAGGCGGCGCAGATATACTTCGCCGTGGTCGAGGCCCGAGCACAGGTGGAACTGGCAGAGCGTACGGTCGAGGCGGTGGGGGAGGTTGCGCGCCAGATAGACAACCGCGCGAACGTCGGCATCGCCACGCCTAGCGATCGCCTACTGGCCAATGCTAACCTCGATCAAGCCCGCTCCATGTTGGAGCAGCGGCGCGAGGCGTTGGCCACGCTGACGCGGCAGTTCGAGGTCCTGCTACGCGACTACCCGGCCGGAAGGATCGCCACAACTGAGGCACTGCCCGAAGTTCCGCCGCCACCGCCGACGGGGCTCCCTTCGGAAATGCTTCTGCGCCGGCCGGACATCGCGGCGGCGGAGATGTCGCTGCAGGCCGCCGGGTTCCGTTTGACGGCGGGGCAGCGTTCGTTCCTGCCGAACCTGGCGCTCACCGGCTCCGCCGGACTGGCCAGCCCCGATCTCGGCGACCTCCTCAGCGGCGGGTCGTTCATCTGGAGCATCGCTGGCGCCCTGCTGCAGCCGATCTTTCAAGGTGGGCGCATTCGGGCGCAGGTAGAGGCACTCGAAGGCCAGCGGGAGGAGGCGGTGGAGGTCTACGCCGATACCGTTCTCAACGCGCTACTCGAAGTAGAGACGGCACTCGCCATAGAGGGGTTCCTCGCGCAGCGAGAGTTCGCGCTGGATTCGGCGGCCAGCGCCGCCGAAGGGGCCGTGCAAATAGCCTTCAACCGCTACCGGGAGGGCATCGATCCGCTCCTCACGGTGCTGGAAAGCCAGCAGCGCGCGCTCGATTCCCGTAGCGCCTATATCGCTGCCCGGCGGGCACGCCTCGAGAACCGGATCAATCTTCACCTCGCGCTCGGCGGCGGCTTTGAGGATGCGCCGATATCTGGAGGGGGCTAGGCCAATGCGGCAGTTCAGATTGGCACTGACATTCTTCGCGGGCCTTGCCCTTGCCGGCTGCGGCTCCGGACAAGAAGAGGAGGCTGAGCCCCAAGCGACGGTCAGTGTTCGTGTGGTCCCGGCGACGGTGACCGAGCTCCAGTCCTGGGTCTACGCGCAGGGAACGGCTCGGGCACACCGCAGGGAATTCCTCACATTCGCGACCGCCGGACGTGTCGCTTACGTGAACCCCAGCCTCAGGGTCGGCAGCCCGGTTCGGCAGGGGCAGGTCATCGCCTACCAGCAGCCGGATCGGGTACGGGCAGACGTCGCCAATGCTGAGGCTGGGGTGGCCAGTGCCCAGGCAGAACTGACCGCGGCGCGCGCAGCACAGGACGAGGCGCGGGCCAATCTCGAGCTCGCGCGGGTGACTTTCGAGCGGTACCGCATCCTGATCGAGCAGAACTCCGCCTCGCAGCAGGAAATGGACCAGGCGCGCGTGCAGCTGGAGCAGGCGGAAGCGGGCTTGAAGCGGGCGAACGCACAGATCGGGGCGCTCCGGGCCCAAGTCGAAGCCTCACGCTCGCAAGTCGGGCAGGCACAAGTGCTGGTATCGGAGTCTCGGATCATCTCGCCGATCAACGGCGTGATCGGGCGACTGAACATCGAGCAGGGGCAGTACTTCAGCCCGCAGATCGTCCAGACCGGAACCGAACAGGGGGCGTTGCGGACCATTCCGGCCCTGGTGATCGATCCGGCGGCGTTCGAGATCAACGTCGACCTACCGTCCTACTATTATAGGCAGATCCGGGTCGGTTCCGAAGTGGTGATTGGTGCGGGGCAGGCGGCCCCGCGCGCGGAAAACACCCGCAGCGAGACAGTCGGAGGGCAGGGGGGGCCGCCTCTGCCGATCGGGGAACATGAGGTGAGAGGGCGGATCCACGCGATAAGCCCGTCGCTCGATCCGGAAACGCGTACCTTTGAGGCGGTCATTCGCACTACCTCGGGCGAGGCGCGCCTGCAGGATGGGGAGTTTGTCGCGACCTGGATCGCAGGCCAGACTCAAGCGAACGCAGTCGTCGTCCCGCTCGACGCGCTACGCTTCAGCGAAGGCGACGGCTTCGTGTTCGTCGTCGGGGGCGACGGCATCGCGCGCGAACGGCAAGTCGTCCTCGGTCAGCAATCCGGCAACCGGCAGGTGGTGCTGTCCGGGCTGCGCGCCGGCGAACGTGTCGTCACCGAAGGGCGGGCGAGGCTCACCGATGGCGCGCGGGTGAGGGTTCTCGGCGGCCAGCCGGCACGGCGCGCGAACGGCGATGAGTAGCGCCGTAGCCGCCGACGTGCCCGATGGGGAAGCGCCTGAGATTCTTCGAGCTTCACCTTTGGCGAAGTTCTTCTTTCTGAAGACGACGTTCGGGATTCTCCTGTCGATCGTCTTCGTGGTGGGTGGGCTGTTCGCCTACAACCAGCTGGTCAAGGAGGCGCTGCCCGATCTGGACATCCCGCAGGCGACGGTCACCACGGCCTGGCCCGGCGCCGATCCGCTAACGATCGAGGAGCAGATCACCAACGTCATCGAGGACGAACTGACCAGCCTGCACGGCGTGCGGACGGTCAACAGCGCGTCGTTCGATTCCTTCTCCATCATCTCAGTCGAGTTTCAGGCCGGGGTGAACTCCGTCGATGCGATGGCGCGCCTTCGGGCTAGTGTCAGCGACGCCGAGGCGGAGCTTCCGGTAGAAGCCGAACGTCCGGCGATCGACCAGCTTTCGGTGGACGATCGGCCCATCTTCACCCTCGCGATCTACGGGGAAGCGGATGCCGCGACGCTGAGCAGCCTCGCCCGATCGATCCGCGACCAACTGGAGCGCGTGCCCGGTGTCAACGAGGTCGATCTCGGCGGCGCGCGGGAAGAGATCATCCAGATCCTGTTGCGGCCGGAGCGGATGCTGGCCCTGGGCCTATCACCCACGGCCGTTCGCAATGCGATCCAGCAAGCCAATGTCGAACAGCCCTTCGGGGAGATACAGACCGATCAACTCGGCGCGACGGTGCGGCTTGAAGGCCAGTTCCGCAGCATAGATGACTTACGCGCCTTACCGGTGAGCAGGATCGAAGCAGCCCTGGGCGGCCGGCCGATCCGCCTCGACGAAGTAGCGTCTGTCGAGCGGGTGCTGGAGCCGGAGGAGACGCGCGCATTCATCAGCAGCGAAGGCAGTTCTTTCGGCTCCTCGGTCGAGTTGTCGGTCCGCAAGACGCCGGGTGCCGACACGGTACAGCTATCGGAGGACGTTCGCGGCGCTCTCGACGCCATGCGCGCTTCGGGAGAATGGCCCGCGGCGGTGGAATACGTCGTGATCCAGGACGAAGCGGAGCAGATCTGGAGTTCGCTCACCGAGGTGCTGGGAAGCGGCATCCAGGCGATGGTCATCGTTTTCATCGTGCTGTTCCTGGCGATCTCGTGGCGCGAGGGGCTCGTCGCCGGGCTCGCGATCCCGATCACCTTTGCCGGCGTGCTTCTGGTGATCATGCTGCTCGGGTATTCGCTGAACGAGCTTGTGATCATCGGCATGGTGATTGCGCTCGGGCTCATGATCGACGTCTTCATCATCATGCTGGAGGGGCTGCACGAATCCATCTTCACGGAGCGGCGCACTTTCGGCCAAGCCGTACTCAGCACGATCCGGCGCTATGCCATGCCGGCCTTTGCCGGGCAGCTCACGACTATTCTCGCGCTGGCACCTCTGATGGCGATCAGCGGCACGGCCGGCGAATTCATCCGCGTACTCCCGGTCACGACGATTACCTGCCTGGTGCTCGCCTTCATCGTCGCCATGCTGATCGCCCTGCCCCTTTCACGCTATCTTCTTGGCAAGGTGAAACTGCCGCAAGTGGAAGTGGAGCAGAGCCGCGCCGATCGCATTGCTCAGCAGGCATCAAATTGGCTCGAGAGTTGGGCTCTAAGCCATGTCCTGGCGACCCGCCGCCAGGCATGGAAGTGGGTAGGGGGCGCGGTCGCTGCCTTCCTTGTTTCGCTGTTCGCCCTGTCCATGACGCAGTTCGTGTTCTTCCCGCCAATCGACGGGGAGCGGCTGGGGATCAATATAGAGCTGCCTCCCACCGTGCAGTTGGAGCAATCACAGCGCGTCGCAGACGATGTCGGCGAGATCCTCCACCAGAAGCCGTATTTCGAAAGCGTGATCAAGCTGGTTGGGCGTAAGAGTCCGTTTGCCGCCACATCAACAGCCGCCGCCCTCCAGCCCTCGGAAGGGGACAATTTCATCGGCTTCTCCGCGGTGTTCGTCGACCGCTCGAACCGGTCCGGAACCTCCTACGAACTAGCTGATGAACTTCGCGCAGAACTCGGACGATATCTCTCTGCAAATGTCGCCGGGGCCGAGTTGCTCGTTGTTGGCGAAATAGGCGGGCCGAGCTCGGGCGATCCCATCCAGATCCAGCTATCCGGGGGCGACATGGACGTGCTGCAAGACTTGTCACTTCAGGTGCAGGCGCTGCTGGCCGGCACTCCTGGTGTCGTCGATATCCGCGACAATCTGGGCGCTCTCAACCCGCAGATCGCGCTGCAGCCTGATCGGGAAGCGGCCGACTTTTTCGGCATCCCCCACGGCGAACTTGCTGCGCAGATCAGAACTGCGATCAGCAACGATGTCCTGGGTACCTTCGCCACTGGAGCGGCAACGGACGACATCGACATCCGCATCGGAACCGAATGGCCCAGCCGCCCGGGCGAGGCGCGCGGCCCTCGAACCCTCGAAGAGATCGCCCTGGTGCGCGCATATACCCCGCAAGGACAGAGCGTCTCGCTGCTGCAATTGGTGCGGCCGCTCCAGGGGGAAGGGGCGGTCGCGATCGCACACTACAACGGCGATCGCGCGCTGACGGTGCTTGCCAGCAATCAGGATCGGACCGTCGGGGAGATCATGGAGGAACTCACGCCAGAACTGGAGCGGCTGCAGGACAACTGGCCTGCCGGATACACCGTCAGGATCGGCGGCGAGTCTGAAGATGCGGATGAGGCATTTGGATCGGCCGGCATCGCTCTCGTCGTCGCGATCATCCTGGTGTTCGGGGTGCTGGTAATCGTGTTTGACAGCTTCAGGCAGTCCCTGATCATCATCACCACGATGCCGCTGGCTTTGATCGGCACGTTCATTGGGTTCTTCGTGTTCGGGATCTCCTTCTCCTTCTTCGCCATGATCGGCGTCATCTCCTTAGTTGGCATCGTAGTGACGACGGGCATCCTGATGGTCGACACGATGAACCAGCGGCTGGCGGCTGGCGCCAGTATCGCCGAAGCTGCGGCGTCCGGATCAGCCCGCCGGCTGCGCCCGATCCTCACCACGTCCGTCACAACGATTGTGGGGCTGATTCCGCTCGCGATCAGCAACGCGATGTATCGCCCACTCACCCTCGTCATCATCTTCGGCCTGATTTCGGCTACGATCCTGTCGCTGTTCGTCGTCCCCGCACTCTATCTGCTGCTTACTTCCAACAATCGCAGTGCCTCTCTCGATTAGGTGCA
>CAYTPY010000064.1:0-1441 GCA_964439725.1 uncultured Erythrobacter sp. | reverse complement strand
CGCTGCGCGTTAATTGCTCAGGAGCAGAACCCGTCGTTCCGCGTGATGGAACATCTGTCATTCGCCCGGGATTAGTCGTTTAACCGGCGCTCGCGAGCGCGCCACCAATTCCGCTGTCGCAGAGGACTGTCTCACATGATCAACCGCCAGTGGCGCCTTGCATCTCGCCCAAAAGGTGCCGTCGATCGCCGGAACTTCGAGTTTACTGAGGCGCAGGTGCCGGCCGCGCCGGACAACGGCAAGGTGCTGCTGCGGAACGAGATGCTGCTCTGCATGCCCACGATCCGCAACTTCATCAGCGGCAAACGTAGCTCCTACCATCCCACCATCGAACTTGGGGAGCTGATCATGTCCCCCGGCGTGGGCCGCATCGTCGAGAGCAACGAAGAAAATTACCCAATCGGCACGCGCCTGGTCGGCAGCAGCAGTTGGCAGGATTATCAGTGGGTCGATCCCTCGCAGGGCTATCGTATCGTGCCGGAAGAGACCGCCTCCGTAGATGCGCTTGGCATATTAGGAATGAACGCGCTGACCGCCTATTTCGGTGTTGTGGAGGTTGGCCAGCCACATCCGGGCGAAACGCTGCTCGTGTCCGGTGCCGCCGGATCGGTTGGTTCGATCGCGGCGCAGATCGGGCGTATCCGCGGGGCACGAGTGATCGGCATCTGCGGCGGGCCTGAGAAGGTGCAATGGCTGAAGGACAGCGGCGGCATCGCCGAGGTGATCGACTACAAGGCGCAAGATGTGGGCGATGCAGTCGATGCGCTCTGCCCGGATGGCGTGGATGTGTTCTTCGACAATGTCGGCGGCACCATGCTGCGCGATGTTGTGCAACGGATGCGGCGGCATGGGCGGATTGCGCTTTGTGGACAGATAGCGACATACGACGATGCCGCCGACAACCCGCCGCTGGACATGATGCGTATCATCTATGGTGCCATCCGGCTGCAGGGATTCCTGGTTCCTGATTTTGCCGACCAGATGCCGCAGGCTCTCAAACAACTATCGGTATGGGATCGCCAAGGCCTGCTGGCGCACCGGGAAGATGTGCGAGATGGCTTCGAAGCCTTACCTGACACCTTCGCGTCCTTGTTCAATGGCAGCAACAATGGCACGCTTATAGCCCGCATTGCCGATGGGCAGGGCAGGCCGATCTGATTGCGTGAGAGCGTCGACGCCATCGTAGTTCAGCTAAGCGTGTGTCCTAGTTGGACTTGCCCGGATGGGTCCTGTCGGTTGCCAGTTTTGGGAGGCGACTTTTTCTTCGAAGCCGACCGGCTCCCTCTAGCGTCGTTGCCACCGCCGCGACCTGTACCCGTGCTGCCGCTCGCGCCGCCGCCCCCTTCGCCGTACGATCTTCATCGACGTCTCCGCAGATTGGCTCGAGGTATGCGCCACCGCACCTAGTACGCGCGAAGGCGGAGCGGTGTTTGCCGGAACG
>CAYTPY010000063.1:0-12033 GCA_964439725.1 uncultured Erythrobacter sp. | reverse complement strand
GCGGGCGCGATCTTGCGCTCCGCTTTGCCGAACCGGCCTTTCCCGGCGTTGCGCCCGCGCCAGTAGGCCTTGCGCCTCTCGCGCTCGATCCGGTTGAAGGCATTCTCGATGGCGATCCCGATCGCCCCGCCGATGGTCATCACCACCAGCAGGAGCAGCGGCTTGTCGAGCAAGGCGAGAAGGTCGGCCAGCATGGGGGCGGCTTAACAAACCTTAGTAAGCGGCAAGTAAACGGATCCCACACGCCCCCTCGCGCGTTCCCCAGCCCATGCTCAGCCACGTCTCTCTCGGCACCAACGACGCGGAGCGCGCCGCTGCGTTCTACGATCCGGTCCTCGCGGTGCTCGGCATCGGTGAGGGCAAGCGGCGCGGCGGGTCGGTCGATTACAGCGCGGCGATGGTCGGCTTCAGCCTCGAGCAGCCGGTCGACGGCCAGCCGGCCAGCGTCGGCAACGGGGTTCATGTCTGCTTCGTCGCCGAGAGCCGCGCGCAAGTGGACGAGTTCTACCGCGTCGCGCTCGCTCACGGCGGCAGCGACGCCGGCGCCCCCGGCCTGCGCCCCGAATACGACGCCAACTATTACGGCGCCTTCGTCTGCGATCCCGACGGCAACAAGATCGAGGCGGTCTGCTTCATGGCCAAGTAAGCGGCCGCGCGGATGTCGGCTGGCCATCGCGGGTCCCGCGACCCATATGGGCCGCGGAAGGAGCCGCCATGGCCAATCTCTATCTCAAGGCGCTGCAGTCGGAGCGCAAGTCGCTGTGGGCGACCTGCCGGCTCAAGGGCCTCGCCAAGGACACGCCGGAGCGGCTTCGCATCGCCGAGCTGGACGAGGCGATCGCGGCGCAGCTCGAGCGCCAGAAGAACCGCTGACGCTCCGGTCTCAGCTGTTCTTCATGTTCTCCAGCCCCTTGATCCCGCCTGGCTTCAGGCTCGGGTTGGAGGCGTTCTGTTTGGGCTTTTCCGCTTTCGGCTTGCGCGCTTCGCGGTTAGACTTCTTCTGGCCTTTGGCCATGGGAGTTTCCAACGGGGCGGAATGCCCCGCTCCGCCATAGACCTCCCGCGGGCCGAGCGCCACTGTCCCCGCTTCGCGCCGCGGGGCCGGATTGACGGCAGCGGATCAACCGCGTTATAACATCTGTATGAACACCGCACTGAAGATCACCAAGATCGGCAACTCCGCCGGCATCATCCTGCCCAAGGAAGTGCTGGCGCAGCTCGGCGCCGAAGTCGGCGAGAGCCTGTCGGTCGTCACCACTCCGCGCGGGATCGAGCTTTCGGTCGAGGAGCCGGACTTCGAGGCGCAGATGGCGGCGGCGCGCGAGGTCATGGCGCGGCGTAAGCGAGCGCTGCGCGAACTGGCGAAGTAGCCTCCCTACCGTGATGCACGCCTGGACCTGGATCGCGACCGAAGTGGCGCTCGCGGCGCATGCCGAGCAGCTGGCCGAGCACGGCGGCGGTGAGGGAGTACGCGACGCGGGTGCGCTCGAGAGCGCGATGATGCGGCCGCGCAATCTCGCTGACTACGGCGAGCCGGACATCGCAGCGCTTGCCTCAGCTTACGCCTTCGGCATCGCGCGCAACCATCCGTTTGTCGACGGCAACAAGCGCACGGCGGTGGTCGTTGCGGAAACCTTCCTCGGTCTCAACGGCCACACCCTGGAGGCGACCGATGCCGAACTGGTCGTAGCGATCCTGGCGCTCGCGGCCGGCGAACTGACCCAAGATGAACTCGCCGACTGGTTCCGCCAGCACCTCGCTCCTGCCGCATAGGTCGCGCTTTGCCGGGCGGGCCTGGGCCGCCTCACCACCCCCAAGGGGCAGGCGGCGGCGTCACCGGCGTGGTCAGGTCGAATTCCACCCGGAACAGCCGGTCGGCGCGCGACAGTTGATAGGCGAAGCGCGCATCCTCCGCGCCGGCCGGATCCACTTCCACGCGCCACACATTGCTCACCGACTGGTCGAGGCCGTTGGCGCGGAACATCGCCACGCTCTCGGCATCGACCGGGAAGTCCTGCGCCCGCGCCGTGCCGCCATCGGCGGTATCGCCGCCATAGAGCGTGACGTCGTCGGCGCTGCCGTCCTCGTGGCGGTGATCGTGCTTCAGCCGCAGGCCATCGTCGGTGCGGGTGATGAGCCAAGTGCGCGAGCGGTCCCAGCTACCGTCCGCCTGCTGGACATGGAACGGCACGGCGATGCGCTCGTCGCTGCATTCGCGCACGTGCATCACCATCGCCCGTCCGGCCATGTCCGCGTCCGCCGCCGGGTCCGATACCAGCTGTCCCGCGTAGGCATTGCCGCAATGGCCCGACAGCGCGGCAAAGAACGCGTCCTGCGGATCGCTTGCCTCGTCCTCGCCTGCCGAACACGCCGCTAGCAGAAGTCCGGCCAGCACGATCGGGAGGGCGCGAGTGGAGAGTGGAAGGCAGATCATGCGCCCAGCATGGCCTGGCCGCGAGCCTGCCGACAAGTCAAAACGGCGGCTGTCCCCGGTTGCGCTTCGGCTCGCGGGGGCTAGCATGCGGGCGATGGCAGAGAAACCCAAGCTTCTCTCCGGCGGTAATCCGCAGATCCCGAAAGGCTACGGGGAAGAGCCGGTTCGCGCCTTTCTCGACGCGGTGCCCGACTCAGGACCGGGAGGCTGGAAGAACGCGGCCTGCCGGCAGATCGACGCGATCGTTTCGCAGCAGGTCCCTGGCGTGTGCAAGGCGGTGAAGTGGAACTCGCCGTTCTACGGGATCGAGAAGGACTGCTGGTTCCTCTCCTTCCACTGCTTCGATCGCTACGTGAAAGTCACGTTCTTCCAAGGTGCCCTGCTCTCGCCGCCGCCGCAGGAGACCTCGAAACACCCGGCCGTGCGGTACCACCACGTCCACCAAGGCGACGAACTCGGCGATCAATTCGCAAGCTGGGTACGCCAGGCGAGCGAGCTACCCGGCGAGAAGATGTAGCCCTTACACACCGACACGGCAGGGAACCTCTGCTCCCTCCGGCTGGTTGGCCTTACGCACCCCAACGACCAGGAGCACCGACCTTCATCATGCACATTCAGTTCAATACCAACAGCACCTTGATGGGTACCGAGAACGTCGCCGAGCGCGTCGAAGCGCATCTTCGCGAACGTCTCGGCAGGTTCGAGGACCGGCTGACGCGACTGGAAGTGCATTTCGGGGATATCAACGGGCCGAGGGGCGGCGCCGACATTCGCTGCATGATCGAAGCGCGTCCTCGCAGTGGGGATCCCCTCACCGTCACTGCCGAAGCCGCCGACCTCGACGCAGCGGCGCGCGAAGCCTCGAGCAAGATGCTCTCGCGGCTCGACACGCATTTCGGCAAGACGGATCAACGACCGGGTTAGCGCCCACCCCGGCAACCCGGCCCGATCGGTCCGGAGAGCCCTCGAAGGAAATGCCGCTATGATCCTTCGCACTACCGCCCTGTCCTGCGCCGCCTTGGTCGTCGCAGCCTGCGCTTCGGTCGAAGAACAGCCCGAGCCGATCGCCGGGCTTTCGACCGATCGGCAATGCTTCTTCTCGCGCCAGATCAACGGTTTCGGCGATGCGCCCGATGGGCGACGGGGAGACCGCATCTACATCAGCACCGGCGTGCGCGAGCGATTCCTGCTGGAAACCTTCGGCAGTTGCCCAGAGCTCGACTGGAGCCACGCGATCGCGCTCGACCCGCGCGGGCCGTCCAGCCTATGCACCGGCGACACCGCGACGCTGATCGTCCCGCGCGGGCTCGACCGCAGACCTGATCGCTGCACAGTCCGCGTGCTTGGGAGGATGCTGGATGACTCCTGACCGCTAACGCGGTCTACATCACCGCTTCAATTGGCGGCCTGCCGCCCCGACGTCGCGCGCGAGCCCCGTGCTGGCCGCCCAGCCGGCCGGTAGAGCCAGTCATCCGGAAGTCCGAGGCGGCGGCACGCCTGCGCCGGCGGTGCGGACCGCAAGACCAGCCTGTCGCTCGCGCGGGCACTGGCGCCAATCACAGCGCGCTCCCATCGCCGCAACCGCCACGCCGCGTCGTTCAAGCCTAGCCGGGCTTGCAGGTGCGGCGGCAGCAGCGCCACCGCCGCTTTCAGCAGCAAGGGCTGCAACGGACGGGCCAAGGCTGGAAACGCATCGACTTCGCGCATGATCGACAGGAACTCGGCGATCTCGGGAGCGGGCACGAGCCGATCATCCCACTGGGCGAAGACGGCCTCCAGTTCGCTCCACGACCGCGGCGGTTCGCTCACGCCGTAAAGACGCGCCGCCGGCGCCGCTTCCGCCACCGCGCGGTCCAACTCGGCAGGCGTGAGCGCGCGGACGTAGCGGCTATAGGCGGCGACGAAGCCGAAGGTGGCGGTCGTCTGCACCCAGAGCAACAGGTCAGGATCGTTCGCCTCGTATGGCTCTCCTTCGCGCGTCGTCCCGGACACCCGCCCATGTGCGCGGACCACTCCGGCGATCAGTTTTTCCGCCACGCTCCGGGCGCCGTAGACGGTGACCATCGCCGCCATACCAGTGCGCTGCAACCGGGTCAGTGCATCCTCGCGAAAGGTGCTGTGCTGCCAAACCCCGTCGCGCACCCGCGGCTCGGCCAGCTCGAGCAGAACGGCGGCCACTCCGCCCACGAACAGAGCAATCGGGTTCTTGAAGACCTGCCAGCTCACCGAACCCGGATCCGACAATGCCGCCTCGCCGGTAGGCTGGGTGAAGTCGATGGTCATGCCCGGTGGAGTCATCAGCTCCGCAGCCATGGCATCGAGCCGCCGGCCCAGAGGCTTTGGGAGCACGATCGGGGTGCGGGGCGGCCTCGTCATCTTCATAGGGGCCGGAAACGGGTCGATGAACCCAAGCGTTCCGTCACACGCCCTGTCCGCCGGTCAGTAAAGCCCGGAACGAGCCAGATCGGACTTGCGAACTTCGCGTGGCCCGGGCTGGGAACTCGGCGCTTTGGCCGCCGCCTCCGCAGCATCCTGGGCCGCGTCTTCAGCCGCGCGCGCGGCGTCATCGGCCTCGATCAACGCCCCGGAATTCGGAGGCGAGCCGGGATCGGGGTAGTCACCGACAAACGCGGTGTCCGGCGCGGCATAGAGCGGGCCGAGTTCGTCGGCGGAGATCGGCAGACCCCAGACCTCTGCGTCATAGTCGAGGTTGGGACGGTAACCTCCGGCGAGATAGGGCGGCGCTGGCTCGGCGAAGGCCGGCGGCTGCGCTGCACGCTTACTGCCGTTACCCGGACGCCAGGAGCTCGTCTCCCCCGCGATGTCCTTCATGACGGGCGAGGTCGCGGTGCCGAGCCACATTCCCAGCACGAGACCACCGGCAACGATGACCAGACCCCATTTCGCGATGGTGCGCATTGGCTTGCGAGGCTACTCCTTCCTAGGAGCAATGCAACCTGCACACTGCCGTTCCATAGGGAACCAACGTGCGGCTGATGGAGGACCTTATGAGATCGATCGGGATCGGGCTGGCGTGTGCAGCCGCCTCATTGCTAGCGGCCTGCCAACCACAGAACGGAGCAGCCGACGGCGTACTTCCCGGCAACTCCGACGGAACCGAGCCATATGACGGCATTGCCGAGGACGAGGTGCTGCGCTTCACGGGCACCGAACCTTTCTGGGGCGGCGAGGTGAATGGCAATACACTGCGTTATTCGACGCCCGACGACCAGGACGGCACTGCCATCGAGGTCGAGCGCTTCGCGGGCCGCGGCGGGATATCGTTCAGCGGCCGGCTAGGCGATGCCTCGTTCGATATGACGGTGACGCCGCTCGGCTGCAGCGACGGGATGAGCGACCGGACATATCCTTTCGCGGTCACGCTGGAGATCGGCGACGAGACCCGCAGCGGGTGCGCCTGGAGCGACCGACGCCCATTCGAAGGGCCCGAGAACCCCTAGCTATCCGGAAGTCTTCGTTTCGGGCGAAAATGTGGCCGTGCGGCGGAACCGCGCACGAACTCCATGGTTGCATGCTCGCCCCCCAAGAGGAGACGACGACATGAAGGCTAAGCTGTTTATCGGCCTCGCCAGCGCCTTGGCGCTCGCGGCTTGCGGCCAAAGCAATGATGCGGATCAAGCCACAGTAGATACCCAGGCGAATGATTTAGCGGTGGCTGAACCGATGGCGGAACCCGACCCGGCGACACCCCAGGGTTTCGTCGAGATGGCCGCTTCGAGCGATATGTACGAGATTGAAGCTGGCCGCCTGGCGCAGGACATGGGCCAGGACCAAGCGATCAAGGACTTCGGCGCGCAGATGGTCGAAGACCATACCACTTCGAGCAATAACCTGCGCACGGCAGCAGGCGAAGCCGGCGTGACGGTTCCCGCCGCAATGCTTCCGAGGCATCAGCAGCAGCTCGATGCCCTGCGCAACGCGGGCACGAACTTCGACAGTGTCTATGCGGAGCAGCAGGTTCAGGCTCACCAGGAAGCGCTCAGTCTCCTGCAGACCCAGGCCCAGTCCGGCACGGCCGGCCCTCTCCAGGCTTTTGCCGAGCAGACGGCGCCAGTCGTCGAGGGTCACCTCGAGCACGCACGTGAACTGGCGCAGACCGCAGGCGGCGCAGGTGCGGCAGGCACGGGCGCTTCGGCTGGCGATACTGGCGGCGGCGCGTAAACTCCCCATATCGGCGGGATGAGCGACAATGCCCATCCCGCCACCCAGCCCAGCCTGTTCATCCCGCACGGCGGCGGCCCGTGCTTCTTCATGCCCGATCCACAGAACACCTGGATCCGGATGGGTGATTACCTGCGCGGTCTTGCCGCCACATTGCCCGAACGGCCACGCGCCATTTTGGTCGTTTCAGGACATTGGGAAGAACCGACCTTCGCTTTCACCGGAGCGTCGGCCCACCCGGGCCTGATTTTCGATTACTATGGTTTTCCGCCGGAAACCTATGAGCTGACTTGGCCCGCGCCGACCGCGCCATGGTTGGCCCAACGTGGCTACGAGCTGCTCCAGAAGGCTGGCCTTCCGAGTGCGATCGATGCGGAGCGCGGCTTCGACCATGGCGTATTCGTCCCGCTCAAGGTTGCCTTTCCGGAAGCGGATGTCCCGGTCGTGCAGATGTCGCTCCATGCCTCGCTCGATCCCGCGCTGCATGTCGCGGCTGGACGGGCGCTGGCACCGCTGCGTGAGCAGGGCGTTCTGGTGCTCGGCTCCGGCATGAGTTTTCATAACTTGCGCGCTATGGGCGATCCGCGGGTGACGGCCCCCTCGCAGGAGTTCGATCAGTGGCTGTTCGAAGCCGCCGAAGCTCCGGCACCGGATCGCGCCGGGCGGCTCGCTCGATGGAGCCAGGCGCCTTTCGCAAGGCTATGCCATCCTCGCGAGGAACACCTGTTGCCGCTGATGATTGCCGCCGGGGCGTCCGAGCAGCCTGGCACGCGGGACTATGGGGAAGTCGTGCTCGGCGGCGCGGTTTCGGCCTTCCGCTTCGGCTGACACTGCTTGCGACGAGCCGCCGCGCCCTCACCCCACCGGAAATCCTTCACAGTTCATGCACGAGTGCCCTTGCCATAGGACGGGGGCACAGGCACAGGCGCCTCTCACACGGCGCAAGAGAGAAGTGGCCGCGAATGCTCGAACACGTCCCCGCCTGGCTTGGCAAGGCGCTGCGCAATGTGCGCGCCGGACACGGCAAGCTCGCTATCGCTCGTCTCGGTGGTGAAGGCCTGTTGAATCGAGATGGCTTCACCCTGCGATCGGCAGCGTTCCAGAACAATGAGCCGCTCGACCCCAGCTTCACCGCCGACGAAGAGGACGCCGTCGCGCCGCCGCTCGAGTGGACGGCACCGCCGGCCGGTACCGAGGAACTGGTGCTGATCGTCGAAGACGCGGATTCGCCGACGGCTGAACCGTTCTGCCATTGGCTGGTCTGGGGCCTTGCGCCGCAGCAAGGCAAGCTCCTCGAAGGCGAAGCGCCTCCCCGCGTAGGCAAGAACGCATTCGGCAACTCGGAATGGCTGCTGCCCGATCCGCCGACGGGTCACGACCCACACGATTACGTATTTCAACTGTTCGCGGTCGATCAATCGCTCCCGCTGCGGCCCGGTGCCACGCGCGATGACGTTCTTGAAGCGATCGAAGGACACATCGTCGGTGCTACGGTCTTGACCGGAACCTATGGGCGCAGCGATGAAGACGGTCTAGACTGGGATGAGGACGACGGGGGCTAACTCGGCGTTCAGTTGAGCAAGAGGAAAGGACTTATTGTATGGCCGCCAAGAACAATGCGCTGACCAAGCCGGTGACCCTGTCGCCGGAACTTGAAAGCGTGGTCGGCAAAGGCCCGATGACGCGTGCGCAGGTGACCTCCAAGGTGTGGGAGCACATCAAGGCCAACAACCTGCAGGATTCAAAGGACAAGCGCATGATCAACCCTGACGCCAAGCTCGGCGCGGTGATCGGCGGCGATCAGATTTCGATGTTCAAGATGACGGCGGCAGTCTCCAAGCATCTGAGCTGAGCCTATCCGGGCCCAGCCCGGCAAGCCATGCAAGCGGGCGGAGCGGCGAAAGTTGCTCCGCCCGTTTCGTTTCGGATATGTGAAAACTTCGTCTATCCGGAAATTGACTTGTCGCAAGGCAGCCCCGCATGCATCATGCAAAGAGAATAGATGTCCTCGCGCCCGACTGCGCGGGGTGAGAGGAAAGGTCCGCATCATGGCAACCATCGTCGGCGGCGTCGCCACGTCGCACACTCCCACCATCGCTTTCGCCAAGGACGCGAAGAAGTTCGACGATCCCGTTTGGAAGCCGATCTTCGAAGGCTATGAGCCCGTGCAGGAGTGGTTTCGCGAGAAGCAGCCGGACGTCCTGGTCTATATCTACAACGACCACATGACTGCGTTCTTCGACCACTACAGCCACTTCGCGCTCGGCGTGGGCGAAGAGTTCGGCCCCGCCGACGAAGGCGGTGGCCCGCGCGACATCCCGGCGATCAAGGGCGATCCGGAATTCGCCGCGCATGTCGCCCGTGTCATGGTCGCCAACGAGTTCGACCTGTCTTACTTCCAAGGCAAGAACCTCGATCACGGCGCGTTCTCGCCTCTCTCGGTCATGGTCGATCATGACGAGGGCGGCTGGGCGACCAAGCTGCTGCCGGTCGTTTGCGGCGTGCTAACCGTGCCGCTGCCGAGCGCACGCCGGTTTTGGAAGTTCGGAAAGAGCCTACGCCAGGCGATCCTCTCGTACCCCAAGGACATCAAGGTCGCGATCGCCGGCACCGGAGGGCTCAGCCACCAGGTCCACGGCGAAGCCGCAGGATTCAACAATCCCGAGTGGGACCACGAGTTCATGGAACGGCTCGAGAAGGATCCCGAAAGCCTGCTCGACCTGCCGATCGCCGAGCTCGCTCGCCGCGGCGGCTGGGAAGGCGCCGAAGTCGTCATGTGGATGATGATGCGCGGCGCGCTCAGCGAGGAAGTGGAGGTCACGCACAAGACCTACTTCCTCCCCTCAATGACGCCGATCGCGACGATGATCTTCGAGGAAGTTTCGAAGGATCCGCCGGTCGAAGATCCCGCCAAGACGCGCGAGCGGGCTATGTGGGACTACGAAGGTGCCGATCAGATGGAAGGCACTTATCCCTTCACCATCGAGCGCAGCGTGAAGGGCTTCCGCCTCAACCATTTCCTCCACTCGCTGACGGATCCCGCGGTGCGCAAGAAGTTCCGCGAGGACGAAGAAGCGACGATGCTCGAAGCCGGCCTCACCGACGAGGAACGGCGCCTGGTGCGCGAGCGCGACTGGATCGGCATGATCCACTACGGCGTGATCTTCTTCATGCTCGAGAAGCTCGGCGCGGTCACCGGTATCGGCAACATCGACATCTACGCCGCGTTCAAGGGCATGACCGTTCCCGAGTTCCAGAAGACCCGCAACGCCGCGATTACTTACGGCGTCGCCGGCAAGGAAGACTAAGCGCGCGGGGATCGATCTGCGATTGTCGGTTCGGCCCCCCGCACGCAACAGGCAAAGACGCCTCCGGAAGACTCACCGCATCAGTCGATGCGGCGGTCAGACTGAGGCGTCTTTCTGCTTGTAAGGGCTACGCGCCGGATCAGGGGTCGCGAGGTCTGGGCGGGTGTAGCCGGCGAAACAGCTTGCCGCGCTCACTGTAAAGAACCAGCAGCAGTGCGCCGACACTGCAGATGAGCAGCGCATGGGCGAACGGCCGCGCCGTGCCGTCGTAAGCCTGTCCTATTACCAACCCGACCAAAGCTGCGCCGAACATCCGGAAGAAGGTCTGGATCGAGCTGGCCGCGCCCGCAATAGCGGCGAACGGCTGCATCGCGATCGAACCGAAGTTGGCGCCCAGGAAGCCGAGCAGCGCGAGATTCGTCGCCATCAGCGGAATGAACCAGTAGAGGCTGTCGGGCCGGTAGTGGGAAGCCCAGACCTGCACCATGCTGACGACGATGAACACCAGCACCCCGGCATGCGAGACGCGCCGCGCGCCGAACCGCTCGACGATCCGCGAGTTGATGATGTTGGATACGACCATCATCGCCGCCGTGCCCCCGAAGACCAGCGGGAACGCGTCGCCTACGCCGAAATGTTCGCCGATCAACTGCTGCGCGCTGTTCACATAGCCGAACACCGCGCCGATCAGCAGCATCGTTCCCAGAACATAGCCGATCGAGGCGCGGTTGATCAGCGCCACCCGCATGTTGCGGGTGATGATCGGCAGGTTGATCACTTGCCGGTTGTCCGGGTCGAGCGTCTCCGGCAGCCGCAGGTAGACCCAGCCGATCGCGAGCAGCGACAAGCCCGCCAACACGACGAATATCCAACGCCATCCGGCGAACCACAGCACCGCTTGCCCCAGGCTGGGCGCGACCACCGGTACGGCGATGAACACCGCGCTGACCAGGCTCATCAACCGGGCCATCCGGTCGCCTTCATACTGGTCGCGGATGATCGCAGTCGGCACGACCATGAGCCCGGCGGTCAGCACGCCCTGGATACCGCGCAAGGCCAGCAGCAGGGTGAAGTTGTTGACCAGCGCGATCAGCAGCGAGAACACGAGGTAGGACGCCAGGCTGAGCAGCAGCAGCGGCCGCCGTCCGAACCGGTCGGCAAAGGCACCCGGAATTAGGCAGCCGAGCCCGTTCGCCAGCAAGTAGACCGCCACGACAAACTGCCGCTGGTTGCCTTCGATCACTCCCATCTCGCTCGCCATGTCGCCGAGCGCCGGCAACATGCCGTCGATGGCGAGCGCGTTCAGGCTCATCAGCAAGGCCACCATCACCACCAGCTCGCGCTGGCCGATGCTGCGTTTGTCGTGAGAGGCTGTAAGGGTCGTCATAAGACCGCGCGCCTTGCCTCCTGTTTCCGAACCGCACAATGTTTAGATTGAAACCATGTCGACTTCATCGCCCCTGGACGACGAAGAGGGAGAGCCCGCGCTCGGCCTTCGCAAGATCATCCATGTCGACATGGATGCCTTCTTCGCCAGCGTGGAGCAGCGCGACAATCCGGAGCTGCGCGGCAAGCCGGTAGCGGTCGGCGGCTCGAGCGGACGCGGCGTGGTCGCGGCCGCCAGCTACGAAGCCCGCAAGTTCGGAGTGCGCTCGGCGATGCCCTCGCTGACGGCCAAGCGGCTGTGCCCCGACCTCATCTTCTGCAAGGGCCGCTTCGACGCCTACCGCGAAGTGAGCCAGCAGATCCGCGCGGTCTTCCGCGACTACACCCCGCACGTCGAGCCGCTGAGCCTCGACGAGGCCTACCTCGACGTCACCGAGGACCAGCGCGGCATCGGCTCCGCCACGCGTATCGCCGAGCTGATCCGCCAGCGCATCCGCGAAGACACCCGGCTCATCGCCAGCGCCGGCGTCTCGTACAACAAGTTCCTCGCCAAGCTCGCCAGCGACCAGAACAAGCCCGACGGCCTCTGCGTGATCCGGCCCGGCGAAGGCGCGGCATTCGTCGCCGGGCTGCCGGTGCGGCGCTTCCACGGGATCGGCCCCCGCGGGGCCGAGAAGATGGCCCGCCTCGGCATCGAGACCGGCGCGGACCTCGCCGCGAAGG
>CAYTPY010000062.1:0-12050 GCA_964439725.1 uncultured Erythrobacter sp. | reverse complement strand
ATCTTGCGATACTGGAACCTAAATCCAGCGCGTCTACCAGTTCCGCCACGCCCGCAAGCCCGACGATCCCTGCGGGCCGCTAAGCCCGCGAAAAACGAAGAGGCGCCCTTACGAGCGCACGGCGGAAAGGGCAAGCGGTACGGCGGGGCGGTGACCGGAATGGAACAGCGCCGGGCTGCCCGGCGTTGGTCCGGGGAAAGGAATTTCCCCATGATTGATCAGTCCTATGCCAGTGAGAACTACGGTCAGCCTACCGTCCCGCCAGCGACGCCGCCGGTCATCGAGAGCAACGCCGACGCCTCGGACGCCGCGGAATTGGCGCTGGACAATGGCGACAGCGATGCGCCCGGATCGCAACCCGCGCACTTCAACCGCTCCGGCGAAGACGAAGTGCTCTTCGATGGTGCGTCGGGCAATTCGATGTCCGGTGGCGGCGACCGCGATTTCCCCGGGCAGCAACCGGATGAGATCGTACCTGGTCAGGGAGATAGCGACGTGCCGGAACGCTCCCCCGACGAAGTCGCCCCCGGACAAGGAGATTTCGACCGCCCCGGCAACGCGCCCGATGAGATTCAGCCGCAGCCGGGACGAACCCCTGGCCAAACGCCAGCTCCGGATTGATTTTCACCGCAGCGCGGCTAAGCGCGCGTCATGAGCGACCAGACTCCTGAGCAAACCGGCGCAGCCGACCTCCCGCCCGACCGGTTGGCGATCGACCCTTCCAGCGAGCATTTCGATGGCGACCTGCTGCAGCGCGGCGTCGGCATCCGCTTCAAGGGGGCCGAGCGAACCAATGTAGAGGAGTACTGCATCTCCGAGGGTTGGGTGCGCGTGCAGGCGGGCAAGACGATGGACCGCCGTGGCAAGCCCCTTACGCTCAAGCTGAGCGGGCCGGTCGAGGCGTGGTTCCAGGATCTCGGCGAAGACGCCCCGGTCGCCAAGCGGGACTGACGCGGCCGCTGAAGCCATTCGGGACCCGATATCCCAGACATCTCTTGTCCAAAGTTGGGACAACGATCCGTAACGGATCTATTTGAACTTGCAGCATTCCTCCACACTGTGAGACCTTTCCCTTAGGTGGTTACCTACCTCGGGGGAGGGAATATGGGGCATTTGTCGCCGTTCGAGTGGCTTGCGCTCGCCGAGCACGAGTTGCTGCTGTTCGCGGGCGCATTCTTCCTGCTGGGCGCCATCGACGAATTCGCCGTGGACCTCACTTGGATCTGGTTGCGGCTGACAGGGAGGGTCCGAACCCGAGCCATCAGCCGCGCTGCATTGGCCGCTCGGCCGCTTTCCGGACGCGCCGCCGTGCTCATCCCCGCTTGGCAAGAAGCGGAGGTGATCGAGTTTACGGTTGCGCATGCCCTAACCGCCTGGCCGCACCATGAGCTGCGCATCTTTGTCGGCTGCTACGCCAACGATCCCGACACCGCCGATGCAGCGCGGCGCGGGGCGGCCGGCGACCCGCGGGTGCATGTGATCGTGCATGATCACAACGGTCCGACCACGAAAGCCGACTGTCTCAACAATCTCTACGCCGCTCTCGAACGGGACGAGCTTCGTTGCGGTTATCATGCCCGCATGGTCGTGCTGCACGATGCCGAGGACATGGTGGACCCGGCCGCATTGGCGTTGTTCGACCAGGCCTTGGACGATGCCGAGTTCCTCCAGTTGCCGGTCTTGCCCGAAGTGCAGGCGACATCCCGCTGGGTCGGGAGCCACTATTGCGACGAATTTGCCGAGGACCACGGGAAAACGATGCTTGTTCGTCAGGCGCTTGCGGCGGCAGTGCCGTCTGCCGGTGTGGGCTGCGCGATCGCCCGCCCCGTCCTGCGGGTGATGGCAGCAGGTGGGGACGGGCCGTTCTCTGTCGAGTCCCTCACCGAGGACTACGAACTAGGCTTGCGCATCAAGGCCGCGGGAGGACGTACCCGCTTTCTGCGGGCGCGCGGCGAAGACGGGCGCCTGGTTGCCACGCGCGCCTGCTTTCCTGGGACGGTCCGGCAGGCGGTGAGGCAGAAGGCGCGCTGGATACACGGCATTGCCCTGCAGGGTTGGGACCGGCTCGGCTGGCAAGGCGGCATCGGCGAACGCTGGATGAGACTTCGCGATCGCCGCGGACCGCTGACAGCTTTGGTGCTGTTTACCGGATACGTCCTACTGATCCTCGCCGTGACCGTGTGGACGTTCGGGTTGCTGGGCCTGCTTCCAGCCTGGCGAAGCGACCCGCTGCTGGAAGCTCTGCTCGTGGCCAACATGCTTAGCCTCTTATGGCGTCTTGGGATGCGCTTCGGATTCACCGCGCAAGAGTACGGCTGGCGTGAAGGCGTTCGAGCCATGCCGCGGGTGGTGGTGTCGAACTACATCGCGATATTGGCGGGGCGCCGTGCAATGTTTGCCTATGCGCGACCGCTCCTCGGCGCGAAGCCGGAGTGGGACAAGACACATCACGATGCCCATCCCCTGATGGCGCTGCAGCAGACCCCTCCGAGATGACTCCCGCCCGAGGCCGCGGCCGGCCATTGGTGGTGCTGACTGCGCTGTTGGTCGCATGGGTCGGCGCACGCGCATCGCTGTGGCAGTCGCCTTTTGCCGAACCCGAAAGCACGTCCGCCATAGCCAAAATGGAGCAACGGCCTAAGTTGGACACGAACGGGTCGAAGCCGCGACCCGTCGTACGCGCTGTCCTTGTCCATACCGACCTGTCGACGCGCAGGACATTCAGTTTGGGATCAGGCGTCGCCGCACTCGGCCCCGCTGAATTCCCGATAGGCGGCGGCAACGAAGTTTCTGCGCCCTCGCGAAGCACACCATCCGGCGCCCTGCTTCAACAACTCAGCCCGTCACGATCGGGGTCATCCGTTTCCACAGCGCTGTTCCTCGCGGATGTGGCTTCCTCATCGCTGGCTGCTCCGATGCCTATACCGGGACCAGCGATCGAGCCTTCCGCGCGCCGCTGGTCGGGCGATGCCTGGCTCCTGGTGCGCGGGGGCTCGGTCGGTCCACTCGCCACCGCACAGCCCAGCTATGGCCGAAGCCAAGCCGGCGGTGTGTTGCGCTATAATCTGGTGCCGCGAAGCCCATTGCGGCCGCTGGCTTATCTACGCGCCAGCGCGGCTCTGTCGGGCCCTCGCGAACAGGAAGTCGCCGCGGGGGTGTCGACACGCGCGATAAGCGCGCTGCCGGTCCGGTTCGCCGCCGAGGCGCGGGCCGGTGAAACAGGCGGTGAGACCATCGTTCGACCGGCTGCCTTCGCCGTCACCGAACTCCCGCAATTGCCACTGCCGATGGAAACGCGTCTCGAAGCTTACGCTCAGGCAGGTTACGTTGGCGGAAAGTACGCTACGGCCTTCATCGACGGCCAAGCCCGCGTCGAGCGACTGGTCCATCGCTCTGGCGGCGGCGTTGAACTGAGCGCCGGCGCGGGCGGTTGGGGCGGCGCCCAGAAGGGAGCCTCGCGGCTGGACATCGGTCCCACTGTTGCGGTTTCCTTCCCGCTGTCCGTTGGACGTGGCCGGCTGGCAGCCGACTACCGGTTTCGTGTCGCCGGAGATGCGGCACCTTCAAGCGGACCCGCGCTCACGCTTTCTGCGGGTTTCTGAGTCGCGCAACTTCAATCCGCTCCATCCTTGGGTTAGGCCAAGGCATGGACGTCTACCTCCCCATCGCAAACCTGGCGGTAAACGGGTTGGTCATCGTCCTCTTGGGTGCAGCCACGGGGATTCTGTCCGGCATCTTCGGCGTCGGCGGAGGCTTCCTCACTACACCACTGCTGATCTTCTACGGCATTCCGCCAACCGTCGCGGCAGCCTCGAGTGCAACGCAGGTGACGGGCGCAAGCGTCTCCGGGGTCTTCGCTCACACCAAGCGTGGCGGCGTCGACTACCAGATCGGAGCGGTCGGCGTGGCTGGCGGCGTGATCGGCGCAGCGATCGGCGCGCTTCTGTTCCGGTTGCTCGAATCACTCGGTCAGATCGATACGGTCATCAACATCCTTTACGTCCTCTTGCTGGGAACGATCGGTGCTTTGATGGCGCGCGAAAGCCTGCAAACTCTTCGACAAAACCGCGGCGGAGACCGACCGCGGGCCGCGAAGCGACGGCATCATCCGCTCGTCGCCAGTCTGCCGATGCGCTGGCGGTTCTATCGTTCAGGACTCTATATCTCTCCGCTGGCGCCGCTCCTGATGGGCGTGGTGATCGGAATCTTGACGATGCTGATGGGAGTCGGAGGCGGGTTCCTGCTCGTTCCGGCGATGCTCTACATTCTCGGCATGAGTGCCAGCGTGGTGGTCGGCACTTCGCTGTTCCAGATACTCTTTGTCACCATAGCGGCGACGATGATGCATGCCCTGACCACCAGGGCAGTGGATATCGTTCTCGCCGGATTGTTGCTGCTAGGCTCGGTGACCGGGGCGCAACTCGGGACTCGAATGGCGCAACTCGCCAAGCCCGAACTGCTGCGCTTGCTGCTGGCCGTCATAGTCCTGGCGGTAGCGCTGCGCATGGCATTCGGCCTCGGCGTCCGGCCTGACGAGGTCTATTCGGTGCTGCCGCTATGACGCGCGTATGGCTCGCTCTGCTCGCGCTCGTGGCGCTCACGGGACAGCGCGATCCCATCCTCGTCCCGGAAGTGTCGCAACACGAAATTCGGGTTCGGCAGGGGTTTACCGGCACCGAGTTGTTGCTGTTCGGCGCGATACTCGATCCGCAGGGGCGCCGCGCCCAGCAGCCTTATGACATTGTCGTGGTGTTGAAGGGGCCGACCGAACCGATCCTGGTTCGCGAGAAGGACAAGAAGTTCGGCATTTGGGTGAACGCCGAAAGCACGGCCTTCCGATCTGCGCCGTCATTCTTCGCCGTCGCCAGTTCCCGCCCGATCGAGGAGATCGTCGACGCTCGAACCGCGGCGATCTACGAACTAGGCCTCGGGTTCCTTCAGCTTTCGCCAAGCGGTGCCATCGACCCGGAAGAGCAAGCGCGATTTACCCTCGGACTTGTGGATTTGCGCGTCCGCCAAGGACTCTACACGGAGGACAGCGACGGCGTAACGATCAGCGACGGAGTGCTTTACCAAGCGCGCATCGAAGTGCCTTCGAACGTGACTACGGGCCGCTACACCGCAGAGACTTTCGCCATTGCTGACGGCCGAGTGATCGCCTCGGCCATAGCGGAAGTGCAGGTGCAAAAGCAGGGGTTCGAGCGCTTCGTTGCCGAACAGGCAGAGGACTCCTCGTTCCTCTACGGCCTCTTCGCGGTTTTCCTGTCGCTGTTGATGGGATGGCTGGCCGGCCGTGTCTTCGCCCTGGTATGACCTGGCGAGTCCGATCGTATTGAGGCGATCTTAACCTCAGCTCTCGTACGCGGGACGCGATGCACGAGGAGCGAGCGACCCGCATGACCGAGATGCCGAGGCACTTCACCACCTTCAATCCGGCCGAAGAACCAGGGGCCGTGCCCGTGGCCTCGGCTGCAGCACGGCGGAGCATGCCGGAGAATGCCCACCAGCCCATCGGGGTCGTGCTGGAGATCGCAGGTTCGGGATCGCAAATCGCGCTCGACCCGCAGCGGCTCAGCGAGTGCATGGATGACGTCGATCCGTCGATTGCGCTCGCGGGCCAGGTTGGCAGCCAGGTCAAGATCAAGACGCAGGACGGCTGGTTGCTTGCCAGCGTTCGCAACCAGAAGCAGGACCGACGCAGCGAGAACGGCATTCTCGCT
The DNA here is from genome assembly GCA_964439725.1 of uncultured Erythrobacter sp. GTDB lineage: Bacteria > Pseudomonadota > Alphaproteobacteria > Sphingomonadales > Sphingomonadaceae > Croceibacterium_A. The sequence goes on along the minus strand of CAYTPY010000062.1, from coordinate 6,330 downwards.
AACATCGACTTTCTGGGCGAGGGCAAGGAAGAGAAGCTGACCGGGAAGATCCACGCGTTTCGCCGCGGCGTGACGCGGTATCCAGTTCCCGCCGCACTGGTCTATCCGGCGACCACTGAGGACTTGCGGCAGATCTACGCCTCCGATGGCCGCAGCTCGATCCAGGTCGGTACCGTCTACCCAACCCAGGACATCCGCGCCGGTCTCTATGTCGACGCCATGCTCGGCAAGCACTTCGCGCTGCTCGGCTCGACCGGTACTGGCAAGTCGACCAGCGCCGCTCTGATTCTGCACCGTATCTGCGAGAGCGCGCCGCAAGGTCACATCGTGATGATCGATCCGCACGGTGAGTATTCGGCCGCGTTCCAGCACACCGGGGTCATCTACGACGTCGGCAATTTGCAGATGCCGTACTGGCTGATGAACTTCGAGGAGCACTGCGAGGTGTTCCTGACCACGTCGGGCAACGACCGCCAGGAAGATGCGGACATTCTCGCCAAGTGCCTGCTGGCCGCGCGAAAGAAGAACAGGCTGGCCGAAAGCTTAGGCAAGATCACCGTCGATTCGCCGGTTCCCTATCTGCTCAGCGATCTCACCAACATGATCCAGGACGAGGCGGGCAAGCTCGACAAAGCCACGTCAAGCGCGCCCTACATGCGTCTCAAGACCAAGATCGACGAGATCAAGAACGATCCGCGCTTCCAGTTCATGTTCTCGGGTATGCTGGTCGGGGATACGATGGCCGACTTCATCGGCAAGATCTTTCGCATGCCAGGTAACGGCAAGCCGATCTCGATCATCGACGTCTCAGGTGTTCCTTCGGACATTACCTCGACGGTCGTGGCCGTGCTCAGCCGCATGGTGTTCGACTTTGCGATCTGGGCACGTGACGAGAAGACACGGCCGATCCTCCTCGTCTGCGAGGAAGCGCATCGCTACGTTCCCAACGAGAAGAACGCGGACGGCTCTTCGGTCGGTCGCATCCTGAGCCGTATCGCCAAGGAAGGGCGTAAGTACGGAATCAGCCTCGGCCTGATCACCCAGCGCCCCTCCGATCTGGCCGAAGGCGTGCTATCGCAGTGCGGCACGATCATTTCGATGCGCCTCAACAACGACCGCGACCAAGCCTTTGTCAAAGCCGCGATGCCGGAAGGCGCGCGAGGCTTCCTCGATTCCATACCCGCGCTGCGCAATCGCGAGTGCATCATCTGCGGCGAGGGCGTCGCGATTCCGATCCGTGTCTCTTTCGACAACCTGGAAGAGTCGCGGCGGCCGGCTTCCGAAGATCCCAGCTTCACCGAGTTGTGGCGGGAAAGCGGCGGCGAGCAGGAACGGGTCATTCGGACCGTGCAACGCTGGCGTGCGCAAGGAAAGTAGAGACGCTGCCTCTCCGGCCAGCGGTCGGAAGGCGTTGCTCCCAAGCCTCTGAGAGATACTTTTTGTCGCATCGGCTGCGTTCGGCGACGTTCTTGGCTTGCCGATTTCCAGCAGGTTAGCGCATCCTTGCACTGTCTGGCGGGTCTCCGCCCGGCCGGGAGACCTGGATGCCGCATCACACCCCGCTGATCGCCACGATAGTGATCGGCCTGGTCGCGGCCTTCTTCATGGGCACCATCGCCCACCGCTTACGGGTTTCGCCCGTGGCCGGATATCTGTTCGCCGGAGTGCTGGTCGGGCCCTCCACGCCAGGCTTCGTGGCGGATGCGGCGCTTGCCAATGAACTGGCCGAGCTCGGCGTGATCCTGCTGATGTTCGGTGTCGGCCTCCATTTTTCGCTGCGTGATCTCTTGTCGGTGAAGAACATCGCTGTGCCTGGGGCGATGGTACAGATCTCCGTGGCGACCCTGCTCGGCCTGGCGCTCGCGCTGGCGATGGGCTGGTCGGCTTCGGCAGGGGTGATCTTCGGTTTGGCGCTGTCGGTGGCAAGCACCGTAGTGCTGGTGCGGGCGATGCAGGTTCGCGACCTGATACATACCGAACGTGGCCGGATCGCGGTGGGATGGCTCATCGTCGAGGACTTGGTGATGGTCGTCACTTTGGTCCTGCTTCCACCGGTGGCGCAGCTCCTTTCCGGACAAAGCGTGGGCGGGAGCGGCATCGCCGCGACGTTCGGACTGACCGTCCTCAAGATCGTCGGCTTCATGGCGTTCATGCTCATTGTCGGGCGCCGGATCATCCCTCGAGCCTTGCATTGGGTGGCACATACGGGATCGCGCGAGCTGTTCCGGCTGGCGGTGCTGTCGATCGCGCTCGGTGTGGCGTTTGGAGCGGCTTACTTCTTCGACGTTTCATTCGCGCTCGGAGCGTTCTTCGCCGGCATGATCCTGGGCGAGACGCAGCTAAGCCGGCGAGCGGCCGAGGAGACGCTGCCGCTGCGCGACGCGTTCGCGGTTCTGTTCTTCGTTTCAGTCGGAATGCTGTTCGATCCGCGAGTGGTGGTCGAGCAGCCGTGGCCGCTGCTCGGAACGCTGCTGATCATCGTGCTTGGCAAGTCGGCGGCGGCTTATGCGATCGTCAGAGCGTTCGGTTACCAGAACCGCACGGCGCTGACGATCTCGGCCAGCCTCGCTCAGATCGGTGAGTTCTCGTTCATTCTAGCGGGTCTCGGCGCGAACCTCGGCATTCTGCCGCCTGAGGGCCGCGACCTGATCCTGGCCGGAGCGATTTTGTCGATCTTTGCCAATCCATTCGTGTTCGCCGCGGTAGCCGGGCGGGTGGAAGTCGCCAAGAAGGCGGCGGCAGACGAAGCGGACGAAGCCGCGCGCGAGCGCGAGCGGGAACGCCGCGAGCACGCGATCCTGGTCGGGTACGGCAGCGTCGGCAGACTATTGGCGCTCGGAACGAAAGCGCGAGGTGGCGCGCTGATCGTGGTCGAGGACCAGGGCGACGTGGCCCGCACGGCGCTGGCGGACGGCTTTACGGTAGTGATCGGCAATGGTGCCGATCCGGCCGTGCTGGAAGAGGCCGGGATCGCCCAGGCCAGCAAGCTGATCATCGCAGTGCGCGAGGGTTTCGAAAGCGGAGCGATCGCGGACCGGGCCAAGGCGCTGAACCCGAAGGTGACGATCGTCTCTCGCGCCCATTCGGAAGAAGAGGTCGACAACTTGCGCAAGTTCGGTGTCGACCATGTCGTGGTCGGCGAGCGGGAGATCGCCAACCGTCTGATTGAGCTGATGGGCCCGGCGAGGCCCAAGCCTCATTGACGCTCAGACGTCGGGCATGAGCCTGCCAGCCGGCTGGCCTTGAGTCTGCGCCTGCTCGCGCGCTTCCTCCTCGCCTTCGGCGCGAGCCTGGTCGCGCCAGCCGGTGTAACGGTAAGCCCACCAAGCCATCAGCAGCGCGGCCAGCGCGCCCACCGGGAACGACAGCCAGATCGCGTCGGCGCCGAGCCAGTCGTATGTGAGGTAGTAGAAGCCAAGGCGAACCGGATAGAGCGCGATCACCAGGATCAGCAGCGGTACCCATACGGCCCCGCCCGCGCGCATCGTGGCGGTCATGACCATGGTCACACCGAACAGGACGAAGTTCCAGCTGGCGAGGAACTGGATGTGGCGGGCGATGTCTACCGCCGGACTGTCGGGGCCGAGGAAGAGCACGAGCGCCGGACGGTCGAACAACAGCAGCAGCACGGTGAGCGCGCCCGTCATCGCGAAGTTGACCCAGACGCCGGCGCGGGTGACCTGATCGAGCGCGTCCCACTTGCGCGCGCCGATGTACTGAGCGGCAATCGCGCTGACCGCGCCGCCGATCGCCATCGCCGGCATCTGGATGTAAGTGAACAGCTGCATGGCCGCACCATAAGCGGCGGTGGTCATCATCCCTTCGCGATTGACCAGGCCAACGACGATGATGCCGGCCGCGCTCATGACGAGCATCTGTGCGCCCATCGGAACGCCCTTGGTGACGATGAAGCGCAGCTCTTCCCAATCGGGCTTCAAGTACCACAGTTCGGCACCGCGCAGCCGTAGCGGCAGGTCCTTGGCGTAGACGTAGATGACCATCGCAATGAACGAGATGATGCCGGCAATGACCATGCCCAGCGCGGAGCCAACGATGCCGAGCTCCGGGAACGGGCCGTAACCGGAGATCAGCAGCGGATTGAGGATGATGTCGAGCGCAACGGTCAATCCCATGAAGATCAGCGGCGTCCGGGCGTCGCCCGCACCGCGCAGCCCCATCGAGAGGATGATCGAAACCATGAAGACCGGCATCGAGACGAAGATCATCCGCAAGTAGTCGAGCGCCATGCCGCGCGCTTCGCCGGGGGTAGCGAGCCAATCGAGCAGGGTCGGCGCGCCGAGCCAACCTATCGCTGCGACCGCCAGGGTCAGGAAGAAGGAGAAGCCGATCGCGGTGCCGAAGGTGCGCCGCGCGCCATCGAGATTGCGGGCGCCGAAGCGCTGGCCGATCTTGACCGTGCCGGCCATGCCGAAGCCGAACGCAGCTGAGGAGACCAGGAACATGATGATGTTGGCGTTCGCCGTCGCCGCCAATGCCGCCTCGCCAATCAACCGGCCGACCCAGATCGAGTTCACCGTGCCGTTCAGCGACTGAAGCATGTTGCTGAACAAAGTTGGCACGGCGAAGATCAGCAGGGTCCGCAAGATCGGCCCTTGCGTCAGGTCGCCCTTGAATGGATCCGCCCCCGCCTTGCTCATGTCGTCAGGTGCCCCGTGTGTCCCCGTAGAGCTCGATGTGCAGGCGTTTGGACAAAGTCAAATTCCTCTCAAGGCAAACTTGTGCAAGCCAGCGTTCCCGGGCCGCAAGAGTTCCAACGTCGGCGCCCTCGGCCATGAGGTAAGTCCGTTCCGGCGGGATCGCATAGCGCGACGCGAGTTCGAGGACTTCCTCAACGTCCGCCGGTTCGGCAACGACGAACTTGAAGAACGCCCGCGGCTCCGCGGCCCAGTGCGCAAGCCTCTCGGGTATGAGTGCCGGGGCGGCCGGATTGCCCGAATGGGCAAGCTTGGGACTGACGTTGTACTGCGCGATCAGCGGGTCGAGGGCAGGGTGTGGGGCGACCGTCCCGTTGGTTTCGATCTCGATGCGGATGTTGCCGGGCAGAAAGGCCAGCATCCGGGCGAGAGCAGCGCCCTGAAGCAGCGGCTCGCCGCCGGTCACCACGAGGAGCGGCTTGCCGAGCGCGGCGATGCGCGCGGCGGTGTCCTCCTCGGACAGCGTGACCTGGTTGGCGCGGCGGTCGTAGTCGAGGCCGGAGCGGTGCGGACGATTGTCGCCGGTGAAGCGCCAGGTGTAGGCGGTGTCACACCACTGACAGGCGAGGTTGCAGCGCGACAGGCGCACGAACGCGCACGGCTTGCCGGCCGAGGGGCCTTCGCCCTGGAGCGAGGCGAAAAGCTCCGGCTCACCGGGAGCGGTAGTGGCGAGGACTAGGGACATCGGACAGCTGCTGGAAGATTACTAAGATTGCACCCTCCCACGAGTTCTCGCCGGAGAATCCTCCTGGGAACAGGGTGGATGCGCGAATGCACAAGAGCCGGCCGGGCGGACGGCCGCGCGTGCCACGAGGGACTTGGAGGCTGGGCGATTCGCTTCATCGGGCAGGATAAGCCACAAGTGGCTGGCTGTAGGAAAGGTGTTTTTACATGGGCCCTCTTCCCCCTGAGGGGAAGGGTACGAAGACTTCGCCGCAGGGGCATAGCCGTAGTTGAGGCGGGGCGAGGGCGAGCCTTCCGGAGACGCGGCCCCGATCCAACTACCCCTTCGGGGGGAGGGGTCAGCCGAGCCTGGCCAGCGCCGCCTCCAGCCGCTCGACTTCGGCGGCGTGGTGGGCGTGGTCGGCACGCGCTTTTTCGACCGCCTCGGGCTTGGCTTTCTCGACGAAGGCGGGGTTGTCGAGCCGCTTGGCGAGGCTGTCGCGTTCCTTGACCGAGGCATCTCGGGCTTTCGCGAGACGGGCCTTCTCCGCCGCGACGTCGATCACGCCTTCGAGCGGGATGATGAAGACGTCGCCCCCGGCGGTGATCTGCATGGCCGCGCCTGCAGGAGGCTCGGCGAATTCGATCGGCGTCAGGCGGGCCAGCCGTTCGATTGCCGCGGCGCTGCGGTCGACCACGCGCCGGGCGAGGTCGGAGGGGGCGGGGCAGAAGCCTGCGAGCTTGGCGCCCGGCGCGATGCCGAGTTCGTTCTTCGCCGCGCGGGTGGCGGTGGTGAGCTGGATCACCCAGTCGATCGCATCGGTCGCGGCGGCATCGACGCTAGCCTCGGGCTGCGGCCACTTGGCCAGGATCAGCTCGTAGGGTCGCTCCCCCTGCGCATGCCACAGCTCTTCGGTGATGAAGGGCATGAACGGGTGGAGCATGACCAGGA
>CAYTPY010000061.1:0-12406 GCA_964439725.1 uncultured Erythrobacter sp. | reverse complement strand
CTCGGGCTTTCGCGAGACGGGCCTTCTCCGCCGCGACGTCGATCACGCCTTCGAGTGGGATGATGAACACGTCGCCCCCGGCGGTGATCTGCATGGCCGCGCCTGCAGGAGGCTCGGCGAACTCGATCGGCGCCAGGCGTGCCAGCCGTTCGATCGCCGCGGCGCTGCGGTCGACGACGCGGCGGGCGAGGTCGGACGGGGCGGGACAGAAGGCGGCGAGCTTGGCGCCCGGCGAGATGCCGAGCTCGTTCTTTGCCGCACGGGTTGCGGTGGTGAGCTGGACAACCCAGTCGATCGCATCGGTCGCGGCGGCATCGACGCTAGCCTCGGGCTGCGGCCACTTGGCCAGGATCAGCTCGTAGGGTCGCTCCCCCTCCTGATATTCGGCTTGGGCATGCCACAGCTCTTCGGTGATGAAGGGCATGAACGGGTGGAGCATGACCAGGATCTGGTCGAGCGCCCAGCCGGCGACGTCGCGGGTCTCCTGGGCGGCCGGCGTGTCCTGTTCGCCCTGGAACATCGGCTTGATCAGCTCGAGGTACCAGTCGCAGAAGCGGTCCCAGGTGAAGTGGTAGATCGCGTTGGCGGCCGCGTCGAAGCGCAGCTCGGCCATCGCCTTGTCGAGTTGCTCGACGGTCTGCGCGACTTCGCCGATGATCCACTGGTTGGCCGCGAGCCGCGCGGGCGGGGCCTTGATGCTGGTGCTCGCGCCGATGCCGTTCGACTGGCAGAAGCGCGTCGCATTCCACAGCTTGGTGGCGAAGTTGCGGTAACCTTCGACGCGCTTTTCATCCATCTTCACGTCGCGGCCCTGGCTTTCCATCGCCGCCATGAAGAAGCGCAGCGCGTCGGCGCCGTACGTGTCGATCAGGCCGAGCGGATCGACGACGTTGCCCTTGGACTTGGACATCTTCTGCCCGTCCGCCGCGCGCACCAGTCCGTGGAGGTAGAGGCGCTTCCACGGCACTTCGCCCATGAAGTGCATCCCCTGCATCATCATCCGCGCATCCCAGAAGAACAGGATGTCGAAGCCGGAGATGAGGAGATCGTTGGGGTAGTGGCGGGCGAGGAGGCTCTGCGTTTGCCCTCGGGCCGTTCCGTCCCTCTCCCCCGTTCGTGGTGAGCTTGTCGAACCAGGGGTATCGCGCGCGGCCTGTCCTTCGACAAGCTCAGGACGAACGGAGTTGGGTTCGGACCCATTTTCCGGCCAGCCTAGCGTGGCGAAGGGCCAGAGGGCGCTGGAGAACCAGGTGTCGAGGACGTCCTCGTCGCGATAAAGCGGCACCTTGTTGGCGTAATCGCCGAGGAGATTTGGATTGCTCGATCGAGCCTCATCCCACTCGAGAAATGCCTGCTCTGATTCCAAGATCACGAACTCGGCGTCGGGACCATAGTAGTCCTTGAGCAGGCCTCGGAGTTGGGCTTCGTCATTGGCGACGAAGGCTTCTTCCTCGGTTGTCCATGTAATGTCATCAGAGGCGCTCGCTAGCGCCTTCTTCGGGCCATACCACGCCGGAATCCGGTGTCCCCACCAAAGCTGGCGGCTGACGCACCAGGGCTGGATGTTCTCCATCCAGTTGAAGAAAGTCTTCTCCCAAGTCTTGGGGACGATCTCGATGCGGCCGTCGCGGACCGCCTGGATCGGGGGCTCGGCGAGGGTTTCGGCGTCGACGTACCACTGGTCGGTCAGCCAGGGCTCAATCACCACGCCGCCGCGGTCGCCGAAGGGGGTCTGGATCGTGCGCGGTTCGGCGTCGTGCTCGGTTTCGTTGCCCTCCTTGTCCTTGGTGACGTGCGGGATCAGGAAACCCTGTTCCTTCATCCGCTCGACCACCCGCTGGCGCGCGTTGAAGCGGTCGAGGCCGAGGAACTCCTCGGGGATGAGGCCGTCCGCGGTCTGCACGACGCGGGCTTCGGCGTCGAACATGTTGAGCATGTCGGCGGGCTTGATGCCGGCGCGCTTGCCGACTTCGAAGTCGTTGAAGTCGTGGCCGGGGGTGATCTTCACCGCGCCCGAGCCGAGCTCCGGATCGGCATGCTCGTCGGCGACGACCTTGAACCGGCGGCCGGTGATCGGCTGGAGGATGTCCTTGCCGATGACCGACTTGTAGCGCGGGTCCTCGGGGTGAACGGCGACGGCCATGTCGGCGAGCATCGTTTCCGGTCGGGTGGTGGCGACGACAATGTGATCAGCGCCGCTATCGAGCGTGACGCCGTCGGCGAGCGGGTACTTGAAGTGCCAGAAGCCGCCCTGGACCTCGCGCGTTTCCACCTCGAGGTCGCTGATCGCGGTCTTGAGCTTCGGGTCCCAGTTCACCAGCCGCTTGTCGCGGTAGATCAGGCCCTGATTGTAGAGGTCGACGAAGACCTTCACCACCGCGCGGGTAAAGTGCGGGTCCATCGTGAACTGCTCTCTGGACCAGTCCATCGAGCAGCCGAGGCGGCGGAGCTGACGCGTGATCGTGCCGCCGCTTTCGGCCTTCCACTCCCAGACCTTCTGGACGAACTCCTCGCGGGAGTAGTTGGTGCGCTTATCCTGCCGCTCTTCCAGCTGGCGTTCGACCACCATCTGCGTGGCGATGCCGGCGTGATCGGTGCCGACCACCCACAGCGCGTCCTTGCCCCGGAGCCGCTCGTAGCGGATCACAATGTCCTGAAGAGTGTTATCGAGCGCATGGCCGATATGCAGCGAGCCCGTGACGTTGGGCGGGGGATTGACGATCGTGAAGGGTTCCGCGTCTGGCCGCTCAGGGCGGAAGAGCCCGTTTTCCTCCCAATGGGCGTACCACTTCGCCTCGATCGCGGCGGGGTCGAAAGTCTTGGGCAATTCGCTGGTCATACGGCACGGGCCTTTGCCAGCCTCTCGAAAGCAGGGCAACGCGCGATTGCAACGCCTTGCCGCCACATGAATTTGTCCGCATAGCTGCGCCCCATGCGCGAATGGGCGGATTTCACAGTGCAGGAGAGGGGCGGCCGCACCGCCATCCTGCTGCAAGGCGCCTTGCTGGTTTCGACGATCGGCATACTCGACCGCAAGCTGCGGGAGTACGGCGAACCCGTTCAATTCATCGACTTATCCGGAGCGGGCGACATCGACACGGTCGGGGCCTGGGTCGTCAGCCGCTTCGCCGAAGAGCACAATGCCGAAGTCATCGGCGCAAGCGACGACGCCGAGAAGCTGATCGCGACGGTGCGCGAGAATGCCAGCACCGCGCCCATCGAGCCCGAGCGGTTGCCGGGGCTCGAAGGCGTCGCCTTCGCCATGGGCGAGAAGGTGATCAACGCCGGCCAGGGCGTGGTGCGGTTCATCAGCTTCCTGGGCGAAACCCTGATTGCCATGGGCAAAGTCATGCTGCGTCCCAGGCGCTTTCCCTATCGGGCGCTGGTGCGGCAGTTCGAACTGGTCGGCGTGAGCGCATTGCCGATCGTTGCCGTCATGAGCTTCCTGATCGGTATCGTCATTGCCCAGCAGGGCGCGGCGCAGCTGAGGCAATTCGGCGCCGAGATCTATACGATCAACCTGACCGGCCGCCTCGCGCTGCGCGAACTGGGCGTGCTGATGACCGCGATCATGGTGGCCGGCCGCTCCGGCTCTGCCTTCGCTGCGCAGATCGGCACGATGAAGCTGACCGAGGAAGTCGATGCGATGCGCACGATCGGCGTTTCGCCGATGGACGCCCTGATCCTGCCGCGGATTTTCGCGGCGGTGCTGATGATGCCGTTGCTTGGCTTCTTTTCGGCCGTCATGGCGGTGATAGGCGGGGCGTTCATCGCCGACCTCACCCTGGGCATCCCGTTCCTGACCTTCCTCAGCCGGATCCAGGAAGTCGTGCCGATCTACGACTTATGGGTCGGCATGATCAAAGCCCCGGTGTTCGGGCTGATCGTCGCGCTCGCGGGTTGTTACCAGGGCATGCAGGTCAAAGGGAACTCCGAGCAGGTCGGGCTGCGCACGACGATGGCGGTGGTGCAAGCCATCTTCATGGTCATCGTGCTCGACGCGTTCTTCGCGGTGTTCTTCAGCGAAGTGGGCTGGGCCTGATGCAGGACGAGGACATCCTGCGCGAGGAAATCGAAGTCGAGGCGCGCGACGACGTGGTCGAAGCGTTCGATGGCGACCATCCGATCGAAATCGAGGGACTGCGCAACTGCTTCGGCAGCCAAGTGGTGCATGAAGACCTATCGCTGAAAGTGGAGCGGGGAGAGATTCTCGGCGTCGTCGGTGGGTCGGGCTCGGGCAAGTCGGTGCTGATGCGCTCAATCATCGGCCTGCAGATACCGGACGCCGGCGAAGTGCGGGTGTTCGGCAAGAACACGATCGGCGCCGAACCCGACGAGGAAGCCGCGGTGCGCAGCCGCTGGGGCGTGCTGTTCCAGGGCGGGGCGCTGTTCTCGACGCTGACGGTGGCGGAGAATATTGAAGTCCCGCTCAAGCAGTTCTACCCCGAACTCAGCGCCGAGCTGCGGCACGAGATCGCCCGCTTCAAGATCGGCATGAGCGGACTGGCAGAGGATGCGGCCGCGAAGTACCCGTCGCAGCTCTCGGGCGGAATGCGCAAGCGCGCGGGGCTAGCGCGGGCGCTGGCGCTCGATCCGGAGCTGCTGTTCCTCGACGAGCCGACCGCGGGCCTCGATCCGATTGGCGCCGCGAACTTCGACAACCTGACGCGCGACCTCGCCGACAGGCTCGGCCTGACCGTGTTCCTGATCACTCACGACCTCGATACGCTTTATGCGATCTGCGACCGGGTCGCGGTGCTGGCCGACAAGAAAGTGGTGGCGGTCGGCACGATCCCCGAGCTGCTCAAGCTCGACCATCCGTGGATCCAGGAATACTTCGGCGGCCCGCGCAGCCGCGCCGCGCAGCAGACGTCGACGCGGGCGAAAGCGTTGGACAACGCCGTGGACGGAAAGGCATAGGGCGAGCCGATGGAAACACGGGCCAATTACGTCTGGGTTGGGGCAGTCAGCCTCTTGCTGCTCGGCCTGCTGGCGCTGTTCATCGTGTGGCTGGCCCAGCTCGGCAATTCCAATCGCACGCAGTACGACATCTTCTTTCCGCAGTCGGTGGGCGGCCTGGCCAACGGTTCGGAAGTCACCTTCAAGGGCGTGCCGGCCGGCCAGGTTCAGCAAATCGAGCTGTGGACGAAGGATCCCGAGTTTGTCCGGGTGCGGGTCTCGCTCAGAAACGATATTCCGATCCTGCAAGGCACGACCGCGACCATTTCGGCGAGCTTCACCGGCGTTTCGACGGTCTCGCTCGGCGGCGCGGTGCGCGGCGCGCCGCGGATCACGTGCGACGTCACCGCCTGCCCCGAAGGGGTGCCGGTCATCCCGGCAGAACCCGGCGGCCTTGGCGAAATCCTCGCCAGTGCGCCGCTGCTGCTCGAGCGGCTGGCGACGCTGACCGATCGGCTGACCCGGCTGCTTTCGGACGACAACCAGGCCTCGATCAGCGGCATTCTCGCCAACACCAACCGCATGAGCGCCGAGCTCGCCGACATGGGCCCCGAGTTCCGCGCCGCCCTGGTCGAGCTGCAAGGGACGCTGGCCCAGTCGACCGAGACGCTCGCTGCGTTCGAGGGAACGCTGGAGTCGACCGACCGCCTGCTCAACCAGGAAGGCCAGAGCCTTGCGGAAGAGCTGCGCACCACGATGCGCTCGGCGCAGCAGGCGATGGCAGCGTTCGAGACGACGATGCAGGATGCCCGGCCGGCCAGCCGCGAACTGACGCAGACCACGCTGCCGCTGGCCAACGCCGCGCTGCAGGATTTGCGCCGCACCAGCGCGGCGCTGCGCGCCGTGACCGAGCGGGTCGAGGCGGGCGGCGCCGGCTCGCTGGTCGGTGGGACCAAGCTTCCGGATTACGAGCCCTGAGGGAGAGCAACCGATGTTGAAACGTGTGCTGCTTCCTGTGCTCCTGGGCTTGCCGCTGGCAAGCTGCGTGAGCTTCGGTGCCGATCCGCCCGACCAGCTTCTGACGCTGACGCCGGAGCGCACGGCGGTCGCGGGCTTCGCTACTACGGGCCCGGGTACGGCGGCTCTCGCCGTGGCCGAGCCGGTCACAAGCCAGCGCCTCAACGTCACTCGCGTGCCGGTGCAGACGAGCGATTCCAGCCTCGCGTATCTCAAGGACGCGGTTTGGGTGGAGCGGCCGGCGCGGCTGTTCCAGAACCTGCTGGCCGAAACGATCCGTGCGAGCGGCAATCGACTGGTCGTGAGCCAGGGCGACCTGGGGCTCAACGCGGTGACGCAGCTTTCGGGCGAGTTGCTCGATATGGGCTATGACGCGGTCAGCGGCGGCGTGGTCGTGCGCTACGACGCGGTGCTGCAGCAGGCCGACGGGCAAGTGCGCACGCGCCGGTTCGAGAGCCGCGTGCCGGCGGCGGCTGAAGCGGTTCCGGCTGCGGCGGCGCTCAACCAGGCGGCCAACGACGTGGCCCGGCAAGTCGCGGAATGGGTCGGCTAGCTAGCTAATTAGCTCCGGGCCAGGTGCGCGAAGCGGGCCGCGGCTTCGAACGCCGCGAGCCTGCGATCGCGGACGCGCTCAGCCTCCAGGTCCCAGCCCCAGAGCTCGGCCTGCCAGTCCTGCTCGCAGTTGGCGGCGGAGAACAGCTCGCGGGCGTCCGCTTCCGGCTCGATCGCTGCCAGCGCCACCGCCAGCGACGCGGCAAGCGGCGCCAGCGTGTGGAGTGCGGCCAAGGTGAAATCGTCCTGAGCGCCGAGCACTTCGCGCAGGCGGCTCATCGTGTCCGCTCGCTGCGGGCGGTGGATCACGCCGGAGACCGGCTCCAGCCGAACGGCGTGGCGCGCTTCCAGGGCACCGAGCAGCGGATCCCATAGTTCGCGCTGGCGCCGGTAAAGCGCTTCGTCCGGATCGGCGCGATAGCAGAGCGTGTCGGTCTCGCCGTAGCGCAGCAGCGTCTCGATCGTGGTGAGCCGGTCTTGCCTCACCTGATCGATCGCGAAGTCCGCGATGTCGCGATACACGAACTGCTCGGGTGCGACTTGCTCGGCCTGGCGGCTCCATTCCTCCGCCATCGCCTCGGCAAGCGCGCGGCTGGGCACGATCTGCGGCTCCCCACCTTGCGTGCGGATCGCTCGCCCATCGAGCGCGATCTGGTAGCCGCCGTTGGCCTCTTCGACCGTAACTGTCTTCCAGAAGCGCTTCATGAGCCGGGGCTCCGCCACTTGCGGGCCAGCATCGTCGGGACGATGAAGACCACGAAAAGACCGGCGGCGAGCAGCAGGTACCCGGTCCAGGCCCGTCCGGCGATCGCGCCTTCGGCGACGAGCAGGCCCAGGATCGCGAGCACGGCGCCGCCGGTCCGCGCGGCCTGGATGGCCAGCCAGCGGTTGCGGGCTCGCTCGTCGTCGCGGGAATCAGCCATCGAGCAGATCTCCAAGATGCGACGGCGTGGTCGCCACCGCTTCGGCCCCTGCAGCTAGGAGCTCGTCCGGTGCGTGATAACCCCAGGCGACGCCGATCGCGCGGCATCCGGCCGCGCGGGCCATGTCCATGTCGTATGTGGTGTCGCCAATCATCACCGTCGATTGCGGTTCGGCGGCGGCTTGTAACATGGCCTCCTGCAGCATCGCGGGATGTGGCTTCGAAGGATGCCGATCCGCCGATTGCAAAGTCACGAACAAGTCGAAGATGCCGTGCGTCGTCAGACAGCTCGTGAGCCCGCGATCCGATTTGCCGGTCGCAACTCCAAGCGACCAGCCGGCCCGGTGCAGCCGCCCGAGCACGGCGGCGATGCCCTCGAACAGCGGCTCGTGCAGCGAACCGTCGAGGCGGGCGGAGCGGAAGGCATGCTTGTAGGCCTCGACCGCGTGCTGGCGCCGCACCGAAGGCGCATCCGGTGCCAGTTGCGCGACAGCGTGAGGCAGGCTGAGGCCGACGCTGCGGCGCACGAGGTGGAGGTCGGGGGCGGGGAGACCCGCTTCGGCAAAGGCGAGGGTCATCGCCGTGCAGACCGCGGCCTGCCCGTCGCTCAAAGTTCCGTCGCAGTCGAACACGGCGAGGCGGCCGGTCACGCTTCCAGCCCCTCGGTATCGGGGTTTCGCTTAGCGGCGCCGTGCACTGTCAGCGCTTCGGCGGCTTCGGTTTCGGAGCAGGCTTGGGGCCTGGCTTGGCCGAAGCTACCCCACGGCCGCGGCGTTCTCCGCGGCGAGCCTTGCGGTATTGCTTGGCGTGCTGGCGGGCGGCCTGCTTCTTGGCTTCGCGTGACGGCGAAGCCGATCCGCTTTCGGGTGCCGCTTCGCTGACAGCCGGGTCGAAGCCGAGTTGCTCCATGCTCGCCGCGAAGTGCTCGGGCAGCTCGGCCGTGACGTCGAGCGTGCCGCCGCCGCCTTGCTTGTCCTTGGGCGCATCGATGACTAGGCGCCGCGCGTGCAAGTGCATCTTGCGGCTGATAGAGCCGGTCAGGAACGCTTCCTGACCGCCGTACTTGCCATCCCCGACGATCGGGTGGCCGATGGCCGCCATGTGCACCCGCAGCTGGTGCGTCCGGCCGGTTAGCGGCTGCAGCTCGACCCAGGCGGCGCGGTTGCCAGCGCGGTCGATCACGCGGTAGCGGGTCTTCGCCGGCTGCCCGTTCTCGGTATCCACGTGCATCTTCTCGCCGCCGGTGCCCGGCTGCTTGGCGAGCGGGGCATCGATCGTGCCATCAGCCACGTCGGGCACGCCGACGACCAAGGCCCAGTAAACCTTTTTCGCCGAGCGCCCTGAGAAGCGCTTCGAGAAGAACGCCGCGCTGCCGGGCGTCCGTGCGACGAGCAGGACACCCGAAGTGTCCTTGTCGAGCCGATGCACCAGACGAGGCCGCGGATCCTCGGCCTCTTCCATGTAAGCATCGAGCAGCCCGTCGACGTGATTGTGCGTCCCGGTGCCGCCTTGAGTGGCGAGGCCTGGCGGCTTGTTGAGCACGAGCGCGGCATCGGTGCGCAGCATCAGCATGGCTTCGGCCTGCGCCCGCTGATCGGCGGTCAGCTCCCGCCGTTCTGGTTTGGGACGTGCCACGTCGCCCCCCGGCGGCACCCGCAGCACCTGGCCGGCGGCGAGCCGGTCCTCCGGCTTGACCCGCTTGCCGTCAACGCGAATCTGTCCGGTGCGCGCCCAGCGGGAGATCGTCGCGAAGCCGATCTGCGGCAAGTGGCGCTTGAACCAGCGATCGAGCCGCACCCCGTCGTCGTCGGGCGCGACGGTGAACTGGCGAACTTCCTGGCTCATGCCGTCACCCGCATCGCAATTAGCCCAAGGTAAAGTGCGGTCACGCCGGCGAGCACTGACACGGCCGCATAGATGAAGGCTTGCGCCGCCTGGCCCCGCTCGATCAGGACCATCATTTCCAGGCTGAAGGCCGAAAAGGTCGTGAAGCCGCCCAGTAAGCCCACGCCGACGAAGAGGCGGACCGGCTCGGTGTTTTCGCCGTTCCGGGCCAGCCAACCGGCCAGCAGACCCATTGTCAAGCTGCCAAGGAGGTTGACGGAAAGGGTCGCCCAGGGGAAGGTGCTGACCGCTTGCGGGCCAAGCCATTGCGTGGTTCCACGGCCGAGCTGATAGCGCAGCACCGATCCGATGGCGCCGCCGAGCGCGACATGCAGGCTGGCGGCGAGAGGGGAGGTGGCGCTCATTCGGGCCGCCTTAGCGGCGGCACCTTCCATCCGCAAATCCTTGCGCTCGAAAGCAGATTGCCTTATCGGCGCCCACGTTCGAGCCGGTCCGTGAGGATTCGGCATGGTAATTCGTTGGTTACATACATGGTGCATCCCGCGCCGATCTCGCGGGCTCTCCCGTCCGAAAATTTGAAAGAGGTGGCTTTCGTTTATGCAGATCATGGTTCGCGATAACAACGTCGAGCAGGCCCTCCGCGCGCTCAAGAAGAAGCTGCAGCGTGAGGGGGTGTATCGCGAGATGAAGCTGCGCCGCCACTACGAGAAGCCGAGCGAGAAGCGCGCCCGCGAGAAGGCGGCCGCCGTGCGCCGCGCTCGCAAGCTGGAGCGCAAGCGCGCGGAGCGTGACGGCGCCAAGTAGGCGTCGCTTGCTACCCCGACCCACCTAAGACAAAGGGGCGCGAAGGTTCTTCCTTCCGCGCCTTTTTTGCATCCAGGACATTGCCATGGCCGAAGTGACGCGCGTTCCCATCCAGCCGATCTCCCGCGGATCGCTGGTCATGCTGTTCATCGGCATCGTGATTGGCCTGCTGATCGCCGCAGCCTTTGCCTGGGCCACGGCCCCCAAAGGGGTCTCGATCGATGAAGTGCGGGCCGGTACAGGCGACAATCCCACGGCCGAGGACGTCGTCTTCGTTCACTATACCGGCAAGCTGGCCGACGGGACGGTGTTCGACCAGTCGCAGCCGCTGCCGCTGCCGGTTGAAGGCATCCTGCCCGAAGGCACCCCGCTGCCGCTGCAGAACATGGTCCCCGGCTTCCGCGAAGCGGCGCTGCAGATGCAGCGCGGCGGCAAGTACACGGTCGAGATTCCTGCCGACAAAGCTTACGGGGCCGAAGGGCGGATGAACCCGCAGACGGGCGAAGGCGTGCCGCCGAACTCCGACCTTACGTTCGAAATCGAACTGGTCGACTTCATGCCGATGGAAGAAGTCGAAGCGCGTTTCGACCGACTGCAGCAGATGATGATGCAGCAGCAACTGGAAGGCGGCGACGCTGCCGTGAGCGGTGAGGCGCAGGACGCTCCGCCGGCCCAATAAGGGCTTTCATCGATTTTTGCTGATGATCCCGCGGCCGGCGCTGATATGACGAGCGCCCGGCCGGAGGGATCAAAAATGACGGAACAGCCTGCCAGCGACACCGCTTCGGCTCCCACGACCGAGTGGCCGCTCCGGCCGTGGGTTCTCGCCGGTCTCCTCGGACTCGCCGGGCTACTGATCCACCTGGTCACCCGCGGCAACGATGACGTGCCGTGGCAAATGGCCCTGGCCGCACTCCTGCTCTTCGGCTCGATCGCGGCTGCCTTCACCATCGAAGAGGACGACTGGAAAGCGCCGGCGCTATTCGCACTGGCGGTGGGCATCGTCATAGCCGGCCTAGCGTGGCGCGCGGTGCAGTACGGCGAATACCTTCCCGACGAGCAATACGGCTTTGCCGCGGGGGTGGTGGCAAGCGCGCTGGCGCTGCCGTTGTTCCAGGCGGGCTTCCTGAAGCGCCGCATGGCGACTTCCTATGCCGACCTGCACTATCACGTCTGGACCGATGCGATCGGTGCCGCGGGAGCGCTCGCGTTCACCGGGCTGTCGTGGCTGGTGCTGCTGATCCTCTCGGAGCTGTTCCACCTGCTGAAGATCGACCTGCTGCGCGACCTGATGAACCACGGATGGTTCGGCTGGACCTTCTCCGGCCTGGCTTTCGGCGCCGCGCTCGGGACCTTGCGCAACCAGCTCAAGGTGCTCGGCACGCTGCAATCGGTGGTCCTGCTGGTGCTGTCGCTGCTTGCGGTGCCGGTCGCGCTGGGGCTGGCGCTGTTTCTCCTCGCCACCGCGGTCTCCGGGCCGCAAGTGCTGTGGGAAGCGACGCGGAGCGCGACGCCGGTGCTGCTGACCTGCGCTGCCGGCGCATGGGTGCTCGCCAGCGTCATCGTCCGCTACGACGATGCGGCGATGAGCGGCAACCGCGTGATGCGCGTGGCGGCGCTGGTGCTGGCCGCGGTGATCCTGCCGCTGGCGATCTTTGCCGCGGTGTCGATGGGGCTGCGGTTGAACCAGCACGGCCTCGCGCCCGAGCGGTTGTGGGGGCTTGCCGCCATCGTGGTCGCCGCCGCTTATGGCTTGGGGTTCTGGGTTGCCCTGATCCGCGGGCGCAAGAGCGGCTGGGCGGAGAAACTGCGGCGGGCCAATTTCCACCTGGGCCTGTTCGTCTGCGCTTTGGCGCTGCTGCTAGCGTTGCCGATCCTCGACTTCGGAGCAATCTCGACGCGCAACCAGTTGGCGCGGCTGGAATCGGGAGCGGTGTCCCCCGAAGGGTTCGACTACGCGGCGCTGCGCTGGGACTTCGGCGAACCGGGCCGGCGTGCGCTCGGGCAATTGGCGGAAAGCGACAACGCACAAATCGCCGAACTCGCCGAAGCGGCAATGGCGCAGACGCAGCGCTATTACGGATATCCGCGTCCGGTGCGCACGGCGGACGAAATCGACCTGCGCGTCCAGCCCGACGATCCCGAGCTGCGCCGGATGGTGCTAAACCATCTGCGCGGCAATCCCTGGCAGTGTCACGAACGCTGCGTGGCGCTCGACCTGGGAAGCGGCCCCACCGGGCGGCGCGTGGCCATCGTTCAGACGGGCAGCTACGAAGTCGTGACGATCGGCCGTGACGGGTCCGGTGTTCGGGCGCCGGAAGTTGCACCGGCCGTTGCCCCGATCCGGGACGATTCGGTGGTCGAAAT
>CAYTPY010000060.1:0-12689 GCA_964439725.1 uncultured Erythrobacter sp. | reverse complement strand
TCGGCTTCATCCACTCGTCGAGGTTGTCGATGTTGAGCTGGATGTTGCCGAGGACATTGAGCACTTCGGTGACGCGGATTTCGCCTTCAGGCTTACGGGTGTCTTCCAGAACAGCGGCGACGATCTCGTCGGCATGCGCTTCCACCGCATCCTTCAGCTTCGCCAGCTTAGCCTTGCGTTCCTCTGCCGTGGACGCCTTGACGTTCCACTGGTTCGCCCGCTGCAACGCGAAGACGCGCGAGAGTTCCTCGGTCATGTCGGGCGCGATCTGGGCGGTGCTGGCCATCGGGTTTCCTGTTCTCTGATGGGTGGGATGTCGGCTGTTAGATCGTCTCTAGAGAGCAAAAAGCAAGGCCGAACCGCTCAGGGGCGCACATGGCCGACGGACCGCAGTTCCAGGCTGCCGCCGCGCGGATTGGACGAGAAATGCAGTCCGCCGTGAGCCGAAGAGCCCCCTGGAATGTAGTCGAATGTCACGGCGCTGGTCTCGGTCCCTTCGGCTGACGTCAGTGTACCCTCCACTTCGACCGCCGCAACGGCTGAGGGTGCCCGATTGTGGGCGACGATCTCAACAACGTGAGCCGGTCCTACGTCGGAGATCCTTTCCACATCGATCACGATGATGGGGGCGGCAGGCCCGCGCTGGGTCAGCGCCTGCGAACCCAGGTAACCGAGGATCGTGAGGGTCACGCCCAAGCCAACGCTGCCTGCCACCCACTCGAGCGTCGAAGAGCGCTGGCGAGCGCGTCGATCGTCACTGCCTTCGTCGTCGCTCATCCGGCCATCCTAGATAACGAGCCGCGCCGCCGCAGCACCGACCGAGGCGGGAAAGCCGAGCACCACGATCATCATCACGATCTCATGCAGCCCTGCCCCGTCCATTCGCCCGAAAGTCCACAGCATATAAGCGCTGATCAAGACGGCTAGGCCGTATTCGGCGGAACTTTGCCGAACCATCGCAACCAGTCGAGGTACGTCGTCGGACAGTTCCTCGGTCCCGGCAAAATCAAGCGCATAAACGAAGGCATGGAGCACCGCGATTGACAGCAGCACCAGCAGGATCGCCCTGACTGGCGTCAGCTTATAAGCGAGCAGAACCACTTCCTCGGTCGGCGCGACGTTTAACGAGAGGAAGATCGCCCCGGCACCGGCGATGAACAATTGCCCGCCAAACCCGGCACGATCCTGCTTCTCCCTGCTGTCCGACGTCTGTCCACCGAACTGCCCGCGAGCGAGTACCGCGCCAATGCTGGCAGGCACAGTCTGCATCGCGATCTTGCCGACGATCTCGTCAGCCGACATGTCCGCGCCGATCACTCCAAAGATCATCAACATGGCCGCGGAAGCGATTGCACCGATGGCAAAGGCAACCAGCGCATCGATCGCATCTTCAAGCAAAGTCCCGGTTCGCTCGAACCCGACAAAATAAGACAGCGGTACGAGCGTGGCGATCGTTACCAGTAGCAGAAGCAGGAGCCGCGGCCGGTCGAGGTAGAACCCTAACCACCACATTTCCATCGTCATCATCAGCGGAAAACCGAACAGAAGCGCTCCGCCAAGCGCCCGGGCCAAGCCGCGCGCGTGGTCGGCGGACGAAGCGCGCCCGCTCGCCGGCTTTCCGCTCATGCCTGGATTTCGTGGCGTAGTCCGCACCCCCCGCATGCCGATGAAAACGGCGCGCGCCGACAATGTATCCGGTACTGGACCTGCAGGATATACCGGGGCGACGGAACGTTGGTCTCTACCATTGGAGGTAACGATGACCAAGATGCCTGCCCTCTTCATCGGCCACGGCAGCCCGATGAACACGCTGCAAAACAACGGCTATACCGAAGCGTGGGCGGCGTTCGGCCAGCACCTGCCGCGGCCGAAAGCAGTGCTGGTTATCTCAGCGCACTGGTATTTTGGCGCCACCGCGATCACCGCCATGCCGCGTCCGCGCACCATCCATGATTTCTACGGCTTTCCGGAAGAGCTCTTCGCCTTCGACTACCCCGCGCCCGGCGATCCCGAGCTTGCCGGCGAGATCGCCGAGCTGGTGAAACCCCGCTGGGTGGGCCTCGACCGCGATCAATGGGGGCTCGATCACGGCACCTGGTCGGTTCTCGCTCACGTCTATCCCGACGCCGACATTCCGGTGCTGCAACTGTCGATCAACGCGCTTCGCCCGCTGGACTATCATCTCGATCTCGCCGCCAGCCTGGCGCCGCTGCGTGAGCGCGGCGTGATGATCCTGGCCAGCGGCAACGTCGTGCACAATCTGCGCGCGGTGGTCTGGAACCGCCCCGACATGGGTTTCGACTGGTCGCACCGGTTCGATGATGCCGCGATCGAGATCATGGCCGAGCGGCCGGGCGAAGTGCTCCGGCTCCAGGAGCATCCGGACTATGACAAGGCTGTGCCGACCCCCGATCATTTCATTCCGCTGCTTTACCTCGCTGGCCTTGCCGCGGCGGAAGGAGAGCGGGCGGAAGCGCTGGTGCGCGGCCATGCGTTAGGGTCGATCTCGATGACCTGCTACGGCCTCGGCGCGGAAGGCATCCTGCGGCGCGAGCCCGAATGCGCGGCTCGCCTCCCTGAGCATGTTCCGCCGGACCAGACCAATACCTGAGCGTCACCCGCCTCTCAGAAGCTGCACCCCCCAGTCGCGCTCGAACAGGTAGAGCAGCACGCGCGCCGCTTCGCCCCGGATGCTGGCGAGGCCCCCGTCGCGTTCGATCAGGAGCCGGGCATCATCGTGGGCGATCGGCAGCAGGCGCTGGATCTGCTCGAGGTCGGCGATGCGGAACGGTGTGTCGCCAGACTGCCGCGTACCAAGTAGCTCGCCGCCGCCACGCAGCCGCAAGTCCTCTTCGGCAAGCCGAAAGCCGTCCTGCGTTTCGCGCATCAGCGCCAGGCGTTCGCGCCCGACTTCGCTGAGCGTCTCTCCCCGCAGCAGCAGGCAGACCGACTTCTGCGACCCTCGTCCGACCCGGCCGCGCAACTGGTGAAGCTGGGCGAGACCGAACCGCTCCGCCTGCTCGATCACCATCAGCGTGGCGTTGGGAACGTCGACTCCGACCTCGATCACGGTTGTGGCGACGAGCAGCTTGGCTTCTCCGCGCGCGAAGCGCTCCATCGCTGCGTCCTTGAGCTCCGGCTTGAGCTGACCGTGCACCAGCACGACGTCCTCGCCAAAACGCACCTTGAGCGCGGCGTGTCGCGCTTCGGCGGCGGCGAGGTCGTCGCGCTCTTGCTCTCCTTCGCGCACCATCGGGCAGACCCAGTAGGCTTGAGCGCCGCTTGCTAGATGCCGCGCCACCCCTTCGACGACGTCGCTCAGCCGGCCGGTGGAGACGACGCGGGTGTCGATCGACTGCCGTCCTGGTGGCAGCTCGTCGAGCCGGCTGACCTCCATCTCACCGTACTGCGCCAGCGTCAGCGTGCGCGGGATCGGGGTCGCAGTCATCGCGAGGCAATGCGGGGTCACTCGGCCCTTTTGGGTCAGCATCAGTCGCTGGCCGACACCGAAGCGATGCTGCTCGTCAATGACGACCAGCCCGAGATTGCGGTAGCTCACCGCCTCCTGGAAGATCGCGTGAGTTCCGACGACTATGTCGATGCTGCCGTCGAGCAGCCCCATCAGGATGGACTCGCGCGCCCTGCCCTTGTCGCGCCCGGTGAGCAGGGCGATGGTGACGCCGGTCGGCGCCGCCATCTTGCGCAACGTGTCATAATGCTGGCGCGCGAGAATTTCAGTAGGCGCCAGCATCGCGGCTTGCGCACCCGCCTCGACGGCAACCAGCATGGCTTCCAACGCGACCACCGTCTTACCGGAGCCGACGTCGCCCTGCAGCAGGCGCAGCATGGGAGCCTCCTGTGCCAAATCGCCTTCGATCTCCCCAATCGAGCGAGTTTGCGCACCAGTCAGCGGGAACGGCAGCGACAGCTTGTCGCGCAGTTTCCCATCCCCGCGCAGCGGCTGCCCACGCCGCTTGCGGTTATCCGCTCGCACCAGCATCAGTGCCACGCTGTTGGCCAGCAGTTCGTCATAAGCCAGCCGCTCGCGGGCTGCCGGACCTTCGCCGCTGTGCGCCAGCCCCAGCGCTTCCCGCCAGCCGGGCCAGCCCTGCCGCGCCAGCACCCCCGGTTCGATCCATTCTGGCAATTCCGGCGCGCGTTCCAGTGCCTGCTGCGCGAGGTGTGCAACTTTCGGCTGGGTTAGGCCCTCGGCCAAAGGATAGACCGGCTCCACCAGGTGGCCCATCAAGCCGGCGCTATCCTCGGCCACATGATCGGGATGGACGATCTGCAGCCATTGGTCATATTGCTCGAGCTTGCCGGCAACCCAGCGCTTCTCGCCGGCCGGAAGCAGCTTCCTAGCGGTGTAAGATGCTTTGCCGAAATAGATGAGCGCGCAGACATTCCCTTTGGTATCCTGGGCCAAAACCCGATGCGGAGCGCGGCCGGAGGGGCTTGCGCGATGCTCCATGATCGTGAGTGGGACCACGACCTGTTCACCCACCGCGGCGTCATCGAGATCGGCAACCGCGTGGCGGCGCACGAAGCGGTCGGGCAAGTGGTAGGCCACGTCCTTGACCCGCGTGAGGCCTAGCTTTTCGAGCGGCTTCTTCAGCTTCGGGCCGACACCTTCGAGGCTTTCGGACTCGGCAAACAGCGGGTTGAGCGTCTCTGGGCGCATGGAAGCCTCGACTAGCCCGGCGCGGCGGCTTTGTCAGCGAGGGAACTGGCGCTCGCTTCACGACTTGGCTTGGCGAGGGTGATCAAGCCCGTTCAACAAGGACCGACTGATGGCCAAAGAGGAATTCACCGACGCGATCATGTTGCTCAAGCACGATCACCGCGAAGTTGAGGATCTGTTCAGCAAATTTCAGAAAGCCCGCGACAAGGACAAGAAGTGGGAAATCGCTGAGCAGATTTGCAACGAGCTGAAGATCCATTCGATGATCGAAGAAGAGATCTTCTATCCGGAGACCAAAGATGCGGTGGAGGAAGACCTCTACCTGGAATCCTACGTCGAACATGACGGCGCCAAGGTGCTGATCAATGATATCCTGGCTAACGGCCCCGAGGACGAGTTCTTCGAAGCCAAAGTCACCGTGCTGTGCGAAGAAATCAGCCACCACGTTGAGGAAGAAGAGAAGCCGAAGGAGGGCTACTTTGCGCAGGTCCGCGACAGCGACATCGACCTCAAGGAAATGCGTGACCGGCTGATAGCGCGGAAGGAAGAACTGCTCGCACTGGCGGAAAGCGAAGGCTTGCCACCGGCGCAGACGACGGCAGTCCAGGCCTAACCGGACTGAGCATTGGCTCACCGCTTGCAGGACGCCGCTTAATGAGAGACAGGCGCTGTCATGAGCGACCTTTCCACGCGCGTTGCACGGGCGCGCTTCCGCGCCTGGCACCGAGGAACCCGCGAAGCCGACCTGATGTTCGGTGGTTTCTTCGACCGGCACCATGCTAAGTGGGGCGAAACCGAATTGGCCTGGTTCGAAGCCTTGCTGGACGAGGATGACGTCGACGTCATGGCATGGGCGATGAAGCGGCAAGACGCACCACGAAAATTCGCCGGGCCACTTCTCCAAGCCCTTGAAAAGCTTGACTACGTTCCCAGGTAACCGAAGGTTCGAGACGGGTCTTCCCCCTTTGACCCTGCCATCCGGACCGCCCGCCCGCGCGCCCTTCCAGACCAGCGCGGGCGGGCTTATGGCCCGCCGCGGAACTCACCTTCGCGCGAAAGCTTGAACCCACGAATGCCGGATATCTCCCGAATCATCGAAACCGCTCGGCCGCTGTCACTGACCTCGGTACCGCGCGGCGCGCAGCCTCTGCTCATGGCCGACCTAGCCCGTGCTGCTAAGGGGAGGGCGGTGTTGATCGCACCTGACGAACAAGCGATGCGCGCCGTCACCGATGCCGCCCGCTGGTTCGCGCCGGAACTGCAAGTCATCGAGTTTCCCGCTTGGGATTGCCTGCCATACGATCGCGCTAGCCCCGCGTTATCGGTTGGTTCGCGCCGCTTGTCCGCTTTGCATCAACTGCAGAGCGGCAAGACCAGCGCGCAGTTGCTGGTCACCACGGTCAACGCCGCACTCCAGCGTGTGCTGACGCCGTTCCGCATTCGCGAAGCCGTGCGCGAGTTGAAACCCGGGATGCGTATCGGTTACGAAAGCCTGACCGCGCTGCTCCAGCGCCAGGGCTACAGCCGCACCGATACGGTAATCGATACCGGCGAATTCGCAGTGCGCGGCTCCATTTTCGACGTGTTCCCGGCCGGTATCGAGCAAGGGCTCCGCTTGGACTTCTTCGGGGACGAGCTCGAATCGCTCCGCCTGTTCGATCCCAACACCCAGCGCACCACCGGATCGATCGATGGACACCTCCTGCTGCCGGCCAGCGAAGCGCTGCTGGACGAAGAGACCGTCAAGCGTTTCCGCAGCCGCTACCGCGAAACGTTCGGCGCTCACGCTACCCAGGACCCGCTGTATCAGGCGATCAGCGACGGGCGGCGCCTTGCCGGGATGGAACACTGGTTGCCGTTGTTCGAAGAGCGGCTCTCTACCCTCTTCGACCACCTGAGCGCCGACGATGTGGTGATCATCGATTCCGCGGCCATCAGCGCCGGCGAGGATCGCCTGGCCGATATCGCGGATTACCACCGCCAACGCGGCGAGATCACCGGGCAAGCCGCGGGCAGCTATCGTCCGCTGCCACCCGAGGCGCTCTATCTGTCAGGCAAGGAGTGGGAGCACGAGCTGACCGAGCGGCCGATCCATCGCTCCGTCATCTTCGCCGAGCCCGAGAGCCACAAGGCCGTCGACTTCGGCTTCCGCTCCGCGCGCGACTTCGCACCGGAGCGTTCGCGCGGCGACAACGTGTACGAAGCGGCCGCCGTGCACTTCAAGTCGGTCGGCAAAGCTGGGAAGCGGCCGCTGTTCGCCGCTTATTCCGAAGGCTCACGCAGCCGCATCGCGTCGATCCTTGGAGAAGCCGGCGTGACGATGAAGATGGCGGCAAGCTGGCAAGAGGCGCTCGGCTTGTCAGCCAAAGGCACGCCCGTCGCGATGGTGCTGCCGCTCGACACCGGCTTCGCTAACGACGAGCTTGAGCTGGTCACCGAGCAGGATCTGCTCGGTGACCGCCTCGTTCGCCGCCGCAAGCGCAAGAAGGATTCGGACGCCTTCCTGGCCGAGCTCTCCGCGCTTAACCGCGGCGATCTCGTCGTCCACCTCGATCACGGCATCGGCAAGTACCTGGGACTGGAGCCGATCACCGTCGGCCAGAGCCAACACGACTGCGTGATGCTGGAGTACCACGGGGGCGACAAGCTCTACATCCCGGTCGAGAACATCGACGTCCTCAGCCGCTACGGCAGCAGCGAGGAAGCTGTCACGCTCGACCGCCTGGGCGGCGAGGCATGGCAGAAGCGCCGGGCGCGGCTCAAGGAGCGCATCCGCGAGATCGCCAACGAGTTGCTTCGGACCGCCGCCGCGCGCGCGCTGCGCAAGGCCCCGGTGCTCGAACCGGACGAAAGCGCCTTCAACCAGTTCGTCGAACGGTTTCCGTGGGAAGAGACCGATGACCAGGAACAGGCGATCGAAGACGTGCTCAAGGACCTCGCCGAAGGTACGCCCATGGACCGGCTGGTCTGCGGTGACGTCGGCTTCGGGAAGACCGAAGTCGCGCTACGAGCGGCGTTCGTCGCCGCCATGCAGGGCCACCAGGTCGCCATCGTAGCCCCGACCACGCTGCTGGCTCGCCAACATCACCAGGGCTTTGTCGAGCGCTTTGCCGGGTTTCCACTGAGAGTGGGCCGGCTCTCCCGCCTGGTTCCAGCCAAGGAAATGAAGGCCACGCGGGAGGCTCTCGCCGACGGAACGATGGACGTGGTGATCGGCACTCACGCGATTCTGTCCAAGACGACCAAGTTCAAGCGTCTCGGCTTGGTCATCGTCGACGAGGAGCAGCGCTTCGGTGTCAACCACAAGGAAGCCTTGAAGCAACTGCGCGCCGACGTGCACGTCCTCACTCTCACTGCCACGCCCATCCCGCGCACGCTGCAGATGGCGATGAGCGGCTTGCGCGAGCTCTCGACCATCCAGACCCCGCCGGTCGACCGCCTGGCGGTCCGCACTTACGTGATGGAATGGGACGACATGGTGATGCGCGAGGCGTTGCTTCGCGAGCATCACCGCGGCGGCCAGAGCTTTATCGTCGTGCCCCGCATCTCCGACATGGAGGAAGTCTCCGACTGGCTGCACAAGTTCACCCCAGAGATAAAGGCTGTCACCGCCCATGGCCAGATGACGCCGACCGAGGTCGAGGAGCGGATGAGCGCGTTCTACGAAAAGAAGTACGACGTTCTTCTGTCGACCACGATCGTCGAGAGCGGGCTCGACATTCCGAGCGCCAACACGATCATCATCCACCGCGCCGATCGCTTCGGCCTTGCGCAGCTCTACCAGCTCCGCGGACGGGTGGGCCGGGCCAAGCTACGCGCCTATGCCTACCTGACCACGCCCAAGGACACCGCGCTGAGCGAAGTGGCCGAGAAGCGGCTCAAGGTGCTCGGCGACCTCGACAGCCTCGGTGCCGGCTTCCAGCTCGCCAGCCACGATCTCGACATTCGCGGCGCCGGCAATCTGCTCGGCGATGAGCAGTCGGGCCACATCCGCGAAGTCGGCTTTGAGCTCTACCAATCGATGCTGGAAGACGCGATTCTGGCGGCCAAGGCCGGTGATGCCGGCTTGGAGCCCGATGCGCGCGAAGGCCTCAGCCCGCAGATTACCGTCGACGCTCCAATCATGATCCCGGACGACTATGTCCCGGACCTCGCCGTGCGGATGGCGCTCTACCGCCGCCTCAACGACGCCAAGGACAAGTCCGAGATCGAATCGATGGCGGCCGAGATGATCGACCGCTTCGGGCCCCTGCCTGACGCCACCGCCAATCTCGTCAAGCTGATCGAGATAAAGCACCAGGCTATTGAAGCTTGCATCGCCAAGATCGACGTCGGCGCGCGCGGCACGCTGGTGACGTTCCACAACGACGACTTCCCGGACCCGGTCGGGCTGATTGGCTATGTCGAGCGGCTGAAAGGCACCGCCAAGCTGCGTCCTGACAACAAGCTTGTCATCAACCGGGCATGGAACAATCCCGAGAGCCGGCTCAACGGGCTGCTGCAACTCACCAAGGGCCTCAGCGGGATCGTCCGAAAGGCGGAGAAGCGGGAGAAAGTCGCCGCCTAGCGAAGGGTCTAGGCGCCGATCAATCGAACGAACTGCTCGGCCGGCATGGGCTCGGCTCCGAGGTAGCCCTGCCACATCGCGCATCCCTCCTGCGCGACGGCTTGCCGCTGCGCTTCATGCTCCACGCCTTCGGCAACCACCTGCAGCCCCAGGGCGCCCGCCATGGCAACGATGCCGCGCACGACCGCAAGATCGCGTGGGCTATCGGCAATCCCGTCGATCATCGTTCGGTCGAGCTTCAGGTAATCGAGCGGCAGGCGCTTCAGGTAATCGAAGTTGCAGAAGCCCGCGCCGAAATCGTCGAGCGCAATGCTGACGCCCAGCGCGGCGAGCTGACGCAGCCGATCCGCCGTGCGCGACAGGTCCGACACCAGGACCTGCTCGGTGATCTCCAGCGTAAGGTGTTCGAACGGAAACCCGGCATCCTCGACTGCGCTCGCCAAGACTCGGGCAAAATCGCCGGCTTCTACATCGGCGGCGGTGACGTTGAGCGACAGGCGCAGCGGAACTTGCCAATTACCGGCTGTTCCCAGTGCTGCACGCGTGACATGCTGCGAGATCTGTTCAACCACGCCGGCCGCCTGGGCCAGCGCGAACAAGCCCTCGCCGCCGATCCGCCCGTGCAGCGGATGGCTCCAATGCGCGAGCGCTTCCGCTCCCACCAACCGGTTGTCGCTGCAGGCAAATTGCGGCTGAAACAGGATCTCGATCTCACCCTGCTCCACGGCGCGAAGCAAATCGGCGGTCGCGGGGTGGGAGGCAGCGCGGCGTCGATCGGATCGGCGCCGTTCCCGGGACGCTTGTAGGACTTGCATCGCGCTGCCTTGGCGCATCCTTCCACACGCGTCTCCCCTGCCCCCGCGCGCGTTGCAAATCGGGACGGGCGCCCATAGGCTACGGCATGACCAAAGAGCGCCCGGCCAATTCATTCAAGCACCTCGCGCTGCTCGCCTCGCCGACTGAGCGAGCGCAGGAAGCGGCAGAAGCGCTCGCCGCTTACGCGGAGTGGGTATCACTGGAGGACGCGGACGCCGCGGTCGTGCTCGGCGGGGATGGCTTCATGCTCGATGCGATGCACAAGATGATCGACAATGGGCGCCTCGTGCCGGTCTACGGCCTCAATCTCGGCACGATCGGCTTCCTGATGAACCGGTACACCAAAGGTTGCCGCGTCGTGGAACGGATCGCCAGGGCACGCTCGATCGCCGTGTCTCCGCTGCGAATGGAAGCCGAGACCCAGGACGGCAGGACCGAGTGCTTCCACGCCATCAACGAGGTGTCGCTCCTGCGTGAGACTCGCCAGACCGCGAAGATCGAGATCAGCGTCAACGAGCGCGTGCGGATCGCAGAGCTTGCCGCCGACGGAGTGCTGCTTTCGACACCGGTCGGATCGACCGCCTACAACTATTCGGCCAACGGTCCGATTCTGCCGCTTGATTCGCGCATGCTGGCGCTCACGCCGATCAGTCCGTTCCGCCCCCGGCGCTGGCGCGGTGCGGTACTCCCCGATCGCAGCCGGGTGACCTTCCGGGTGATCGATCCACAGAAACGTCCGGTCTCGGTGGTCGCCGACCAGAAGGAACTGCGCGACGTGGCCGAAGTGCGCCTGCAGGTCGACCGCAGCCGCGAACTGACGCTGCTGTTCGACCCCGGACACGCACTCGACGACCGCATAGTGGCGGAGCAATTCGCTTCCTGAAGCTGGGGCGCTTCAGGGGGCTTGTCAAAGCCGGCCGCCCTTCATATACGCCGCGCCTGCCCATCGGGCTGCTCCCCGATAGCTCAGCGGTAGAGTAGGTGACTGTTAATCACTTGGTCGTTGGTTCGAATCCAACTCGGGGAGCCACTTTCCAGCCTTAGTTCCTGAAGCCAGCCCCACGAGAGGCGGCGGTGGGGAGCGGTCCTGGATGCTTTCCTTATCTGTTGCGCCCGATCGGCTTGCCGTCAGGCGTGGTCACGTCGAGCACCACGCCCCCAGGCTCACCGTTGCGCAGCGGATTAATGCTCACCGCGATCCGCTGGCCCGCCTTGAGCGTGCTGGGTCGCCATCCCCGTGCATAGAGATACATCGGCGCGCCCATTTCCATGCTCCACTCCACATCGCGGCCGGCCTCGTCCGTAGCGGTGATCTGGATGTATGCGTGGGGATTGGTCCAGCGGAACTCCGCCACCGTGCCGGTGACCGTAACCTTCTTGTTGCTGTCGAACATCGCCAGGCTGTGGTGGGCCAAGGCGGCGCTGCCACCCGCCGCGGGCGTCAGCGCGCTGCAGCAAGCGAACCAAACCCTCATAGATGCGTCTCCGGCCGTTGTCGCTCGAGCGCCTATGCCACTGCTCCCGACACGCGTCATCCGGAGCGGCACGGCCGCCAGTACGGCACCGTGCCGCTGCTATTCGTGCCGCAACGCCTCGATCGGATCGAGGTTGGACGCGCGCCGGGCCGGAAAATAACCGAAGATGATGCCGATCAACGCCGAGATCGCGAAGCTCAGTATGTTGATGAACGGATCGAAGACATACGGCACACCAAGCAGATTTGAGAGACCGAGCGACAGCGCGAAGCCGAACAGGATGCCCACTAAGCCGCCGAAGCAGCACAGCACGACCGCTTCGGTCAGGAACTGCATCCGCACTTCCCGCGCCAGCGCCCCGATCGCCAGGCGGATGCCGATCTCTCGCGTCCGTTCTGTCACCGAGACCAGCATGATGTTCATGATCCCGACCCCGCCGACGACCAGGCTGATCGCGGCGATCGCCGCGACCATGATGGTCATCGTGCCGACGGTGCTGGCAACGGTTTCGTTGATCTCCGCGGTATCGACGATGTCGAAATCGTTCGCCTGGCCTTCGAGCAGAACGCGGCGCTCGCGCAGCAGGGTGACAAGCGCGCGGGACATCGCCCCGCTCGAGTAAGACGGATCGTAGGCCACGACCATGTAGCCGATGTCGTCGTTACCGGTGAATCGGCGCTGGACATTGGTCAGCGGCATGAAGACCGCGTTGTCGTCATCGCTGCCGCCGACCGCGCCGCGCGTGGCGAAGACACCGATCACCTGGCACGACACGTTGTTGAGCCGCATGTGCTCGCCCAGCGGGCTTTGGCTGGCGAGGAACATTTCATCCCGCACGGTCGGGCCAATGATGCAGACATTGGCTCCGGACTGCTGTTCGCGCTCGTTGAAGCGGCGGCCTTCGTCGAGTTTTATGCCTCGGGCGTCCATGAACTCGTTGTTCACGCCTTCGACCTTGGTCCGCCAGTTCTGCCCGTTGTAGATCGCGGTCACCTGGCTTTCGACCTGGCCGGCGACGAAGTTCACGCCTGCGACTTGTTCGCGCACCGCCTCGACGTCGCGTTCGTCGAACGGACGCAATTGGTCGCGGTCGCCCTGGATCGGGAAGACGATGAACATGTTCGAGCCGAGCGAGCTGATCTGTTCCTCG
>CAYTPY010000059.1:0-12747 GCA_964439725.1 uncultured Erythrobacter sp. | reverse complement strand
TCGACAACATCGCAGCGGGCGTCGAGCGCTCGCTGATGCTCGTCACCGCGCTCGCTCCGGCCATCGGCTACGACAAGGCCGCGGCGATCGCCAAAGATGCGCACAAACGCGGTGTGACGCTGCGCGAGGCAGCGGTCGAAAGCGGCCAGGTGAGCGCGCAAGACTACGATCGGCTGGTGCGGCCCGAGGACATGCTCGGTCCGGCCTGACGGTGGCATCACGGCGGTAGGCACACCCCCGGTGGAAGGGGGATCGCTACCCCTCCAACCGAGCGTCGAGCGTGATTTCGCAATTGAGCAGCTTGGAAATCGGGCAGCCGGCCTTGGCCTCGTTCGCCAGGCGGTCGAACTCGTCACGCGCGAGCCCCGGCACGCGTGCGTTAAGGGTCAAAGCCGATTGGGTGACCGCGAAGCCGCCGTCGCTCGACTCCAGCGTCACCTTGCATTCGGTCTCCAACGAGCCTTCGGTATGGCCGGCCTTCGCCAGCGCAAAGCTCGTCGCCATCGTGAAGCAGGCGGCGTGTGCGGCCGCGATCATCTCTTCGGGGTTGGTGCCAGGTTCGTCCTCGAAGCGGGTGCCGAAGCCATAGGGCGCATCGAGCGCTCCGGAAGCAAAGGCGACGCGGCCGCGGCCTTCCTTGCCGAGCCCTTCGTAACGGGCAATGGCGCTGTTTACGGTCATGGCTGAAGCTCCTCGATGCCGGAATGGACACGAAGCTGTAGCGCGCCGCGGCGCGAGGCGTTCCCTTAGGGCGCGGGCACGTGGCGATGGGTCATTGCGGCGAGTAGCGAGAAGGGGCGCCCGCCGTTGCCGTTCCAGGCGCGCTCGTGAAAGAAGAACACCACCGCGTTGACCAGCGGCTCGATCAGCGCGATGCCGCCGGCAATCGCCAAAGAGCCGGTGAAGATATAGGCGACGCTGAACCCCACCAGCAGGTGGAGGGCCAGGAAGCTCAAGGTTTTACTTAGGTCGCGGCTCATAGGTTTGTCCCTCAAGCCTCAGATATGGGCCTGCCGCGTGTTCGAGGGAAACGATCAAAGATGGTTAGCGTAATCGCTCCGGCCGATGATGCGAGACCGGGAGGGGGCGTTCCGCTGCGGCAGAAGGCCTCGTTCAGTCCTGGGCCTGAAGGTGGCCGTTGTCGACTTCCGCTTCGAGCTCGGCGGCGCGGCGAGCGGCGCGGACTTCTTCCGACTTGGCGCGCTCGCTGTCGATCAGCAGCTGGCGGTCCGCCATACTGCGCCAGGCGGCGGCAGAGCGCAGCTCGCGCTCGCGCACGTTTTCGAGCGGGGCCTTCTCAGCTTCGGCCTGAGCGGATTTCGCCTGGCGATCATAGAATTCGAAGGTCTGGCTCATCGTGCTTGCTTCCTGGATGTTGAGGGAATGGCGATGCCGGGGCGCGGCGCCCCGTGAAGGTGCCGCGCCCTAGCTGGATAACCTCAGGCGTCCTGGAGGTTGATCGCCGATTCCTTGCCATTCCGGCCGCGCTCGACCTCATAGGACAGGCGCTGATCCTTGTTCAGGGTCTGCATGCCAGCAGCCTGAACGGCAGTGATGTGGACGAAGCTGTCGTCGCCGCCGTCTTCCGGCGCGATGAAGCCATAGCCCTTGTCGGCGTTGAAGAATTTTACTGTGCCGATTGGCATGATGTGTTCCTTTCGAGAACGTAGTGCCCGGGCGAATGTGCTCGGGGTTTTCGTGATCCCACCGCGTGACGCGGCAGGGGGTCGTGCTTCGGGTCGTCAATCGAAAGGAAGTCGTCGTCAGGGGCCGTAGCCATCGCGCCTGAGCGCAAGGGCGGGGTCTTGGCACCGAAGTCCGTCGCAAAATTCGACGTCAGCCCAGGTGCTATAGCACGATAGGGCGCGAACGCCTAATCATCGCGCTTTCCCACTGGAATGACGGACACAGCGGCGATGAGCGACGACGATTACGTATACGATGAGGACAGCGGCGATTGGATGCCGGCCTCCGAACTGGCTGCGAAGCAGGCCGCTGCTGGTAAGGTGGAAGTGCGCGACGCGGTCGGCAACCTGTTGGCCGACGGCGATCAGGTGACGTTGATCAAGGACCTGGAAGTGAAAGGCGCCGGCCAAACCTTGAAACGCGGCACGCTGATCAAGTCGATCCGGCTGACCGGCGATCCCCAAGAGATCGACTGCCGGTACGAGGGCATCAGGGGCCTTGTTCTTCGAGCGGAGTTCGTGCGCAAGCGTTAGAAGCGCCTTCTTTTTCCTCCACTGGAGCCTGCTTCGAACCCTGCTACACCTTCGGGCGAGGGGAGAGTGAGCATGAAGGGGCTGTTCGCAAAGGGAGCTTTGGGAGCGGCCTTGGCGTCGCTCGCTTTCGGTCAGGTTGCGGGGCAGGCTTCGAGCCCGTTCGTCCCGGTCACCGATGCCATGATCCAGCAACCCGATCCAAAGGACTGGCTCAGCTGGCGACGCACACTCGACGCCTGGGGTTACAGCCCGCTTGACCAGATCAACCGGGGGAACGTGACGCAACTGCGCCTGGTTTGGGCTCGGCCGCTTCCCGACGGCCACAACGAAGGCACCCCGCTGGTCCATGACGGCGTGATGTACTTTCCTGGGCCTGGCGACGTGATCCAAGCGATCGACGCCCGCTCCGGCGACGTGCTGTGGCAGCATCGCCGCGATCTGCCTGACGATATCGGCGATTACCTCCCGTTCTACGAGACCAACCGAAACCTGGCGATCTACGGCCATCTCATCATCGCCCGGGGCTCGGACGACGTGATCTACGCGGTCGATGCGCGCAACGGCGAATTGGCATGGGAAACCACGATCATGGATTACCGGAAGGGCGCGAAGCAGTCCTCCGGTCCGATTATCGCCGAAGGGCTCGCGATCATGGGCCGCTCGTGCGAACCGGAAGGGGGCCCCAATGCCTGCGTCATCACGGCGCACGACGCGCGCACGGGGCAGGAGGTCTGGCGCACCAGCACGATCGCTCGCGGCGACGATCCGAACGACGCCACCTGGGGCGGCTTGCCGCTGGAGAAGCGCCAGCAGGTCGGCGCCTGGATGATCGCCAGCTACGACCCGGCGCTGAAGCTCGTCTACATGGGCACCTCGGTCACCGCCCCGGCGCCCAAGCTCGCGCTCGCTGGAAACGAGCACGATTACCTCTACCATAACTCAACGCTCGCCTTGGACGTCCGCACCGGCCGAATCGTCTGGCACTACCAGCACCTCGTCGACCACTGGGACCTCGACCATCCGTTCCCGCGCATGCTGATCGATGACGAAGTGGCGCCGGATCCGGCGGAAGTGGCGTGGATCAACCCGCGCATCGAGCCCGGACGCACTTACAAAGGTCTCACCGGCGTGCCCGGCAAGACCGGCGTCGTTTACACCCTCGACCGCGAAACCGGCGAGTTCCTCTGGGCCCGGCCGACCATCCGCCAGAACGTCGTACACTCGATCGACGGCGCCACCGGCCGCGTCACGGTCAATCCGGACACGGTGTTCACCGAATACGGCAAGGCTGCGCTCGTCTGCCCGGCGGCGGCGGGCGGCGCCAATTACCAGTCGGGCGCTTACAGCCCGCTGACCAAGACGATGTACCTGCCCGCGCAGAACACCTGTTCGATGGTGACTGCGGTCGAACCGACCGGCGCCGGCCCCGGCATCTACGGCATGGCCGCGCGCTCGTTTCTCGCCGAGGATGCGGGTGACAATCTCGGCGTCATCCATGCCGTCAACGCGGTCACCGGCCGTACCGCCTGGACTTATGCGCAACGGGCCGGAATGCAGTCGCTGATGACCACAGGAGGCGGACTGCTGTTTGCCGGCGACGGGCATGGCCGCTTCCGGGCGCTCGACCAGGAAACCGGCGCCGTACTGTGGGAAATGAACCTCGGCTCCTCGGTCACCGGCTATCCGGCCACCTTCGAGGTTGAGGGGCATCAGTACGTGGCGGTCTCGACGGGCCGCTGGCTGGCCGACAGCTTCACGCCGGAACTGGTTCACGGCACCCAGAACACGCTGTTCGTCTTCGCTCTGCCCGAAGCCGGCATAGGCCATCGTGGGCCTGTGAAGGCTCCGATCAACCGCCCGGGCCTGGCCGCGGCGGTCGACCCGGCCCAGTCACCCGCCGCGGCGCGCATCGTCCGCGACGGTGTGTTTTCGGCCGAGCAGGCGAGGGCAGGGCAGGCCGTCTATGCCCGCGCTTGCGCCGCCTGCCATGGCACGAACTTCAAACCCGCCCCCGGAAGCCCGCCGCTTCAGGGTGCCGCCTTCCTCGCCAACTGGCGCGGGCGCACGCTCGCTGACCTGTTCACCTTGATCCGCACCACGATGCCGCCCGGCGCCGCGGACACGCTGCGCGAAGACGAGCATTTAGCGGCCATGGCCTATATCATCGAGGTGAACGGATTCGCTGCCGGGGAGCCGCTCACCCCGAATGAAACTGCGCTGCGCAACATTGGCTTTGGGGAGTGAGAAGCAGTCCGGACTGGAAACGCTCAGTCGCT
The DNA here is from genome assembly GCA_964439725.1 of uncultured Erythrobacter sp. GTDB lineage: Bacteria > Pseudomonadota > Alphaproteobacteria > Sphingomonadales > Sphingomonadaceae > Croceibacterium_A. The sequence continues at coordinate 8,252 of CAYTPY010000059.1, read as the reverse complement.
GGCGAAGGGGTTCTTGGGACTGCGCAAGCTGAGGCGCACCGGGACAGCGCCGAAGCCCAGCTCCTTGCGGATGCTGTTGATTAGATAGCGCTCGTAGCTCGCCGGCAAATCGTCGAGCCGGGTGCCGAAGACCACGAAGCTGGGCGGCCGTGTCTTGATCTGGGTGATATAGCGCAGCTTGATCCGCCTTCCGCCGGGGGCGGGCGGGGGATTGGTGTCCATCGCCTTGTCGAACCAGCGGTTGAGCAGTGCGGTGGGCACCCGGCGGCTCCATTGCTCGCGCAGCTCGAACGCCGCGTTCAGCATCTGGTCGAGGCCTTTCCCGGTCCTCGCCGAGACCGCGAGCAACGGCACGCCTTTGAGCTGCGCCAAGCCTTCATCGAGCGCGGCGCGGATGCCGTTGAACAGGCCGCTCGCATCCTCGGCCACGTCCCACTTGTTGATCGCCACCATCAGCGCGCGGCCTTCCTCGAGCACTAGGTTGGCGATCTTCAGATCCTGAACTTCGAGGCCTCGCGTGGCGTCGAGCAACAGCACCACGACTTCGGCGAAGTCTACCGCCCGACGGGCGTCGGCGACGGCCAGCTTCTCCAGCTTGTCGTCGACTTTAGCCTTCTTGCGCATGCCGGCGGTGTCGATCAGCTTGATCGGCCGGACGGTGCCATCGGGGCCGGTCCACTGCCAATCTACCGCGATGGAGTCCCGGGTGATGCCGGCTTCGGGGCCCGTCAGCAGGCGATCTTCGCCCAGCATGCGATTGATCAGCGTGGATTTGCCTGCATTGGGCCGGCCAACGATCGCGAGCTGCATGGGGCGCGAGGGATCGGCGTCCTCGTCGTCAGCGAGTTCCTCATCCACTGGTTGCTTGTCGGCGATCAGCGGGATCAGCGCTTCGTAGAGGTCTGCCACGCCTTCGCCGTGCTCGGCCGAGAGCGGCACAGGCTCACCCAAGCCAAGCGAATAGCTCTCGAGAATGCCAGCCTGGCCGGCGTTGCCTTCCGCCTTGTTGGCGACCAGCACCACCGGCACTTCCTGCTCGCGCAGCCAGCGTCCGATCTCTTCGTCGAGCGGGGTCAGACCGGCTCGCGCGTCGATCACGAAAAGCGCCGCGTCGGCGCCCTGAAGCGAAACTTCGGTTTGCGCCCGCATGCGGCCTGGGAGGCTGCTCGGTTCCTCGTCTTCCCAGCCGGCGGTATCGACGGCTTCGAACTCCAGCCCCAGCAGTCCGGCCTCGCCGAAGCGGCGGTCGCGCGTGACCCCAGGTTGATCGTCGACCAGCGCCAACTTCTTGCCCACCAGCCGGTTGAACAACGTCGATTTCCCGACGTTGGGACGGCCGATGATGACGACTTGGGGAAGCACGCGGGACATGGCGGGGAGTTGGCGGTTGACGGCCCGCTTGGCAAGGCAATCCTCCCCGAGCCGATTTCGGGGAGGACGGAAAGTTCACCAGGTGCCGGTATTCTCCATGCTCACCCACGGCTCCTCAGGCGGCAAGTTTCCGTCCTGCAGCAGTTCGATCGAGATACCGTCCGGCGTCTTCACAAAAGCCATGTGGCCGTCGCGCGGGGGTCGGTTGATCGTGACGCCGGCGTCCATCAGCCGTTGGCACGTCTCGTAGATGTTCTGCACCCGGTAGGCGAGGTGGCCGAAGTTGCGCCCGCCGGTGTACTGCTCGGGCGCACTGCCGTCCTCCGGCGGCCAGTTATAGGTCAGTTCGACTTCAGCCACGTCCTTCTGCCCCGGCGCGGCCAGGAAGTAGAGTGTGAAGCGGCCCTTTTGGTTTTCCATGCGCCGGACTTCTTCGAGACCGAGCAGCTTGAAGAAGGCGAGCGTCGCATCCGGATCTGAGATGCGGATCATGGTATGGAGGTACTTGATCATCTACTTCCTCAATTCGTCGCCATTAAAGAACGGTTCAGCGCGGTTAGCGGAAGCTCGTATCTGGTGGACCTTTCCACCCAGGAGCTCCCGAGATGCCCGACTCTAGCCAATCCGAACCTGCTTCCGCCACCGCTTTCTGGAAGCAGCCGATAGGCAACACCGCGCTCGCCGCCTCGGCGATATTGGCCGCGGGGCTGATCGTGGGCGGCTATCTCCTTGGCGACGGGTTGACCCGTGCGCGCGAGGCCGATCGTTCGGTCACCGTTCGGGGTCTTGCCGAGAAGGATGTGGTGGCGGACCTCGCCACTTGGACCGTCGCCTATTCAGCCAGCGCCAACGACATGGCGACGGCGCAGGCCAGCGTAGACCAGGACACCGCGGCGATCCGCGCCTTCTTCGGTGAATTGGGTTTTCCCGAAGAGGCGCTGCAACCGACAGGCGTCAACGTCTCGAGCTACACTCAGGATGGCGTGCCGATCTTCACCGTCCGACAGCGGATGACGCTGCGTACCACCGATATCGATCGGGCTCAGCGCGCCGTGCGGCGGCAGTTCGAATTGGTCCGGCGGGGCGTCTTGCTTGAGGAAGGCTCGGGCATGGCCTACACCTTCACCAAGCTCAATGACGTCAAGCCGGAGATGGTAGCGGCGGCGACGATGGACGCTCGCCGCGCGGCCGAGCAGTTCGCCGAGGACAGCGACACCACCGTCGGCGGCATCAAGCAGGCAACTCAGGGCTATTTCGAAATTACCGGGCGCGACGGCGAGGGCGGCGGCTGGGGTGTCGCCGACACACCCTACAAGCGTGTCCGCGTCGTCACCACCATCGACTTCTACTTGCGCTGATCAAACAAAAAGGCCCGCGCCTTTCGGCACGGGCCCTCTGTGATCGCCAGAAGCCGGTCTACATCGAGAAGGACAGGGTTCCAACGATCGCGTCATCGGTGAAGCCGTCGATGCTCGGGCCTTCGACGCCGACGTAGGATACGCCGGCGGTGAGTCCCCCGAGCACCGTGGCACTGAGACCGATCGACCAGTCCAGGCCAGTCCTGTCGGTCGTACCCGCCACGAACGGCGGCGCCAGTACACCGTCGGTGTAGCCGAGGTGGGCAGTAAGCGTCAGCGGCGTCTGCGGGATGCCGAGGTTCCAGTCGGTGTAGACATAGAGGTTGTCGTCACCGCCCAGCGAGTCCTGCTTCCAGGCATAGGCGACGCCGAGCGTGGCCCCGACCGGGCCGAGAGTGGTGCCGATCGAGGCATATGGCTCGAAATAGTCGGTATCGACGTCAACGCCGCCGATATCGTCGCTGGTCGGGTACATGTAGTAGAGCAGGCCGATGTCGAAGGTCACGCCTTCGGAGACCTCGCCGGTCCAGCCGGCATAGAGGTCGAGCTCCATTTCGCCGTAGGGACCGCCGCCCGCGATCGAGGAGCCCCAGGTGCCGACGTAGAAGCCGGAATCGGTGGTTAAGTCGATACCGCCTTGGATGGCGGGATCGCCTCCCGACATCGACACGCCGCGGAAACGGTAATCGGTAGTGACGGCCACATTTCCGGATACGGAAACGCCGTCGATTTGTTGCGCCAGGGCGGGGGTCGCCACGAGCGTTGCGCCGGCAAGGGCAGAAGCAGCCAATAGGCTGCGGATGGACGTAAGCATGATCAGTTCCCTCTCAATTGGGGTGTAAAACTGTGCCTCGTCCCACCTGCGTATCGCGATCCGCTCTCGTTGATGGACCGGTTGTCACGAACAAGCGCAAAAGTGCAGCCAGCGGATGCGTTGCACAAGGGCTGATATGGTTTTGCGCAACATCCGAATTTCAGCCTGTGTTTTTTCTGTCACATTCATCGCAGCGACAGCACGGCTCGCGCAACGCCCAGCACCCATCTTGCACGCCCGACCGTTCAAGCTAGAGGGATCGCCGGGATACTCATGTTTCAGGCACTTCGTCAGATTTTCAAGCGTGGTAATAGCGCCATGTCCGCCGCCGTTCCGGCCGGACAGCGTGTCTATGCCGTCGGCGATATCCATGGACGGCGCGACCTGTTTGAAGCGCTCATCGCTGCGATCGATGCAGACGACGCTGCAGTGGCACCCGCGGACACAACCGTGATCCTTCTCGGTGACCTGGTCGATCGCGGTAGCGATAGCGCTGGGGTAATCGCCTTGGCGCGTCAGTGGCAAGGCCGGCGGCGCGTGCGTATACTCGCGGGGAACCACGAGGAGATGTTCCTCCGCAGCTTCAGCAAGCTCGAGGTGTTCCGCCATTTCTTGCGGCACGGGGGTAGGGAGACGGTGCTGAGCTACGGCGTCGGCCGTGACTCGTTCGTTCAGGCCAGTTTGGAAGAGGCGCAGGCCCTCATGGCCGATGCCGTGCCTGCCGATGACATCGCGTTCATCGAGAACTTCGAAGACATGATCGAAATTGGCGACTACCTGTTCGTGCACGCCGGCATCGATCCCACTGTTCCGCTCGATGAGCAGAGATCGCAGGACCTTCGCTGGATCCGCGAGCCGTTTCTGTCGCACTCTGAAAGCTACGGCAAGGTGATCGTCCATGGCCACACGATCTGCGACGCTCCCGAAGACCGAGGTAACCGGATCGGGATCGACACCGGCGCTTACATGAGCGGCCGCTTGACGGCGATCGTGCTCGAAGGCACGCAGCGTCGCTATATCGAAGCGGTCGAAAGCGAAGGCGGACTGGTTGCGACGACGCTCGCTGCTTAAGCTTCAGACGATGCCAGGGGGCCTGTAAGCCGGGTTCTGTCCCGTGCGTGGTATCCGCCTCCGTTTCCTCGGGCCGACCGACCGCACAGGGGCAGCCATTCATCTCGGCGACCGGTTGCCCGGCCGCTCCAGCAACCAACCCGGGCCTCTCGGGGCGAAACACCCCTGCCGCCGCTCCGAAGAGCTGCGGCGCGAGACCCCTATTCGGTCTTGCTCCGGGTGGGGTTTGCCATGCGGACGCCGTTGCCGGAGCCCCGGTGCGCTCTTACCGCACCCTTTCACCCATGCCTGTGCCCGCTCCCCAAAAGGAGTCTGGGCCATCGGCGGTATACTCTCTGTGGCACTTTCCCTCGGCTTGGGCCGGAACCCTCACCGGGCGGGCGTTACCCGCCACCCTCGTTTCGCGGAGCCCGGACTTTCCTCGGCATCCCTCGCGGAATGACGCGGCTGCCCGGCCCCCTGGCCCGGCCGTGCATAGCACGGCGACCCTTCGAAAAGGAACGCCTATCTAGACAGTCCCCGATCGCGATCCAGGAGCAACTGAAAAAGGATCGCGCGCACTTCGCCGTCGATGATCCCGTCGATGCGCTCGGGGCGCCAGCGCCGCTGGAAGGCCTCGACGGCTTTGCGGCCCTCGGTGATATCATAGCCGAACCGCTCGAGCGCGAGATAGAAAGCGCCATCGTTGCTGAACGGATCGCCGAGTTCCAGTTTGGCAGGGCGTGGCAGGCAGAGCCGGCACTTGGCCAGCTTGTCCCACGGGAAAAGCTCGCCCGGGTCGATCTTCCGGGCCGGCGCGACGTCGGAATGTCCCACCACATTGGCGCGAGGTATGTCGTGTCGGCGGACAACGTCATGCAGCAAGGGCAGCAGGGCCTCGATTTGCGCGTCGGCAAACGGCCGATAGCCCAGCGCGTGGCCCGGGTGGTCGAGCTCGATGCCGATGCTGGCGGAATTCACGTCCTTGAAGCCGCGCCAATAGCTGGCCCCGGCGTGCCAGGCCCGCTTGCCTTCTTCGACCAGGCGGACCACCTCGCCGTCTTCCGAGATGAAATAGTGGGCACTGACTTTGGCTTCGGGATCGGTGAGGCGGCGGAGCGCTGCTTCGGGCTCCATTTCCGTGTAGTGAAGCACCACCATCGATATGGGGAGGGCGCGCTCGTCCCAGTTGGGAGAAGGAAGCTCGCGGTGCACGAGCTCGTCCTCGGCGCGAGGGGCCATCAGGCGGTACGGTCGGGGAGAATGGCGCCCATCACCAAGGCCTCAGCGTTCAGCGCATATTGCACCCCGCCGCCATGCTCTTCGGCCAGGAGACGGATCATGTGAGCCGGTGCGGTGCGTCCCGAAAGCTCGGCTTCAGCCAGCGTTCCTTCGAGCGCTTTCCCAATGGCATGGTCGAAAGCCACGCGCGGACCGGCAGCGCGCACCGCGATTTCGGTCGCGCCATCGCGGCGTTCGGCGCCGACCGCCAGCGTGCCTCCGCGTACCAGCGCATCGATCGCGATCGCGGCCAGATTGAGGAGGATCTTGACCGACGGCTTCGGCAGCGCAGGTTCGCTGACCGCCCATTGCAGTTCCAGGCGCTCGTTGGCCCCGACCAATGCCGCGATCAGGTCCCTGGGCTCCTGCGAGGGCACGTCCTCGCCGAAACCGCCAGCCGCGCCATAGGCCAGGCGGAAGAACTTCAGCTTGGCGGTGCTGATCTGCGCGCTTTGCTCGAGAAGTTCGAAGCACTGCTGCCGCATCGCCGGGTCTTTTTCGTCGGCAAGCAACTCGAGCCCGTTGCTCAAGGCCCCGACGGGGCTGAGCATGTCATGGCAGAGGCGGGAGCAGAGCAGGGCGGCGAGATCGGTCGATGAAGTCATGGCGCCGGGACTTAGCGATCCTCTATCGCAGTGGAAAGCGGAACGAAGCCCCGTTCCTCGTCGCGCCAGAACGTCACGCCGGTTTTCCCGATGATCGCCCAGACCATCCCGTCGCCCGCTGCCAAGGCAGCATCGACCGCGGAAGGCGCGGCGGGGCCGTCCGGATGCGAGTGATAATAGCCGAGCACTTGCGGGCCGCCGGCACGGGCCTGCCGGTGTGCGTCGATCAGCGTCTGGGGGTCGATTTCGAACCGGCGGCGGCGATCTTCGGCCACATTGGCTGCCGTAACCACCGCCTCGACGCGGTTTCCCTGCCCCAGCAGGATTCCGCAGCACTCTTCGGGCGTGGCCTTGGCGGCCTCGCCAAGCAGCCGATCGAGCAGGGGTCTTGAGACATGCAGAGCCATTCCCATGTACCCTAGCATGGGGGGCAGCATCATCGAAGGTGTGCTGGAAGGCACGGCGCGGCTCGACAAGGCGCTGGCCGACGCGAGCGGCTTGTCGCGCGAGCGCATCAAGGCGCTGATCGCCGAAGGCCGCGTATCGGTGGCGGGGCGGGCGGTGAGCCAGGCCAGCGCCAAAGCCGCTGCCGGGGCCGCGTTCCGGATCGAGGTGCCCGAAGCCGTTCCCGCCGAAGCCATGGCGCAGGACATTCCTCTCGTGGTGGTGTTCGAAGACGAGCACTTGATCGTCGTCGATAAGCCGGCCGGCATGGTCGTGCATCCCGCGGCCGGCAATCCTGACCGGACGCTCGTCAACGCGCTGCTGCACCATTGCCGCGGGCAGCTGTCGGGGATCGGCGGCGTGGCGCGCCCGGGGATCGTCCACCGGATCGACAAGGACACCTCGGGGCTGCTGGTCGTCGCCAAGAGCGACGCGGCGCACGAGGGCCTCGCCCGCCAGTTCGCCGCGCACGACCTGGAGCGCGCCTATCTCGCCGTCTGCAACGGACATCCCGTTCCCGCTTCCGGCACGATCGCGGAGCGGATCGGCCGCTCCGATGCGAACCGCAAGAAAATGGCGGTCCTGGCCAAGGATTCCTCACGCGGCAAACACGCGGTCACGCACTATAAGGTGGTACAAGCGCTGAAGGGATGCGCGTTGCTGGAGTGCCGCCTGGAGACCGGGCGAACGCATCAGGTCCGCGTTCACCTCTCATCCATTGGTCATGCGCTATTGGGGGACCCACTCTATGGACGGCCCAACCCGCAAGTTCGTGAGCTCCTCAAGCAGCTTGGGTTTCAGCGGCAGGCGCTTCACGCGGCGGTGCTGGGCTTCGTTCATCCCATCACAGGCGGTCAGATGCGCTTCACCAGCGACCTGCCGCCCGACATGAAGGAACTTATCGACGAAACCGGTCATTCCCATCGATGAATTGCGCACCACTCAGGTGACATCGTCGTGTATGACGAAGGGCAAACGTGGCCGTGCCCTGCGGGACGCCCGATCGGGGTCCTGCGAACCAGGTGGCCGACAACGAAAGGTCTAGGGACTTAAAGTGAGCAACAAGACTTCTAGGGCATTGAGCGTTCCCGCGCTCGGCGGTGAGCAGAGCCTCAACCGCTATCTTGCCGAAATCAAGAAGTTCCCGGTGCTGACGGCTGAGCAGGAATACATGCTCGCCAAGCGCTACCAGGAACACGAGGACCCCGAAGCCGCGGCGCAGCTGGTGACCAGCCACCTGCGGCTCGTGGCCAAGATCGCGATGGGCTACCGCGGCTATGGCCTGCCCGTCAGCGACCTCATTTCCGAAGGCAACGTCGGCTTGATGCA
>CAYTPY010000058.1:0-12921 GCA_964439725.1 uncultured Erythrobacter sp. | reverse complement strand
TCATCATCGACGAGAGCCAGGAAGCGCACGGCGCCCTGCGCTTCGCCGCGCGGCGCGCCGTCGACACGAGCGGCGGAGTGCATCTGCTGGCGCTGGTGCCAAAACAGGATTTCAGCGCGTTCGGTGCCATCCAGGCGACGATCGAGGAAGAAGCCCACGATCGCGCGGAAGTCCTGGCCAACAGTGCGGCGGGCGAGCTCATGAGCGAAAGCGGCCTTCTGCCGCAGATCTCGGTGCGGGTCGGCGACAGCAAAACGGTGATCGACGAGTACCTCGCGGGTCATCCGGAAGTCGCAGCGTTGGTGCTGGGTGCGGCTGCCGAGGGGAACCCGGGGCCGCTGGTGACGCACTTCTCGGCCCGTGCGGGCCAGTTGCCCTGCCCGCTGTTCATCGTGCCGGGCGCCCTGAGCGACGAGGAAATCGACAGGATTAGCTGATCCCCTCCGTTGGGAGGGGATCAAGCGTTTATAAGTCAGGCGCTCGCCAGTTTGTGTGGAGCGCTACGCAAGCCGCGCAGTTCGAGCGCCACGAACAGCGCCACGGCTGCCGCCTGAGCGACCAGCACGGCGTGGCCGAGCCTGGTAAGCTCCCCGAACCACGCCAGCCACACCGCCATGCTCGCTGCAACCCAGGCCGCATTGCCGGCGATCGCCAGCGCGAGCAGCCACTTGACCGGGCGGACGGCGAGGAAGGCGAGCAGTGCGCCAGCCACGAGGCAGATCCACCCTCCGATCGAGACGACGGTCGGCGGAAGGCCCAACAAGGCGCCGACGGGGCCGCTGGCGAAAGCGCCGAGGACAAAGATCGCGCCGCAACTCACTGCATCGAGCCACAGAACGCGGGATAGATAAGTCTGGGTCATGGCATGCACTCCTCTGCTTGGAATGCGCGCAGAATCCGCGACAACGATAGGTGTGTCGATTACCTCGGAGGTAATGGCCATGGCGCGCGCGGCGCTGTAAAAAATAGCCGATGTCCCAGAGTTCTTTCGGCGAGATGCTGCGCGAGTGGCGCGGCCGGCGTAAGCTGAGCCAGCTCGACCTGGCGCTGGCCAGCGGAATTTCGTCGCGGCACTTGAGCTTCGTCGAGACAGGCAGGGCGACACCCAGCGCGAACGTAGTCGACAGGTTCGCCCATGAACTCACGATGCCGCTGCGCGCACATAATGCGCTCCGGATCGCCGCCGGCTATGCGCCGGTACATAGCGAGCGCTCGTTCGACGACCCCGCACTCGCCGAAGCGCGCGTGGTCGTCCAACGCGTGCTCACCGCTCATGAACCGTTTCCGGCGCTTGCCATCGACCGGGCGTGGAACCTGGTCGCCGCCAATGCCGCGTTGCCGATGCTGCTGGCGGGAATAGACGAGGAGCTGTTGAAGCCTCCGCTCAACGTGCTGCGCGTGGCGCTTCATCCACACGGACTGGCGGACCGCATCGCCAACTTCTCCGAGTGGCGCGCGCATCTGCTCGCGCGGCTCGAAGCGCAGATTGCCGCGAGCGGCGATGCGGCGCTGATGGCACTCGATCAGGAACTTCGGCGCTTGCCGTTTCCGGACACCGCGCCGCCACCGCGCGTGGGCGGCACCGCCATCGCTGTCCCGCTGCTGCTCGATTCGCCTGTGGGAAGGCTGTCGTTCATCTCGACGACGACCGTTTTCGGCACGCCGCTCGATGTGACGCTGTCGGAGCTGGCGATCGAAGCCTTCTTCCCTGCCGACCGTGATACCGGCGAGCGGCTGCGCACCCTCGCCGGCGGCTAGTTCGACACCGCGCATCAAGTCGTCATTGCGAGCGTGGCGAAGCAATCGCGGGCAGTTCTGCGCCGCCCTGGATCGCCGCGCGACCTACGGTCGATCGCAATGACGAGAAAGCAAAGACCTAGCGTTTGCGTCCGCGTCCCTGGTGCCGGATGTTGGCGGGGCGGCCGCGCTGGCCCTGAGCGAACTTGGGCGGGTGCTTGGAGCGACCCTTCTTCTTCGATTCCGGGCGAGAGCCGCGCGGCTCGATGGGCTTGCCGCCTTCGGCGTCGAGCACTTCGAACTTGAGCGCGCCCGTCAACGGGTTGGCTTCGCCGAGCCGGAGTTCGAGCATGTCACCGACGGCATAACGAGTTCCACTATCCTCGCCGATCAGCGCCCGGGCGGCCTCTTCATAGCGGAAGTACTCTCGGCCCAGCGAGGAGACGGGCACCAGTCCGTCACCGCCAAGGCCGACAATCGTGGCGAAGAAGCCAAAGCTCTGGACCCCGGTGATGCGGGTTTTGAAAGTCTCGCCGATGCGGGCGGCAAGCCAGGCGGCGACGTAGCGGTCGATGGTATCCCGCTCGGCCTCCATCGCGCGGCGCTCGGTCTGGCTGATCGCGTCGGTGACCTTGGAGAGGTCGGCCCGGTCCTGTTCGGACAGGCCGCTCTTCGGCGGCAGCTTGCCCTTCGGCGCCGGCTGCTCGAGGTGGAAGGCGTCGACCAGCGCGCGGTGGACCAAGAGGTCGGCATAGCGGCGGATCGGCGAGGTGAAGTGCGCGTAGCTGCCGAGCGAGAGGCCGAAGTGGCCGGCATTCTTCGGGCCGTAGTAGGCCTGGGTTTGGCTGCGTAACACGGCCTCCATCACCAGCGCCTTTTCGCCTTCGTCGACGATGTCCTTGATCATGCGATTGAACAGGCTGGGCGTAATGACCTGGCCGAGCGCGAGCTTCTTGCCGATGGAGTCGAAATAATCGCGCAAGGCCACCAGCTTCTCGCGCGAGGGTGGTTCGTGGATTCGGTAAACCACCGGCGAGGCCTTGCTTTCGAGCGCCTTGGCCGCAGCGACATTGGCGGCGATCATGAAATCCTCGACCACGCGGTGCGCGTCGAGCCGCTCGCGCACGGCGATCTCGGCGATCTTGCCGTTCTCGTCGAGCATCACGCGGCGCTCGGGCAGTTCCAGCTCGAGCGGATCGCGGGAATTGCGAGCAGAGAACAGCGCGCGCCAGGCGGACCACAGGTTCTGCAGGTTTGCGTCTGCGTCTCCGGAGTCGATCCGCGCCTGCGCGTCTTCGTAGGCGATGTTTTCGGCGATCCGAACCAAGGCGCGGGTGAAGCGCCAGTCACGCACGCGGCCGTGCGCGTCGATCGTCAGGTGACAAACCATCGCCGCGCGGTCTTCGCCCTGCTTGAGCGAGCAGACGTCGGTGCTGAGCGCTTCCGGCAGCATCGGCACCACACGGTCGGGGAAATAGACCGAGTTACCCCGCTTCCTGGCTTCGCGATCGACCTGGCCGCCGGGCCGGACATAGAAGCTGACATCGGCGATGGCGACGAGCGCGCGAAAGCCGCCTGGGTTGTTTTCGGTGCTGTCGGGTTCGGCCCAGATCGCGTCATCATGGTCGCGCGCATCGGCCGGGTCGATGGCGACGATCGGCAGGTGGCGCAGGTCCTCGCGGTGCTCTTCGCTCAGCCGCAGCTTCGTCGCCAGCTCGGCTTCTGCGAGCGCTTCCTCGCGGAACACGTGGGGAATGTCATACTTGTGGATCGCGATCAGGCTGAAGGCCTTGGGCGCAAGCGGATCGCCAAGCACTTCGACGACCTTAACGCCCGAACGCGGGGTGCGGCCGGGCTCGGCCAGAACGAGCTGTCCGGGCTCCGCGCCGCCGAGGTCGGCAATCGGAGAGGAATTGCGCACGCGCTTGTCGGTCGGCGCGAGCCAGGGTTTGCCGCTGCCGTCGAGCTCGACCACGCCGAGCAGTCCTTCGCCGCGCGCGGGAAGCTTCTTCATCGGGTGCGCAGTCCAGCCGCGGCCGGTTTCCTCGGTGCGGGCGAGCACGCGGTCGCCGGTTCTGAGCGCCGCATGGCGCTTGCTTTCGACCAGGCGCAGGCGCGGCGGCGGGGTGCCGTCGTCGGGCTGCCAGGCATCGGGGATGGCGATCGCTTCCCCCTCCTCGACGTCGACGACGCGCAGCACGGTGACCTTGGGTACGCCGCCCATGCGGTGGAAGGCGGTCTTCTTGCCGTCGATCAGGCCTTCCTCGGCCATGTCCTTGAGCAGGCGCTTCAGCCCGATCTTCTCCTCGCCCTTCAATCCGAAAGCCTTGGCGATCTCTCGCTTGCCGGCCGGTGTTTCGGAGGACTGGATGAATTCGATGATCTGCTCGCGCGAAGGAAGACCTTGGGGCAAGCCGGGTGCGTTCTTGCGCGGCATGGCGGACTATATGGGGGCGGCGGGCTTCGCGCTCAATAGTAGGCGATCAGCCTGCCCACGGTGGCGATGGCCAGCCAGAGCCCGATCGAGACGAGCGCCGAGATGCGCGCCAGTCTCGAGGGAACGTAACCTTCGCCCGCCGCGCTTCGCCAATGCCAGCGGAACGCCGCGGCGTTGACCAGCACCAACGCGAGCAGGATCAGCTTGAGGTGGAAAGTGAAGGAACGTGCCAGCGCTTCGCCGTCGGCGGCGAACAGCACGAGGCCGGAGGCTACTTGCACCGCGAGCCCGGCGGCCGCGATCGGCGTCAGGGCCCGCGACAAGGCGAGCAGCGGCAGCCGCTGCCAAAGGCCGGCGATCCGCAAGTCGACCACACCGATCGCGCCGACGAGCATGACCACACCGATGACGTGCAGGACGTTGGCGACCGGATAAACCCACGGCGTACCGCGGGCCCAGCCTTCTATTCCCGCCGCCTGGAACGAGCCAGCCAGCGCCAGCAGCGCGCTCTCCACTGCGTCAGCGCAGTTCTACGGTCTTGTCGCCTACCTTGATCCGCTCGATCCGCATCTCGGGCGTGCCGTCACGGCGCACGTAGCCGGTCAGCGTCACCCGCTGGCCCTCGTTGATCTCTTCGAGGCTGAGGCCGCGCGCGGTCATCCGGGTGACCGGAGCGAGAACCACGTCCCATTCCTTGTCCTGCCAGTTCATCTTGGCCATGCCGTGCGGGTTGCCCCAGACGACGTCTTTCAACGGACCGCTGAGCGTGACAGGCTCGGTTTCGTTGTAAGAGCTCCAGCCGTGGTGAGCCAAGGCCGCCGCAGGCGCCGCGGCGATCGCGGCAGCCAACGCAAGTCTAGCGAGAGGTGACATGCTCGTGTCCTTTCAGCTCCCCGTCCGATGCGGAACCTATCCGATTCCGCGGCCGAATGCACGGGCCAGCAGCCAGGGACATCAATAGGCGCGGGCGACGTAGATCCTCTCGGCAGCAGGGGCGCCGGTGAACAGGCACGCTCCGTCTGCGGGCTCAGCATCGAGCGGGACGTTGCGGAAGGTCAGCTTGAGCGCTTTGATGCGCTCGACCACCTCGTCCAGTTCAGCCCCGGTCGGCCGCGACCATTGCACTTCCACCCAGCCTGGGTAGCGCTTGTCTTCGGCAAAAAACCCCGCGAGCTCGTCGAAACTGGTGACGCCGCGAACGATGTTCGCATCGCGCCGCTCGGCCGCCTGGGTGAACAGCGCCTGCTGGATGTCGGCGAGCAGGGAGGGGATCGATTGCGCCGCTTCCTCGCGGCCCGGCCCCTGGAATGCAGGCTTGGCGTCGCCGCCCCAGAGCTGGTCGCGGCGCAGCAGGCTGACTTTGTCCGCCTCCATGTCGCGCGGGCCGACCTCGAGGATGACGGGCGCGCCCTTGCGCACCCAGTCCCAGCGCTTGGCGGCGGCTTTGCCGGGCTTGCTGTCGAGCAGAACGCGGACGGGTTCACCGAACACCTGCTGCCCGGCAATCGCGCCGCGCAGGCTGTCGCAATAATCGAGCAGCGCTGCGTCCCCGTCGTTGTCGCGCAGCATCGGCAGGATCACGACCTGCCAGGGCGCGAGCGCAGGCGGCACGCGCAAGCCGTCGTCGTCGCCGTGAGTCATGATCATCGCCCCGATCAGCCGCGTCGACACACCCCAGCTCGTGGTGTGAGCCAATTGCTGGCCGCCTTCACGATCCTGGAAACGGATGTTGGCCGCTTCGGCGAAGCTGGTGCCGAGATAGTGCGAAGTGCCCGCCTGGAGGGCCTTGCCGTCCTGCATCATGGCTTCGATCGACCAAGTCCCGACCGCGCCCGGAAAGCGCTCATTCTCGGGCTTCTCGCCCGCGATCACCGGGAGGGAGATGTCTTCCTCGGCAAAGGCGCGGTACATTTCCAGCGCGCGCATCGTCTCCGTCAGCGCGTCCTCTCGGCTTTCGTGGGCGGTGTGGCCCTCCTGCCAGAGGAACTCGCTGGTGCGCAGGAACATGCGCGTGCGCATTTCCCAGCGCACCACGTTGGCCCACTGGTTGAGCAGCAGCGGCAGATCGCGCCACGACTGCACCCAGCGGCTCATCGCGTCGCCGATGATGGTTTCCGAGGTGGGCCGCACCACGAGCGGTTCCTCGAGCTTGGCCTCAGGGTCAGGGATCAGCCCGCCCTTGCCGTCGGAAATCAGCCGGTGGTGCGTGACCACGGCCATTTCCTTCGCGAAGCCTTCGACGTGCGCCGCCTCGCGCTCGAAATTGCCGAGCGGGATGAACAGCGGGAAATAGGCGTTCTGCACGCCGGCCGCCTTGATGCGGGCGTCGAGCAGGCGCTGCATCCGCTCCCAGATGCCGTAGCCCCAGGGCTTGATCACCATGCAGCCGCGCACACCCGATTCCTCGGCCATGTCGGCGGCGGAGACGACTTCCTGGTACCACTGAGCAAAGTCGTCTTCGCGCTTGATGGTCAAGGCATGGCGGATGGCGGACATAATCGGACCCTACGGCTGAGTTGCGCCGCCTCTAGACGTTGGTGTCGGCCGAAGTCGAGATGCGATCGGCGCGCTTCGATGCGCCTACTTGCGCAGATCGTCGAGCTTGCGCTGCATCTCCGCCATCTGCTCGCGCAGCGCATCGAGGTCGTCGGGGCTCACGGACCGCGAAGCCGGGGGGTCGGCAGGCTTGTTAGCCGGCATGAATGCGCTCGCGGCGGCCTGGAACATTTTCATGTTCGTTTCGGCAAGTTGCTTGAACGCGTCGGGGCCCATGTTCGCGGTCCAGGTCTCCTGGATCTTGCGCTGGTTGGTGCGGAAATTATCCATCGTGGCCTCGAGATAGTGCGGCATCAGCGACTGCATCGAATTGCCGTACATCGAGATCAGTTGGCGCAAGAAGCCGATCGGCAGCATATGCTCGCCCTGGGCTTCCTCCTCCATGATGATCTGGGTGAGGATCTGGTGAGTAATGTCCTTGCCGGTCTTGGCGTCGACCACCTGGAAATCGAGACCGTTGCGCGTCATTTCCGCAAGGTCTTCCAACGTGATGTAGCTCGAGGAGCGCGTGTTGTAGAGCCGCCTGTTGGCGTACTTCTTGATGATGATGGGCTCCGATCCCGACGCCGTATCTGCGACCATTGGGGCGTACTCCTTAGCCCGTTGTTTTTCCACAATTAGCACCTGCACTCCGCGCGGGGCAACACGTACCTCAGCCGCGCCGGAACCGCTGCCCCAACAATGTGAGCAGTTCATATTGGGACAATCCGCAGCGATCGGCCGCAAGGGGAAGATCGTAGGGAACGTCCAGCCAGTCGCCTTCGCGCAGATTGGGCGCGGCGCTGCAATCGACCACGACCATATCCATCGACACCCGGCCGAGCAGCGGCAGAGCCACACCTTCGAAACGCAGCGCTCCTTTGCCTGCCCAGCACCGCAGGAACCCGTCAGCGTAGCCGAGGGAAACGGTGGCGACGCGCATCCCCCGCGTCGCGGTGAACGTCGCATTGTAACCGACGCTGTCTCCCGCCGTGAGCTCGCGCAGTTGCAGCACGGCCGCTTGCGGATGCGCGACTTGCCGGATGTCACGCGCCAACGCGGTGCGCGGCACGCCGCCGTAGAGGGCCAAGCCGGGCCGCGTCAGGTCGAATGTATAGCGTTCGCCCAAGGCGATGCCGGCGCTGTTGGCCAAGCTGCGCCGCTGAGCGGGAACCTGGTTCACCGCCTGCTCGAATAAGCATACCTGACGTTCGTTCTGCGGGCTGTCCTCATCGGCCGAGGCCAGGTGCGACAGCAGTGTATCGATTTCGAGCGCTGCCACAGACGGCTCACCCAGTTCGTGCATCGGCAGACCGAGGCGATTGATGCCGGTGTCGACCATCAGATCGCAAGGCCCGCCGCCAGCTTCGCTCCATAGCCGCGCCTGGTACAGGCTATTGATCACCGGCCGCACGCCCATGGCGCGCGCGTATTGCGCGTCTTCTTTTTGCACGGGACCATGCAGCACCGAAACCTGCGATGAGGGAACATGGCGCAGCAGCGCGGGTACCTCGCTCCAGTGGGCGACGTAGAACTGCTCCGTCCCCGCCGCGCGCAGCACCGGCGCCACGTTGTCGATCCCGAGACCGTAAGCGTTCGCCTTGACGGCCGCTCCCGCGCGCGCACTCCCCGAAAGGCGATCGAGCGAACGCCAGTTGCTGGCTAGCGCGTCGACATCGAGCCGGAGCCGAAGCGTCGCCGGAGGAAGTTCAGCCAGTTTCATCGGCAAAATCGCAGGATTGCCCCCGATCGTTGGGAATTGATCACAAATGCCGCTGGCAGGTCGTGCTTAGCGGAAAGCAGCGTGAGGCTGCGATAGCGGCCATCGCGTTCTTCCCCGTTCTGTCCGGCGAATAACTAGACTGCTGCGGAGGCGCTGGAAAGAGCTGCCATCGCCGCCTTCCACGGCAGCAGGATCGCGCCATGGCGCGCCGGATATTCCCGCGCCGGCTCGATCAGCTCTAACCGGGGCCAGTCCGGCAGAGGACCGGCGTCCGTGAGCCAGGCCTCGATCTGCTTCAGTGCCGCTGAAATATCGGCCGAGCTCCGTCCTTCGGCATGAGCGGCAAAGATTGCCGCGCTGGCCTGTCCCACGGCGCAAGCCCGCACAGCCATCCCCAGGCGGTCGATGCGGCCGTCGTCGCCGAGGCCCAGGTCAATGGACAAGGTGCTCCCGCAAGTTGCGGAACGTGCATCTCCGCTCAGGGCAGCCTCGGTCAAACGCGGCCACTTGGCGAGATCCACCGCCAGCGCGAGAAGCTCGGGCGTGTAGAGGCGCTGAGCGCCGCTCATGGCGCTTCGGCCGCTTCCTCTTCGGCCTCCTCGATGCCGAGCCAGCGGCGTCGTTCCTGAATCAGCTGAACCATCGCATCGGCACTCGCATTTACGAACGGATAAGTTCGCGCGGTGGTGATCCACGCCGGGCGGCCCGCCACTCCCCAGATGGCGTCGTAGCCGAGCACCAGGAGGGAGAAGGCCATGATGACCACGATCACGCCTTTGACCGCACCGAACCCGAAGCCGAGCACTCGATCGAACGGGCCAAGAACCGAATTGCGGCTGATGAGGCCCGCTTTCACCCCAATCAGCTTCATCGCGAAATAGGGGATGATCAGCAGGAGCACGAAGGCGAGGACCGAGGCACCCGAGGGACTGTCCATGTATTCGAACAGGAGCGCGGTCGCATCGGTGTGCAAGAAGCGGATCGCAACGATCGCCAGCACCCAGGCAGCAAGCGAAAACACCTCCTGCACGAAACCGCGCATGAAGCCACCGATCGCCGCAACCCCGACGATCAGGAACACGATGATGTCGAACCCCGTCACCTGGTGGAATCTACGCGGTGGCCATAACTCGGTCAACGAGCTTGGGCAGACTGGAAAGTCCGGCGAACCGCAGGCCTGCTATGTCCTTGAGCCGGTCCTCGGGCCCATAGCCCAGCTCGAACCCCAGCTTGGCCGCTTCGCGCAGGCGCAAACCGGCGTGGGCGACGGGACGTACTTCCCCGGAGAGAGAGACTTCGCCGAACCAAATCCCGCGCAGCGGCAACGGCTTGTCCGCCAGCGCCGAAATCAGCGCTGCCGCCACCGCGAGATCGGCCGCTGGATCGGTCAGGCGGTATCCCCCGGCTACGTTGAGATAGACTTCCGCCGAAGAGAAATTGAGCCCGCAGCGCGCCTCCAGCACCGCCAGCAACATGGCCAGGCGCCCCGAGTCCCAGCCCACGACCGCGCGGCGGGGCGTCGCGCCGGATTGCAGCCGCACGATCAGCGCTTGCACTTCGACCAGAACCGGACGCGTACCTTCCAGCGCCGGGAACACCGAACTGCCGGCGACGGGTTGCTCACGGCCCGAGAGAAACAGCATCGAAGGATTGGGCACCTCAGCGAGCCCCTGCCCTTCCATGGCGAAGACGCCGATCTCGTCGACTGCCCCGAACCGGTTCTTGAGCGCACGGAGGATCCGGTATTGATGGCTGCGTTCGCCTTCGAAGCTCATTACCACGTCGACCATGTGCTCGAGCACGCGCGGGCCGGCGATCGAGCCATCCTTGGTCACGTGGCCGACGAGCACGAGGGCGACGCCGTTCTCCTTGGCATAACGGATCAGCTCGAAGGCGCTGGCCCGAACCTGGCTGACGGTGCCCGGCGCGCCTTCGATGGTGTCCGAATGCATGGTCTGGATCGAATCCACCACCAACAACGCCGGCGGCGCGGCTCCGCCGAGCGTGGTCAGAATATCGCGCACCGAAGTCGCCGAGGCGAGTTTGAGCGGCGCATCGGCAAGGCCGAGCCGCGCGGCGCGCAACCGAACCTGGCCCGTCGCTTCCTCCCCGCTGATGTAGACAGCGGGCGAGCCAGCGCGCGCCATTTGCGCCGCCGCCTGCAGCAGCAAAGTGGATTTGCCGATCCCGGGCTCTCCGCCCATCAGGATTGCCGAACCGGGAACGATGCCGCCGCCGAGCGCACGATCGAACTCGGCAAGACCGGTACCGCGGCGAGTGAGCGCTTCGGAGGGGGCGTTGAGCGGCTCGAACCTGATCGGCCGCCCGCCGCTCGACAAGTCGTGCCGCGCTGAAAACGCCGTCTCAGGAGCCTCTTCGACTAGCGTGTTCCATTGCGAGCAATCCACGCACTGGCCTTGCCAGCGCATCGTCAGGCTGCCGCATTCGGTGCAAACATAGCGGCGCTTGGGTTTGGCCATCAGCGCCGCCTATCAGGAACAGAGCGAGAACTCAAGCGAGGCCTCAGGCCCCGAATGCGTTCTTCAACTTGGCAAAGAAGCCGGCGCTTTCCGGGCATTCCTCGCCCGTTTCGGTCGCGCGAAATTCGCAGAGCAGTTCGCGCTGGCGGGCGGTAAGCTTGCTGGGCGTCTCGACCACGATCTCCGTAACCAAGTCGCCGCGGCCGCGTCCTTGCAGCACCGGCATTCCGGCTCCGCGCTTGCGCAGCTGACGGCCCGACTGGATGCCGGCCGGTATATCGATGGCATGACTTTCGCCGTCGAGTCCCGGGATCTGGATCGTCCCCCCAAGCGCGGCAGTGGTGAAGCTGACCGGCACATGCGTGAACAGCGTCGTTCCTTCGCGCTGAAACACCGCGTGCTGCTTGACGTGGACGAAGATGTAGAGATCGCCGGAGGGGGCGCCGTTAGGCCCGGCCTCTCCGCGGCCGCTCAGGCGTATCCGGGTACCGTTGTCGACGCCTGGCGGCACTTCGACATCAAGCGACTGGATACGATCGATCCGGCCTTCTCCGCGGCACTCATGGCACGGCTGCTCGATCACTTGGCCGCTGCCGTGGCAGTTGGGACACGGCCGCTCGATAACGAACAGCCCTTGCTGCGCACGTACCTTGCCGTAGCCCTTGCACAGTTCGCATCCGCGCCGCGCCGTGCCGGGCGCCGCACCCGAGCCGCCACAGGGCTCGCAACCGACCGAGACTTCGACTTTGATTTGGGCCGACTTACCGTGGAACGCCTCTTCGAGCGTGACTTCCATGTCGTAGCGCAAGTCCGCGCCACGCCTGGGATTGCTGCGCGCCGCACCGCCCCCGAAGGCACTGCCGAAGATCGTTTCGAAGATATCGCCGAGGTCGCCGAAATCGGCGTGCTGTGCACCTCCGCCCATGCCTTGCTGGAACGCGGCGTGGCCGAAGCGATCGTAGGCGGCCCGCTTTTGCGGATCCTTCAGGCATTCATAGGCAGCGCTGATCGCCTTGAACTTGTCTTCGTTGTCCTTGCACCCGCCGTTGCGGTCCGGGTGGTACTGCATCGCCAGCTTGCGATAGGCGGACTTGATCGCCGCTCCATCGGCGGTGCGCTCGACACCGAGCAGCTCGTAGAAATCGTGTTGCATTGCTGACATCTGGTGGTGACCCCGCCCCAAACTCTAGCCGCCACCGGGGCGATTTGCACCGGTGGCGGCCAGGTTTTCCATCAGGACGCTCAGCCCTTGTTGCTGTCTTCGTCGACTTCCGAGAATTCGGCATCGACGACGTCTTCGTCACCCGTCTGGCCGGCCGAAGCCTGCTCGTCGCCGGCACCGCCGGGAGAAGCCGCGGCCGCCTGATCCTTCTCGTAGATCTGCTGCCCCATCTTCATCGCCAGATCGGTCAGCGCCTGCGCCTTGGCCTTGATCGCTTCGACGTCGCCGCCTTCGATCGCAGTCTTGGTTTCGGCGAGCGCTGCCTCAATCTCGGACTTGAGGCCGGCCTCGATCTTGTCGCCGTGCTCCTGAAGCTGCTTCTCGGTGGCGTGGACCAGGCTGTCGGCGTTGTTCTTCGCTTCGGCCGATTCACGCCGCTTCTTGTCCTCTTCGGCAAACTTCTCGGCGTCCTGAACCATCTGCTCGATGTCGGAGTCCGAAAGGCCGCCCGAGGCCTGGATGCGGATCTGCTGCTCCTTGCCCGTGCCCTTGTCCTTGGCATGGACATTGACGATGCCGTTGGCGTCGATGTCGAAAGTGACTTCGATCTGCGGCACACCGCGCGGCGCCGATGGAATGCCCACGAGGTCGAACTGGCCAAGCAGCTTGTTGTCGGCCGCCATCTCCCGCTCGCCCTGGAACACGCGGATCGTCACCGCCTGCTGGTTGTCCTCGGCTGTCGAGTAGACCTGGCTCTTCTTGGTCGGGATCGTCGTGTTGCGATCGATCATGCGGGTGAACACGCCGCCCAGCGTCTCGATGCCGAGCGAAAGCGGAGTCACGTCGA
>CAYTPY010000057.1:0-12967 GCA_964439725.1 uncultured Erythrobacter sp. | reverse complement strand
AATCGAGGCCGAGCCAGCGCATACCATCGAGGATGGCGTCGATCGCTTCCTGGGTCGAGCGCGCCTTGTCGGTATCCTCGATCCGCAGCAGGAACTTGCCGCGGTTGCGCCGGGCGTAGAGCCAGTTGAACAGCGCGGTGCGGGCGCCGCCGATGTGCAGGAAGCCGGTCGGCGAAGGCGCGAAGCGCGTGACGACCGGCCGCTCAGCCCCGAGGGGTTGATCCACCGTCGTTCCGCTTCCGCTTGCCATACTGTCGTGCGTCCTATTCAAAGGGGGCCATGGCCACGCGCCAGCCGCCAATCGTTCCGCTGGGGGAGGAACCGGCCGATGCTGCGTTGCGGCAGCCGCCTTGGCGAAACCGTGCCCGCTTGTCCAGCATCGGCGATGTCCTTGATAACGCACTCGCCCGCGCCGGGTTCGATCGCGGACCGTGGATGGCGATCGCGTTTGCCGGCGGGATAACGGCGTGGTTCGTTCTCGACGGCCCGGTCGTATGGGTCCTGCTGGTCAGCGGCTGCCTTCTGGCGGCAATGGGAGCGGTGGCCGCCTGGCGCGGAAACGAAGCGCGTGCTCACCTTCTTTCGGCTGTCGTTGCGGTGGCGGTGCTAGTCGCTGCGGGGCTCGCGATCGTCTGGGCCCGCTCCGAGCTGGTGGGGGCGGAACCGATCTCGCGAGCGGCGTCGACTCGCATCGAGGGGCGAGTTCTGGAGCGGATCGAGCAGCCGGCCGAAGACCGGGTCCGGTTGGTTCTCGCCGCCCGCGAACCCAATGGCGACCGCGCGATCAAGGTCCGCGTCAACGTGCCGCTCGACCGGGACCAGCCTGAGCTCCGCGAAGGGGCACTGGTGAGCTTGCAGGCGCGCCTGCTGCCGCCATCGTCGCCGATGCTGCCCGGCGGCTACGATTTCGCCCGCGCCGCCTGGTTCCAGGGACTGGCGGCAACGGGCGGATTGCAGGGCGACATCGAGGTGCTCGAGCCGGGAGGAGAGGGGGCGTTCCTGGCAAGCCTGCAGCGCCGCTTGTCCGAGCACGTGCGGTCGCGCCTGGATGGGGCGCCCGGCGCGATCGCCGCCGCTTTCGCCAGCGGTGACCGCGGCGCCATCGCGATCGAGCACGAAGAGGCGATGCGCGACTCAGGACTGACGCACCTGCTTTCGATCAGTGGCCTGCATGTCAGCGCAGTCATTGCCGCCGCTTATCTGCTGGCCATCAAGCTGCTCGCGTTGTGGCCATGGCTGGCGCTGCGAGTGCGCCTCCCACTTCTCGCCGCCGGAATCGCCGCGTTGGCGGGCGTGGCTTACACGCTGCTGACGGGTGCCGAGGTGCCCACGGTGAGGAGCTGCGTCGGCGCGCTGCTCGTCCTGATCGCGCTGGCGCTGGGCCGAGAGCCGTTGTCGCTGCGCATGGTGGCGGTTGCCGCGATCTTCGTGCTGCTGCTGTGGCCAGAGGCGCTGGTCGGCCCGAGTTTCCAGATGAGCTTTGCCGCGGTCATCGCGATCGTCGCGCTGCACGGCGCGGCGCCGGTGCGCTCGTTCCTGCGGCCGAGGGAGGAAGGCTGGCTGGGCTGGAGCGCCCGGCGCACGGCGATGCTGCTGCTGACCGGCGTGGTCATCGAGATCGCACTGATGCCGATCGTCCTGTTCCACTTCCATCGCGCGGGGATCTACGGAGCGCTGGCGAACGTCGTGGCCATCCCGCTGGTGACCTTCCTGTCGATGCCGCTGATCGCGCTTGCGCTGCTGCTCGACCTGGTCGGCGCCGGCGCGCCGGCATGGTGGCTCGCGGGACGGTCGCTCGACCTGCTGCTTGCGATAGCGCACTTCACCGCCGGGCAGCCGGGCTCGGTCAAGCTGATGCCGCAGATGAGCGGGCTGACTTTCGCGCTGTTCGTAGCCGGCGGGCTGTGGGTGGCACTGTGGCGTGGGCGCAAGCGGCTGCTCGGACTGGTGCCTGCGGGAGCAGCGACTGCGATGCTGCTAGCGACCCCGGTGCCCGATCTGCTGATCTCGGGCGATGGCCGGCACGTGGGGATTACCGAAGGAGGGCGCCTCCTGGTGCTCCGCGAGACCCGCAGCGACTTCACCCGGGACAATCTGCTTGAACTGGCAGGAGTCACGGGAGAGCCTCAGCCGTTGGCGGAGTGGCCGGGTGCCCGGTGCAGCAGCGATTTCTGCGTGGTCTCGCTCGATCGCGCCGGACGCAGCTGGGACATCCTGATGAGCCGCAGCCGCGCTATCATTCCCGAACGCGCGCTGGCGGCGGCTTGCGAGCGGTCGGACATTGTGGTCTCCGACCGCTGGCTGCCGGCAAGCTGCCGGCCGCGCTGGCTCAAGGCGGACCGACGCATGCTGTCCGAAAGCGGTGGGCTAGCTATCGTACTCGCCGGGCCAGAGATTTCGAGCGTCGCGGACAGCCAGGGCGAGCATGGCTGGTGGCGGCCTGCGTTCAACTCGGAACGCAGGTACTCTCGCGCTCAGTGATAGCGCCGCAGCAGGCCCGCGAGCTTCCCCTGCACCTGCACTTCGTGAGGCGGATAGACTTGCGGATCGTAAGCGCCGTTGGCCGGATCGAGGCGGATCATTCCGTTCTCGCGGTGCAGGTACTTGAGCGTGGCTTCCTCGTTCCGGACGAGGGCCACCACGATTTCTCCGTCACGTGCCGTTTCGGTGCGGCGTACGAGGGCGTAGTCGCCATCGAGAATTCCCGCCTCGATCATCGAGTCGCCGGAAACTTCGAGCGCGTAGTGATCCCCGGCACCGAGCAATGCGGCGGGGACGGGCAGAGTAGCCTGGCCTTCCAGAGCTTCGATCGGAACACCGGCGGCGATCCGCCCGTGGAGCGGAATCTCGATGACGTCGTTGGCCGGTTCCGGCCGTGCGCGCGGGGGAGTGGTCGAGACCAAGCTGTCGTTGGCCGCCATCCGCGCTGCACCGGTGACGTTCTCTGGCTGACGCAGCACTTCGAGCGCTCGGGCGCGGTTGGGGAGACGGCGGATGAAGCCGCGCTCTTCGAGAGCCGAAATCAGCCGATGCACGCCCGACTTGCTCTTCAGGTCGAGCGCTTCCTTCATTTCCTCGAACGAAGGCGAGATGCCCGTCTCTTCAAGCTTGCGCTGAATGAAACGAAGCAGCTCGTGCTGCTTGGCAGTCAACATGGAAGCGCTCTCCTCATGCGTCCCAATCGGGAACGAATGTGGAACAGCTAAGCAACCTTCGGCCGTTCGTCAAGCCATTCGGCCAGCTTAAAGCAGGTACGCATCCACGCGTTCGCCCGCCGCCGCGGCAGGCGAGTGCATTTCGCGGCGGATCAGCGCGTTGCTTGCGGCCAAGGCTCTAAGGGCGCTGCTGTCTTGCTCCGCCACGGGGACCACGAGACTCCCGCGACGCGCCGAGCGGAGCAGTTCCAGCCGGTCACCGGTCGGAGGAAGCGCGCTGCCGAGTTCCAGGCGGACCGGTTCGGGTAGGGGCCGCGCTGCCCCGGCGAGTTGGCGTAGCAGCGGCAGCAGGAACAGGAACGCGGTGACGTAGCTCGATACCGGATTGCCGGGGAGGCCGACGATCCACTGCTCGCCGCGGCGGGCGATCAGCAGCGGCTTGCCGGGCTTCATTGCTACGCGCCAGAAGTCGATCGTCGCACCCCAGCGTTCGAGCGCCGGGCGGACCAGGTCGTGGTCGCCGACCGACGCGCCGCCGCTGGTGACGATCACGTCGGCCTTGTCCGCGGTGTTCAGGGCATCGAGCAGGGCTTCGAATGTGTCGCGTACCGGACCTATCCGCTGCACCTCGGCAGAGTGGGGGGACGCCATGGCCGAGAGCATAGCGCCGTTGCTGGCCGGGATCTGGTGCGCGGCGCATTGCGCAGGATCGGCGGCCAATTCGTCGCCGCTGTCGATGATGGCGACGCGGGGAAGCTGGTGAGCGGATACCTGCGCGCGACCACCGGCGAGCGCCAGCGCGACTTGCGCCGGGCCTATTCGAGTACCCGCCGTCAGGAGCCGGTCGCCGGAGCGGAAGTCAAACCCGGCGCGGCGGATATGGCGCGGAGTGGGATCGCCTTCGCCGTTGAGCGAGAGCCGGTCGCCGTCGCGCGCGGCGTTCTCCTGCAGCAGGATCGCGCCGGCATCGGGCGGCACCAGCGCGCCGGTGGAGATGCGCACCGCCTCGCCCGGGGCAAGCTTACCGGCGAACGGATGGCCGGCGGCGCTTTCGCCGATCACGCGCCAAGGGCCGGCGAGATCGTCTTCGCGCATGGCGTAGCCGTCCATCGCCGAGAGGTCGGCCGGTGGCTGGGTGCGCGCCGCCGTCAGATCCTCGGCGAGGTAGCGGCTCAGGGCGGCTTCGATCGCGACCTGCTCAGTGGGCAGCGGGTGGACCTGGTCGAGCAGCCGGCGCTGCGCCTCGTCCAGGGGCAGCGGCGGGGTCATTCCGCGCGCCAGGTGCCGCTTTTTCCGCCGGTCTTCTCGAGCAACCGGACTTCCTCGATCACCATGCCTTTGTCGAGCGCCTTGGCCATGTCGTAGATCGTCAGCAGCGCGATCGCGGTCGCGGTCATGGCTTCCATCTCGACGCCGGTCTTGCCGGTGAGCGAAGCGCGGGCGGTGACGCGGACGGCGCCGACTTCGAAGTCGAACTCGACCGTTACCGCATCGAGCGCGAGCGGGTGGCACAGCGGGATCAATTCGCCGGTCTTCTTCGCCGCCATGATGCCCGCGATCCGCGCGGCTGCCAGCACGTCGCCTTTCGGGCCGCTGCCATCGCGGATGGCGGAGAGTGCTTCCGCCGACATGCGGATCCGGCCCGTTGCAGTGGCGCTGCGTGCCGTCTCGGCCTTGCCGCCGACATCGACCATCCGCGCTTGCCCCCGCGAATCGAGATGGGTCAGATTGTTCATCTCGTCACCCTCGTTCCTGAACCAAGTTGACACAGTTGACAGTGTCCTGGGATCTAAATCGAAGGGTGCTTAAGGAGCGCGAGCAGGGCAGAAACAGGCGGGGTTCACAGCTTCTCATGCCCGGTCCATGCCAGATACGAACCAAATAGGACAGCGCTACCTAGAACAGGCGACCGCCGTTCGGCACTGGCTGCGAGGGCTGAACCAGCACGACTTGGCCATTTTCGTCGGGGAAGCCGAGCGTTAGCACTTCGGACAGGACGGGCCCTATCTGGCGCGGCGGGAAGTTGACGACCGCGGCGACCTGTCGGCCGATGAGCTCTCCGAGGTCGTAGTGCTCGGTAATCTGCGCCGAAGAGCGCTTGCGGCCGATGACCGGGCCGAAGTCGATGGTCAGCTTGTAAGCAGGCTTGCGCGCTTCGGGGAACGGACCCGCTTCGACGATCGTGCCGACGCGGATGTCCACGGCGAGGAACTGGTCGAAGGCGATTTCCGGCGCGGGCGGAGCATCGCTGTCGTGGTTCATGTGCATGGCGTCCGGCTCAGCCGTTGAGGAGCGCCCGGGTCGCGGCTTCGACGTCGTCCTGGCGCATCAGGCTTTCGCCGACGAGGAAGCAGCGCACGCCCGCTTGCGCCAGGCGCTTGCAATCGGCGTGGGTGTTGATGCCGCTCTCGCCGACCAGCATTGCGCCTTCGGGAGCCAGCGGGGCGAGGCGCTCGGTGGTGGTGAGATCGGTGCGGAAGGTGCGCAGGTCGCGGTTGTTCACGCCGATCAGGCGCGAGCGGAGGCGGGATGCACGCTCCATCTCGGCTTCGTCGTGGACTTCGACGAGCACGTCCATGCCGCGCTCTATCGCAGCGGCTTCGATCTCGGCCATTTCGGCATCCTCGAGCGCGGCGACGATGATCAGGATGGCATCAGCCCCGATCGCCCGGGCTTCGGCGACCTGCCAGGGATCGACCATGAAGTCCTTGCGCAGCACCGGCAAGTCGCAGGCGGCGCGGGCGTCCATCAGGTAGTCTTCGTGGCCCTGGAAGTATGGCGCGTCGGTCAGCACAGACAGGCAGGCGGCGCCGCCGTTCTGGTAGGCGAGGGCATGCTCAGCCGGGCGGAAGTCCGGCCGGATCAGGCCCTTGGAGGGCGAAGCTTTCTTGATTTCGGCGATCAGGGCAAAGCCGCTTCCAGCTTTGGCTTCGAGTGCCGCGCGAAATCCGCGCGGGGCCGACCCGGCAGCGGCCTGGCGGTCGAGATCGCCGATCGTGGCGAGCGCCTTGCGGTCGATGACGTCCTGCCGCTTGGTAGCGCAGATCTCGGTGAGCTTGTCCATGGCCGGCGGGTAGCAGTCCCGAGAGGGCAATCCAATACGGCGCTTATCGCGTCGTCACGTCGATCCAGCAGTCGAGCAGGGCCTTGGCGAGGCCCTTGTCGAGCGCCTCGGCGGCTTCCTCGGCGCCTCCAGACCACGTCTCCGCCTCGCCGGCGACGATCAGGGCGCCAGCAGCGTTGAACAGCACGGCGTCGCGGTAGGGGCCGGGCTCGCCGGCGAGAAGCTTGCGCAGCTCGGCGGCGTTGTGAGCGGGGTCGCCGCCGCGGATGGCTTCGACGGGTGCATGAGGCAAGCCGGCCTCGGCGGCGTCGACGCGCTTCATGCGGACTTCGCCGCCCTTGATCTCCGCCAGCTCGTTGCCGCCGGCGAGGCTCAGTTCGTCGAGGCCCTCGTCGCCCGAGATGACGAACGAATGGTCGGTGCCCAGGCGAGCCAAGGCATCGGCGTAGATCGGGACGTAGGCCGGGCGGGCGATGCCGACGAGCTGGCGGCGGACGCCGGCCGGGTTGGCGAGCGGGCCCATCAGGTTGAAGATCGTCCGGCGGCCGAGCGCTTTGCGGATCGGCATGATGCGGCCCATCGACGGATGGTGCTTGCCGGCGAAAAGGAAGCAGATGCCGAGGTCGTTCAGCGTCTGTTCGGCGGTGTTCATCGCCTGTTCGAGGTCGAGACCAAGCGCTTCAAGCGTATCCGCCGCGCCAGCTTTCGAGCTCGCGGCGCGGTTGCCGTGCTTGGCCACGGGCACCCCGCAAGCCGCAACCACCAGGGCTACGGCGGTTGACACGTTCAGCGTGTGGTGCCCGTCGCCGCCGGTGCCGCAGACGTCGATCGCGTTGGCGGGCGCTTCGATCGGGATCAGCCGGGCGCGCATCGCTCGCGCCGCGCCGGCGATCTCGGCCGCGGTCTCGCCGCGGTCCGAGAGTTCGGTGAGGAAGCGGGCGATATCCTCGTCCGCCAGAGCGCCGTCGAGCATCGCGCCGAACGCGGCTTCGGCTTCGCTTTCCTCGAGCGGATGTTCGACCGGTGGCAGCCTGGTCACGCCAGCGCCTTGGCCGGAATGCCGCAGATTTTCATGAAGTTGGCGAGCAGGTCGTGCCCATGTTCGGTGGCGATGCTTTCCGGGTGGAACTGCACGCCGTGGATCGGGAGGTCGCGGTGCCGGAAGCCCATGACGCTGGTGCCGTCGAGGCCGGGAGTCTCGCTCGTGGCATTGACGATCAGCGTGTCGGGAATGTCCTCGACCACCAGCGAATGATAGCGGGTCGCGGTGAAAGGGCTGGGCAGGTCGGCAAAGACGCCGGTTCCGTCATGATCGACCGGCGAGGTCTTGCCGTGCATCAGCCCGCCGCGGGTGACGGTACCGCCGAAGTGCTGCCCGATCGCCTGATGGCCCAGGCACACGCCGAGCAGCGGTCGACCCGCATCGGCGCACGCAGCGACGAGTTCTAAGCTGACCCCAGCCTCGTTGGGCGTGCACGGGCCGGGCGAGATCAGAAAGCCTTTCGCGCCGCTCGACAGCGCCTGTCCCGCGGAAATCGCATCGTTGCGCACGACTTCCACCTGGGCGCCCAGCTCCATAAGGTAGTGGACGAGGTTGAAGGTGAAGCTGTCGTAGTTGTCGATGACGAGGATGTCGGGGTGCATGGCGCGCTACTGCCCGAAACCGGGTTCGGCCGCAACGCGCGCGGCTTCCTGGGCGGCCGCGATCAGGGCGCCGGCTTTGTGGCGGCATTCGGCGGCTTCGTAGGCCGGGTCGCTGTCGGCAACAATGCCGGCGCCGGCCTGGACGTGCATGACGCCGTCCTTCACCACCGCGGTACGCAGGACGATGCAACTGTCGACCGAGCCGTCGGGGGCGAAGTAGCCGACGCCTCCAGCGTAAGCGCCACGCGTTTCGGGCTCGAGCTCGGCGATGATCTGGCAGGCGCGGATCTTCGGCGCGCCCGATACGGTTCCGGCGGGGAAGCCGGCGAACAAGGCGTCGAGCGCGTCCTTGTCGGAGGCGAGGCGGCCGATAACGTTGCTGACGATGTGCATGACGTGGCTGTAGCGCTCGATGGCGAAGCTGGCGGTGACTTCGACGCTGTCCGGGGCGGCGACCCGGCCGACGTCGTTGCGCCCGAGGTCGAGCAGCATCAGGTGCTCGGCACACTCCTTCGGATCGGCAAGGAGGCTGGCTTCGTTGGCGCGGTCTTCCTCGTCGGTCTTGCCGCGCGGGCGGGTGCCGGCGATCGGCCGGATCGTCACTTCGCCATCCCGCACCCGGACCAGGATCTCGGGGCTTGAGCCGACGACCGCGAAGTCCGGTAAGTCGAGGAAGTAGAGGAACGGCGAGGGGTTCACGCGGCGCAGGGCGCGGTAGAGCTGGAATGGCGGGAGCGGGAAGGGGCAGGTGAAGCGCTGCGCCAGGACGACCTGGAATATGTCGCCGGCGGCGATGTATTCCTGCGCCTTGAGCACCATTGCTTCGTAATCCGCGGCGGCGGTGACCGGCGATAATGCCATCTCCGGCAGTGAGGCATCGCGAGCGGATGGCGGCGCGGCATTGGTGAGTTGGCTTAGCGCGGCGTCGATACGTTCACCGGCGCGTTCGACCGCTTGAGCGGGGTCGCTGCCGTCGGCCCAGAGCGGCGCGATACAGAACAGCTCGTCGGTGAGCCCGTCGAACACCAGCAGCAGCGTCGGGCGCGCGAACAGCATGTCCGGCATCTCGAGCGCGCTTTGCGGCGCCCGCGGCAGATTCTCGACCAGGCCGATGGTCTCGTAGCCGAAGTAGCCGACCAGGCAGGCCAGCGCCGGCGGCAACGCGGTCGGCACGTCGATGCGGCAGGATTGGGCAAGCGCACGTAGTTCGGCGAGACTGTCACCCGCGAGCGGCTCGAACGCGGTCCGGTCATGGCGCCACTGGCGATTGACTTCGCAGCCATGACCGGTGGCCCGGAACATCAGGTCCGGATCGAGCCCGAGCAAGCTGTAGCGCGCGCGGACCGAGCCCCCCTCGACAGACTCCAGAAGGAAGTCGCCGCGGCCAGGCTCGATCAACTTCAGCGCCGCGCCCACCGGTGTCTCCGTGTCGGCGACGAGCTTGCGCCAGACGAGCGCGGGTTCGCCTGCGGCCAGACGGGCGCGGGCCTGCTCGGCGTTCTGGGGCAGGGACCCGCTCAGAGCCGCCTCAGTTCTGCTGACCGGTGAGCTGCGCCGCCACTCCGCGG
Source organism: uncultured Erythrobacter sp. (assembly GCA_964439725.1). Lineage (GTDB taxonomy): Bacteria > Pseudomonadota > Alphaproteobacteria > Sphingomonadales > Sphingomonadaceae > Croceibacterium_A. The sequence continues at coordinate 3,536 of CAYTPY010000057.1, read as the reverse complement.
ATCGCCGCCTCGTTGCGCTCGACGCCGATCTCGCGCTGCGCGGCTTTGACGAACTGGTCGGCATATTCGGTGCCGGTGACCTGGCCGAGCTCGCGCATGGTCGAGGCGACGATCGGGTCGTTGCTGGCGACCTGCGGGGCGTCGATCGAGTCGAGCCGTACCACGTGCCAACCAAGATCGTCCGGCGCCTCGAGCCGCTTCACCGTGCCGCGAGCCATGCTGAAGAACAGCGCCAGTTCCGAAGGAACGCGCCCTTGTTGGGCGAGCTGCTCGCGATTGAGGTTCAGCGACTGCGGAGTAGGCAGCGTTTGGTTCTCGGCAGCAACTGCCGCGGCGAGCGTGCTGCCTTTCTGCACGCGCTCCATGATGCGGTCGGCCGCGGCCCTGGCGCGCTTCGAACCTTCGTCGCGGCGCCAGTCGGCGATCACATCCTCGCGGATTTCTGCCAGCGGAGCGGTAGCCGAAGGGGTGATACTGCTGACGTCGAAGACCACGTAGCTTTCGCCCGGCGCGACGACGGCGAGCTGCGGCTCTCCTTCGTCCATGTCGAACGCGACCTGCAGCACGCTGCCCAGGATCGGCGGTATGGTTTCGGCCGTGCCGTAGATGCGGCCATCGGCGGTGACAGGGCGCGTCGCCGCGACAGTGGCGCCGAGCTCTTCCGCCACTTCGGAAAGGCTGCGACCCTCCACGATTTCTTCCTCGATGCGGGCAGTAAGGTCGTCGAGCGCGGCTTGGCGTTGCTCTTCTGCGAGGGTCGCAGCAATTTCGCCACGAACCTGCTCGAGCGTACGGGCCGGCTGCCGATCGATTTCGTCGACCCGCAATACGTACCAGCCGAGTCCGCCGCGCGCGGGCTGAGCCATTGCGCCCTGCTGCGCGGCAAACGCAGCTTGCGCTGCCGCGGCTGAGGTCGAGCGCGCCAACTCTTCCTGAGTGACCGGTCCGATCGAAGTGGTGGCCAGGCCTTTCTCCTGCGCGGCGGCATCGAGCGACTTGCCGCCGCTTACTTCGGCAATGATCGCCTGTGCCGCGTCCTGCGTGGGCACGACGAGCTGGGTAAGGCGGCGGCGTTCGCTGGCTGCGTAGTTCGCCCGATCCTGCTGGAAGCGCTCGCTGATTTGCGCCGCGGTAGGTGCGGGAAGCGTGCCGATCGCATCCCGTCCGAAGAGGGCATAGCGAATGACGCGCCGCTCTGGCCGAATGTAGTTGGTGCGATTCTCGTCGTAGAACGTCTGAAGCTGCGCGTCGGTGGGCGCGCCTTCGGGAGCGAACGAGGCGCTCGGCAGGAAGATGATCGAGCCTTCGCGCCGCTCGCGCAGCAATGCGGCGTAACGCTCGGCGATGCTGCGCGGAACGACGGGGGAAAAGCCGATCGGCGTCAACAACTGGCGGGCGAGGAGACCTTTCGCGAGGTCGTCGCGAACCGCCGACTCGTTCAGCCCCCGCTGCGCCAGCGCGGCGCGGAACGCATTCTGGTCGAAGTTGCCGTCCGGTCCGCGAAAGGCGGGTATCTGGAGCAGTTCACTGTCCACCAGCCGGTCGCCGGCCCGCATGCCGTGACGGCGGGCGAATTCAGATATCGCTGTGCGGTCGATAAGTTGCCGCAAGACCTCTTCCAGCCCGCCGCGGGCGACGAAGGCCTCCATGGTGATGGTCGGATCGGTCTGCCGTGCCTGGTCGAGCGCGCTAGTTGCGTTCATCGACAGCTCGGCCGCGTCGATCCGCTCCTTACCGACCACCGCCACCCGGTCACCGCCCGAGACGCCGCCGAAAACGCCAGTGCTCGAGATGTCCATGCTGGCAAAGGCGAAGGCGATCAGGGCAAGGAACCCCAGCGTAATGCCGATCCCGACCTTCGAGTTGAAGAACCTGCGAAAGAACTGAATCATGACAGTGTGGGGAAACCTTCGAGCGTTGCGGCCGGCAGCAAGCGGCCCGGAGACGACGCCTCCCGGCCCCAGCGAATTCGAGCGGGGGCTTTATCCCGCATGCGGCCTGGCCGCAACAGTACAGGGCCGTTTCTGGGCATGGGGAGGAAACCGGTTTTGACATCCCCGACAGGGCGGACTAGCGGGCTTCGACCCGAACCGGTACCCGGGACGGCTATATCATTTGAAATCCACAGGATACCCATGGCCCAGCGCCCTTACATCGTCGGCAACTGGAAGATGCATGGCACTCGCTCCATGCTTTCGGAGGCCCGTGCCATCGATCGCGCCGCCGAGCGCCTAATCAAGGCGGAAGTTGCTCTCGCACCGCCTTTCACTCTGATACATGCCACTCGCAAGGAAGCGGGGCTGATCGCTGTCGGCGCTCAGGACTGCCACGCTGCGGAAGGCGGCGCCCATACCGGCGATATCTCCGCCGCCATGCTCAAAGATGCGGGCGCTTCGTTCGTCATCGTCGGGCATAGCGAGCGCCGCGCCGACCACGGCGAAACGGACGCCGACGTGAAGGCCAAGGCCGAGTCCGCGCTGGCGGTGGGTCTCAGCGTGATTGTTTGCGTCGGTGAAACAGAAGCGCAGCGCGATGCCGGCGAGGCCGAGCCGGTCGTAGCGGCGCAGCTGGAAGGTTCGCTGCCGCGCGGTGACGCGGCCGCCGAAAGAGTGACGGTGGCTTATGAGCCGGTCTGGGCCATCGGCACCGGGCGCACTCCGACGATCGAGGATGTGAGCGCGATGCACCGCGCGATCCGGGCCAGGCTTCAGGAACTTTACGGCGACGCCGGCAAGCAGGTCCGCATTCTTTACGGCGGTTCGGTGAAGCCGGACAATGCCGCCGAGCTGCTTGCTGCGGAAGAAGTGGGCGGGGCGCTGGTCGGAGGCGCGAGCCTGACGGCCGAATCGTTCCTCGGCATCATCGTTGCGGCGGCCGAGCGGGGCGAAGCCTGAGGTCGCTCAGCCGCCTCATGAGCGGGGCTTTGCCTTGCTCTATGGGCGGCGCCCACCTAAATGCGCCCCAAGCTTAGCTAGAGACCGCTCATGTCGCTGTTCATCTTTCTTACCGTCATCCAAGGGATCGTCGCCGCGGCGCTCGTTGCGTTGGTCCTGATGCAGCGATCCGAAGGCGGTGGCCTTGGCATTGGCGGTGGCGGCAGCCCGGGCGGCCTGATGAGCGCGCGCGGCGCGGCGGATTTTCTGACCCGCACCACGAAATGGCTGGCGGTGCTGTTTGTCGTTCTGGCGATCGTGCTTGCGGCCTTGGCGGTCGATGCCACCACGGGCCGGGACATCGACGCGTCGCTGGAGCGTGGGGCCATTCCGGCGCAGGATCCGCTCGCTCCGGTGACCCAGCCGGGCGGCGGTCTCGACCAGCCTGTCGGCATCGATCCCGAGCCGGCCCAGCCGGCCACTGACGACCCCCTCGCCGGCGTCGCCGACTAATCCGCGGGCGCCGATTGCGGCGCCGCTCGTCTCAACCCTGTGTAATTGGCACGATCGGCGCTTGCGCCGTAGCCGTACGCACGCTTAAGGCTCGTCTCCCATGGCGCGGTTCATTTTTATCACCGGCGGCGTGGTCTCATCGCTTGGCAA
>CAYTPY010000056.1:0-13191 GCA_964439725.1 uncultured Erythrobacter sp. | reverse complement strand
TGGTCATGACCGAAGACGAGAAGAAGATGACCGCCTACCACGAGGCCGGTCACGCAATCGTCGCCGTGCACGAGCCGGCTTCAGACCCGATCCATAAGGCGACGATCATCCCGCGCGGCCGCGCGCTGGGCATGGTTATGCGCCTGCCGGAACGCGACAACTACTCGTACCATCGGGACAAGATGCACGCGAACCTATCGGTGAGCATGGGCGGACGTGTCGCGGAAGAAATCATCTTCGGTCACGACAAAGTCAGCTCGGGCGCGTCCTCGGACATCCAATACGCCACCGATCTGGCCCGCAACATGGTCACCCGCTGGGGCATGTCCGATAAGCTCGGTCCGTTGATGTACGAGCAGACCCAGGAGGGTTACCTCGGCTACGGCGGTGCGCAGCGCACGATGTCTTCCGATGAAACGAACAAGCTAATCGACACCGAGATTCGTTCGCTGGTCGATGGCGCGCACGAAAAGGCGACCGAGATCCTCACCACGCACCAGGACCAGTTGCACCTGTTGGCTCAGGCTCTTCTGGAGTATGAGACGCTCGCCGGAGACGAGATCGCCCAACTGCTCGAGAGCGGCAAAATCGATCGTCCGGAGCATCCGAGTGGTCCGGCCATCACCCGCCCAGTGCGCGGCTCAGCCATTCCCAAGGCCGGAAAGCGGTTTGGTGGCGAGGCTCCGCAGGGCGCTTGAGCGGTCCGGTTCAGCTGTCCGCCGAGACCAGCAGCAAGTAGATGAAGAAACCGGCGATGACGCTGATGCCCGCCATCAACGTCATCGTCTGCCACAAGGTAGAAGGGCGCAGCAGGCTGTAAGCGCGTAAGCGCGCCGTAGCTGTTGTTGCTATCGCCCTGGCCTGGCGCTGCCTCTATCATCAGACCACCCTGGCGGCCTGCCTCCTCCAGTTTCACATGGCTCGGCTGCCGCAACAGAAAGGCCGCGCCCCTTGCGGAACGCGGCCTCATGGTGATCTCTGTTAAGGGAGCTTAGCCGTCGTAGTCTGCACCGACCGACGTCGAGCGGGCGGGCGCGGCGGCCGAGAGGCGCATCGCTTCAGCCGACTGGCTCAGCGAGCCGATATCATCCGCTTCGTCTTCTTCGTCGGGCAGCACGCGCTGCAGTGACTGGACGAGACTCTCCTGGAGGTTCTTCGGCTTGACGGTCTGCTCTGCGATCTCGCGCAGAGCGACGACCGGGTTCTTGTCGCGGTCGCGATCAATCGTCAGTTCGGCGCCGCCCGAGATCTCGCGCGCACGCTGCGCAGCAAGGAGCACGAGGTCAAAACGGTTGGGAATCTTGTCGACGCAATCTTCGACGGTAACGCGCGCCATGGAGAACTCCGAAATGCGGCCGATAAGCGGGGCTGTCGGGAAAGCGAGCCAATTAGGCACTACCCTCGTTAGAGTCAAGGTTTCGCCTCTGGCGGCCGCCGCTAGAAGAAGCCATGGCCGACAACGACCCAAGCCCCACCGCATTCCGCGATCCGCTGCCGTTCTCGGCCCAGGCGCAGGGCTTGTCCTTGCGGTTCTATCCCGGAGGCCCGGACCGATTGGAGGCGCTGATCGCCCTGATTGATGGTGCGCGCAAGGAGCTCAAACTGTGCTTCTACATCTTCGCCACCGACGAGGCCGCTTCCCAGGTGCGTGATGCGCTGACTGCCGCTGCGCAGCGGGGGGTCGATGTCCGCCTGATCCTCGACAGTTTCGGCGCGGTCGCAGACGAGCGCTTCTTCGCGCCGGTCATCGGGGCCGGCGGTTCTTACGCCTGCTTCATGGCGCGCTGGTCGCGGCGCTACCTCATCCGTAACCACCAGAAAATGGTGATTGCGGATGGCCGAGTGGCGATGCTCGGCGGGTTCAATGTCGAGAACGCTTATTTCGAAGGCCCCGAGCACGATGGCTGGAATGACTTGGCCTTCACCGTCGAGGGGCCCGTGGTCGAGCGCTTGGACCATTGGTTCGATCGACTCGAGAACTGGGCGACGCATCCCCGAGCGCAATTCCGCTCGATTCGCCGCGCGATCCGCGAGTGGAACGTCGAAAAAGGCCCGGTGCAGATGCTGATCGGCGGGCCCACGACCGATCTGTCGAGCTGGGCCCGCGAAGTGGGCTACGATCTGGTCGAGGGCGATCGGCTTGAAATAGCCATGGCCTACTTCTCTCCTCCACCCCGCCTGATCCAGCGGATGTGCGCGATCGCTCGCAAAGGACAGGCGCGCCTGCTTCTGCCGGCCCGCTCCGACAACGGCGCGACAGTCGGCGCCTCGCGCGCGTTATATGGCAAGCTACTGAAGTCGGGCGCTCGCATTTGGGAATTCCAGCCGAGCAAGCTGCACACCAAGCTGATCATTCTCGATGACGCGGTCTATCTCGGCAGCGCGAACTTCGACATGCGCAGCCTCTTCCTGAACTTGGAAATCGTGCTCAAGATCGAGGACGCGGCGCTGGCGAACCGCTTGCGGACCTACTTCGAGCACCACCTTCCCGCCTCCGAAGAGATCACGCGCGAGGTGCACCGGGCGCGCGCCACCTGGTTCAACCGGCTGCGCTGGCGCGTGAGCTGGTTCCTCGTGGCGGTGGTCGACTACACCGTCAGTCGCCGCCTCAATCTGGGGCAATAGCCGGAAACCGGCACTGGCCTTAGCCGTTGCCCGACGATGATACGAACCATCACCGCGCTGGCGCTTATCGGAACGCTTGCTGCCTGCTCTCCGGCCGCCGACCAAGAGGCGCCTATGGCTGAGGGCACGCAGCCTGTGCAGCAGTCGGAGTCGCGACCGCGCCCGGCCTTGCTGCCGGAGGACATCGAGGCAGCAGCACTCAGCGGCGAGCTGGGATGCTCCTTCGCCGAACACGATGCCGCCGCGCCGCTGCTCGTGGCCATGGCCGACGTGCGCGATGCGGCTACTGCCGACGGTGTCATCAAACTTGGGCCCTCCACCGCGCGCTTGCGCGGCGCAGCGCCGGGCGGGTTTAACGCCATGGTCGAGGGCGAGCGCTTCATCAGCGGCGATCTTACCGCGACGGTCGCGGTCACCTCGGCGGAACCTCTGGAGCGCGGGGAATCACCTCCGCGCTTTGCCACGCTGACGCTCGAATCGGCCGCGTTCGCCCCGCAGCAGGTTACCGGCCAATGGACTTGTGGGCCGTAACTCGGCTCAATCGTAACCGCTGTCCTGGTATTCGCCAGGAGCGAGGTCGGAGAACTTAGTGATCTTCGGTTCGAAACGCAGGCGTACTTTGCCGGTGGCGCCGTGCCGCTGCTTGGCGATGATCAGCTCGGCCAGGCCATAGACGCTCTCCATCTCTGCTTGCCAGGCAGCGTGGACTTCGTGCGCCTTCATGTCGGCATCGCCATGCGGTACTTTGGGCTCGCGTGCGGCGACGTAGTAGTCTTCGCGGAACACGAACCAGACCATGTCGGCGTCCTGCTCGATCGAGCCGGATTCGCGCAGGTCAGACAGCATCGGCCGCTTGTCTTCGCGCTGCTCGACCGCGCGGCTGAGCTGAGACAGCGCGATGACCGGTACTTGCAGCTCTTTGGCCAACGTCTTGAGGCCCCGGCTGATCTCCGAGATTTCGTTGACCCGGTTGTCCTGGCTGCGGCCGCTACCTTGCAGAAGCTGCAGATAGTCGACGACGATCAGGCCGATGTCGTGGCGTCGCTTGAGACGGCGGGCACGGGTGCGCAGCGCCGCAATGGTGAGCGCAGGCGTGTCGTCGATGAATAGCGGCAGTTCGGCTAACCGCTGGCTGGCATAAGAGAGCTGCTGGAAATCGTCGCGGCTGATCTTGCCCATGCGCAGCGCTTCGCTCGGGATGCCTGCTTGCTCGGCGAGAATGCGCGTCGCGAGCTGGTCGCTGGACATTTCGAGGCTGAAGAACGCCACGCCGGCACCGACCGATTTCTCGATCCCGTCGCGCTGATCACGAAGCATCCGGTCTGCGCAGTTGAACGCGATATTGGTGGCCAGCGAGGTTTTGCCCATGCCCGGGCGTCCGGCTAGAATGATAAGGTCCGAGTTGTGCAGTCCGCCGCACTTGTCGTTGATCGAGGTGAAACCGGTAGTCTTGCCGGAGACGTGTCCGCCGGAATTGATAGCGGTCTCGATCATCTCGAGCGCCTTGTTGGTCGCCCCGCGGAAGCTTTCCGCCTCGCTCGTTCCGGCGGCGCCCTCCGCTACCCGGAACAGCGAAGCTTCCGCCTCTTCGATCTGCTTCATCGGCTCGACCTCTTCCGAGGTATCGAGCGCGTTCTCGACCAAGTCCCTGCCGACGCTGACCAGTTCACGGAGCAAGGCCAAGTCGTAGATTTGTTGCGCCAGTTCGCGCGGCGCGAGCAAGCCGCGCCCATCGGCCGTGAGCCGGGCAAGATAACCGGTGCCGCCGAGTTCTTGGATGGCCGGGTCGGTTTCGAAGTACGGCTTCAGCGTCACCGGGGTGACGACCATCTGCCGATCAAGCAGCATCGCGATCTTCTCGAAAATGCGGGCGTGTAGCGGCTCAAAGAAATGTTCAGGCCGCACGGCCACCGGCAGCTCTTCTGCCACGCGATTATCGATCAGGATCGCGCCGAGAAACGCAGCCTCCGCCTCCAGGTTGGCGGGAAGGGCACGGCCGGTGGGCGCTGCGATGACAGGGCGTTCGAGAACGGGAGAGCTGGCCATGGCTGTCTGATGGGCGCGTCAGAGTCCCGCATCAAGAGGTCGGCGGCGGAATCGCACTGTGGATAGCGGGTACAAACCGCTCGTCAGCGGCACCTTGGCGCGAAGGCGGCAGGATGAACTTGCCCCCGCCTGCTCGCATCTGCGAAGAGCCGGCGATGTCCGGGAACCGCATCGTCGCCGTCGAGCTGGATGAAGCGACCATCCTGTGGCGCAGCCCGGAGGTGGAGCAGGAACGCGCGGTCGCCATGCGCGATCTCGCGGCCGAAAATCGCTTTTCGCCGTTGCGGGCGATTGAGCACGGCCACGAGGGTCCTTGGAGCATGCGTCTGTCGCTCTCGGGCAACACCCTGCTGCTGGATCTGCAGGACGGTTCTGGCGCTGACGCCGGCGTTATAGGCTTGGGGCTGGCACGGTTTCGCCGCGGTGTTCGAGAATATTTCGCGATCTGCGACTCGTACTACAAAGCCATGCGCAAGGCTTCGGCGAAGGAAATCGAGACGCTCGACATGGCGCGCCGGGCAATCCACGATCGCGGGACGCGGCAGTTGCTCGAAGCGCTCGAAGGCAAGGTGGATACAGACTTCGCTACCGCGCGCCGGCTCTTTACGCTCATCTGCGTGCTCCATATCAGGGCCTGAGGGGCAAAGGGGTCGAACAGGAATATGGGTAGGAAGCGCGCCGTCTCGTGGCGCATGCGCATCATAGCGCTCGTGCTGCTGGCAGCACTTGCCGGGGGCGGATGGACCTGGTGGAAGGCGCAACATTGGGCGCCGCCTCGCAGTACCTTTCCGGTGCAAGGCGCGCTGGTCGGCGCCGCGGAAGGCGCGGCCGACTTTACCGCGCTGCGCGCGATCGGCGCGGACTTCGTCTATCTCGAAGCCAGCCAGGGTGCGCGCGACCGCGATGCCCACTTTGCCAAGAACCTGCGACGAGTGCGCGACACGGGTCTGCAACTTGGCGTTGTCCATGCCTACGACCCCTGCGTGCCAGCCGAGCGGCAAGCCGCTAATTTCGTGACCACGGTGCCGCGCGACGAGGCGCTGCTACCGCCGGCTGTGGCATTGGAGAGACTGGCGCAGGAGTGCGCCGATCCGGTTACCGAGGCCGGAGTCGAAAGCGAGCTGACCACCTTTCTCAATCAGATCGAAGGGCACGCTGGAAAGCCAGCGGTGCTGAAAATCTCGGAGGAATTCGAGGAACGCTACCGCATCGCCGGCCGTATCGAGCGCCGCTTGTGGCTGAACCGCAATTGGCTGCAGCCCGACTACGCGGGGCGGCCGTGGACGCTGTGGACTGCGAACGACCGCCTGCGCACTGAGGCCGGTGAGGAGCCAGTACGCTGGGTGGTGCTGCAGCCGTGAGCGAGCTGCGCTCGCAACTTCCCTATCGCGGCAGGACCGCGTCGAACGCATCGGACAGCCGCTGCAGGCTGGCCGGCACATCCTTGAGCTTGTCGAGCCCGAAAAGGCCGAGGCGGAAGCTGCGGTAGTCGGCGCCTTCGTCGCACTGCAGCGGAACGCCGGCGGCAATCTGCAAGCCTTGGGCGGCAAACTTCTTACCGTTCTGGATCTCGGGATCCTCGGTATAGCTGACCACCACGCCGGGCGCTTCGAAGCCGGGCGCGGCCACCGACTTGATGCCCCTCTGCGCCAGCATTGCGCGCACGGCGCGGCCTTGCTCCCACTGCGCCTGCCTGAGCGTGTCGAAGCCGATCTGGCGCGTCTCCACCATCGCGCTGCGGAAGGCGCGCAGCGCGTCGGTCGGCATAGTTGCATGATAGGCATGCCCACCGCCGAGGTACGCCTCCATGATCGAGTTCCACTTGTTGAGATCCATCGCGAAGCTGGTGGATTGGGCTGCCTTGCAGCGTTCGAGCGCTTCCTCGGCTAGCATGACCAGCCCGGCCGAGGGCGGAGCGGACCAGCCCTTCTGCGGCGCGGAGATCAGCACGTCGACGCCGCTTTCGCGCATGTCGACCCACACCGCGCCGGAAGCGATACAGTCGAGCACGAACAGCGCGCCGACCTCGTGTGCGGCGTCGGCCACGGCGCGCACGTAGTCGTCGGGAAGGATGATGCCGGAGGCAGTCTCGACGTGCGGGGCGAAGACCGCCGCGGGCTTCTCGCGGCGGATCGCTTCAACCACCTCTTCAATCGGAGCCGGTGCGAAGGGAGCCTGGGGGCCGTCCCCCTGTCGGCGGGCCTTGAGCACCACCTCGGCAGAGGGAATTGCGCCGGCTTCGAAGATCTGCGTCCAGCGGTACGAGAAGAACCCGTTGCGGATGACCAGCGCCTTCTTGCCGGTCACCAATTGGCGCGCGACCGATTCCATCGCGTAAGTCCCGCCGCCGGGTACGATCACCGCGCGATGGGCGCCGTAGACTTCGCGCAGCGTGCCATGAATTTCGCGCATCACGTCCTGGAAGGCGAGGCTCATGTGGTTGAGCGACCGGTCGGTGAAGACCACCGAATATTCGAGCAGGCCTTTGGGATCGACATCGTTGCGCAGCGCCATGGAAGCTCTCCTTTGCGCAAAGCCGAAACACCATTTCCCGGCGTAGTCAAATCGCCGTGTCTGCGACAATAGGAGCGTTGCCGGCCCTATCGGCCTCAGGTAAAGCGCTGATCAACGCGGGAAAGTTACCTGCGGCAAGGGAGGATCGACATGTTGAAGACTATTCGTTTTGCCGCTCTAGCGGTTGGAGCCACACTGCTTTCGGTGCCGGCGCTGGCGCAAAGCTCGCCTGTGGTCGGCAAGTGGGCCACCGCGGTCGAATCTGACTTCGGCAAGTTCGAAGCGGTGATGACGGTGGCGCAGGAAGGCAGCGCCTACACTGTCGACATCCAGGACGTGCAGCCTGAAGGCGCCCAGGGCCCGGGGCCGATGCCGGGCAAGATCAGCGACGTTGTGATCGACGGCTCCAAGTTCTCGTTCAAGCGCCAGCTCACCACGCCACAGGGCGAGATGAGCCTGAACTACACCGGCAGTGTCGAGGGCGATACGCTGAACGGCGAGGTCGGCTCCGACTTCGGTTCGATGAAGCTGGCAGGCACCCGCCAGTAAGCGTCAGGCGTCCAGCCATTCGGCCAATGCGGCGAGGCAGTCCCGGGCGAGCAGCTTGCTACGCTCGGGGCTCCAGCCCTGGTCGGGATCGGGCAAGTCGGCATTGTCCTTGAACGGCATCTCCAGCGTCATCGCGCAGGCGCCGTAGCGCTCCGCGACCTGGTTGGTGCTCATCGCCAGATTGGCGCGGCCAGGCGCGGACATGGGGTAGCCCTTGGCGGTCTGGAAGTCCGGGCTGCGGCGATCGAGGATGGCGCGGTAGCGGTAGAACTGGTCGCCCAGTGCGTCGCTCCACGAAGGAATGCCTTCGAAACCGGCCAGGAAGTTGGCGGCGATCGCCTCGTCGCCGTGCACGTCCATCGCGAAGCGCACTCCGCTGGCATCCATCGCGTTCCGGATCGCCAACACTTCGGGCGACTTCTCTGCGCTGGGCGCCGCCCATTCGCGATTGAGGTTCACGCCCGCGGCGTTGGTGCGCAGGTGTCCGCAGTACGAGCCATCGGGATTGCAGTTCGGCACCACGTGCAGCCGGCACTTTTGGCGGAGCACCCGCCCGACGGGATCCGCCGGATCGCACAAGGCTTCAAGAGCGCCTTCCATCCACCATTCGGCCATCGACTCCCCAGGATGTTGGCGCGCGTAGAGCCAAACCGGGATGTCGCCTTCGCCCATGTCGAGGCAGTCGATCGGTCGCCCGTCGAGGCTGTGGCCGAGACAGCGGTAGGAGACGCCGTCGCTGGCGGCGGCCTCTGCGATCAGGTCATGATGGCGCTCGAGCGAGTACGGCGCGAAATAGGCGAACCAGACGAGGTCGCTGTCTGGGACGTAGCGGATCGTCAACGTGCCGCCGTCTTCATCCTTGTCGAAGGAGGTCTCGGTCCGACCCCACCAGCTGCGATCTTCGGAAACACAGGCCCGATAGTCCATCCAGCCACCCGGGTAGGCGGAGCCATTGAGGCCGCCGATCTTGAGCTCCAGCTCGCGCCCGGCAACACCAGCGACGCGGAAATGAAACCACTGGTAGAAGTCGGAATGACGGTCCTTGGGGATCCGTAAACGAGCTTGAGCACCAGATACGGACAGGACTTCGATGTTGCCACTGTCGAAAGCGGCGTCGATGAGAATGTCGCTCATCTGACTTCGATAGTCTCACCCGACCTTCCGGGGAAGCCGCTGAACAGAGCGTCGGCCAACCTTGCGGCTGCGGCGGTCCGGTCAGCATAGTCGCTGTTGGCCGTGGCGGAGAACCGAGCGCGGCCTTCCCACAGCGCATCGCCCCCAGCACTCGGCCGGATCATCACATGAAGCTCGGTATCGATCTGCTCGCTGGGGCGATTCCCTCCACCGAGGTTGATCCCAACACCGAGCCCCACGCCGGAACCAAAGGATCCGGTCGAACCCCCGACACCGACGTTGACCGGAGAACGGCCGCCTCCGCCGCGGTGCGATACGAACCGTTGTATGCGGACTTCAGCGACCTGCCCACCCGCGTCGCCGGTGACCGTGTAGCCAAGCTGGCGCAACTCCTCGGAAACCGCGGTTTGGAACGCGGTGTAATCCCACGAATCCTGCTCTGCGCCGGGAGCCGGGCGCACGGCGATGGTACCGCTGCCGAGAAGGTTCGGCTGCGCCCCGGTAAATCGGGTCACCTCCACCGGCGAGACATAAGCAGGCGTGGCGCAGCCTGCGACGAGAGCGGCGGGCGCAAGAGCGGCGAGAAGGTATCGCTTCATGGCAGAAGGAACGCCCGAACCGCGCAACGGTTGCAATGATGGGTGCCAGCAACTAGCCCCCCGGCGATGAAAATTCCCGTGCTCGTGACCGGCGGCGCCGGCTACATCGGCAGCCACGCTGTCCTCGCACTGCTCGACGCCGGCTGGTCGGTCGCGGTGATCGACAACCTCAGCACCGGTTTCCGCTTCGCGGTGCCCAAAGGTGTCGCCTTCTATGAGGGCGACATTGAAGACGATGCGTTGCTCGCTCGCATATTCGCTGATCAGGGCACGCGCGCGGTCATGCATTTCGCTGGCTCGATCGTGGTGCCAGAGTCAGTCGAAAACCCGCTCAAGTACTACCTCAACAACACGGTGAAGAGCCGCGCGCTGATCGCTGCGGCAGTTGCGGCAGAGGTGCCGCACTTCATCTTCTCCAGCACGGCGGCCACTTACGGCATCCCCGACGTCTCGCCGGTCACCGAGCATGTGCCGCGGCGGCCGATCAATCCTTACGGTTGGTCGAAGTTGATGACCGAGCAGATGTTGGAGGACACCGTTGCCGCTCATCCGCTCAACTACTGCGCGCTGCGGTATTTCAACGTAGCCGGGGCCGATCCTGAAGGTCGCAGCGGCCAATCGACCGCCGGGGCCACGCATCTGATCAAAGTGGCAGTCGAGGCCGCCTTGGGCAAACGCGCAAGCGTATCTGTCTTCGGTACCGATTACGCGACACCCGATGGTACCGGCGTACGCGACTATATCCACGTCAGCGACCTGGCGGCAGCGCATGTTCTGGCGCTGGAGGCCTTGATCGCCGAACCCAAGCGCTCATTGACCATGAACTGCGGCTACGGGCGGGGTTTCTCGGTGCTCGAAGTGCTCGACGCGGTGGATCGCGTGACGAACCGCAAGATCGAACGTGTTGTTGAAGGCCGCCGGGCCGGCGATCCCGACTCGTTGATTTCCGATCCATCACTGCTCAAAACCACGTTACCCTGGCAACCTCAGTACGCGGAGCTGGAGGAGATCGTGATTCATGCTCTGGCCTGGGAGCGCAAGCTCGCCGACTTGCGGAGCGCTTGACTCGTCCGGCCGCCCCGCATAGGGCGCGGCCACGAAATCCGGCACCGGGGCGTCCTGGTGCCGCTCTTGTTTGGAACTGCCGCCATGAAGATCGTCAACAGCCTGAAGTCGCTCAAGGACCGTCACCGGGACAACCGCGTGATCCGGCGCCGCGGCCGGGTCTACGTGATCAACAAGACCAACCGCCGCTTCAAGGCGCGTCAGGGTTGATCCTCTCTGGCCGCGATCCTTCGCGGCCGCGATAACAAGGAGGGCCTCCGAGAAATCGGGGGCCTTTTGCATGCCTGAAGCTCCATCGGTTCCCCCGGAAGCGGTCGTGTTCGATATCGGCAAGGTTCTGTTCGACTGGGACCTGCGCCACCTGTTCGAAAAGCTGATCGATGATCCGGCTGAGCTCGACTGGTTTCTCGCCAATGTCGTGACCGACCAGTGGCACTTCCAGTGCGACGAGGGCCGCACGCTCGACGAGATGCTGCCCGAGCGCATCGCACTTTACCCCGCGCACGCCCATCTGATCGAAGCCTACCGCGCCCGCTTCAACGAAACTTTACCGACCGAGATACCCGGGACCCACGCATTGGTCCGGCGGCTCGCTGATCGCGGAGTGCCGCTCTACGCGCTGACCAATTTCGGCGCGGAGTTTTTCGCTGGCTTTCGTCCGGTACAGCCCATCTTCGAACTCTTCAGCGACATCGTGGTGTCCGGTGACGAGCGGTTGGCCAAGCCGGACCCTCGCATCTACGAGATTTCGGAGCGGCGCTTCGGCCACCCCCCGCAAGCGCTGTTCTTCACCGATGATAATCCCGCCAATGTCGCCGCCGCGCGCCAGAGGGGATGGCAAGCGCATCTGTTCACCGATGCGAGGGCGCTGGAAATCCAGCTCATGGAAAGCGGCTTGCTCGGCTGAACGCCGAACAGTCAGGCCCGGGGTGCATGGCGGCGATAGCTGAGCGCTTCGGCGACGTGGATGCGGCCGACTTGCTCGGCCCCGGCCAGATCGGCAATCGTGCGCGCGACGCGCAGCATCCTCGTGTAGCCACGTGCGGAAAGGCGCATGGCTTCGGCCGCCTGAAGCAGAAGCTTGCGCCCTGCCTCGTCAGGTGTCGCGTGGATTTCTAACGCATCGCCCTCCAGCTCGGCGTTCGATCGCACGCCGCGCACCGATTGCCGGGCCCGAGCCGCGGCGACTCGCTTAGCCACATCGGCCGACCCTTCGGCGGGCGGCGGTAGCGCAAGATCGGCCGCACTCACCGGGTCGACTTCCACATGAAGGTCGATGCGATCGAGCAGAGGACCGGAGACCTTTCCCTGGTAATCGGCGGCGCAGCGCGGGGCGCGGCTGCAGGCGAGGGCCGGATCGCCCAGGTGGCCGCAGCGGCACGGGTTCATCGCCGCGACCAGTTGCACGCGGGCCGGATAACTCACATGCGCATTGGCCCGCGCCACGTCGACTTTGCCGGTCTCGAGCGGCTGGCGCAGCGAATCGAGCACGGCGCGCTGGAACTCCGGCAGTTCGTCCAGAAACAGCACGCCGAGGTGAGCGAGGCTAACTTCCCCCGGCCGTACCCGTAAGCCGCCGCCGGTCAGCGCGGCCATCGATGCCGAATGATGCGGCGCCCGGAACGGGCGCGTCCGGCTGATCCGGCCGCCTTCCAGCGTCCCTGCCACCGAGGCAACCATGCTGACCTCGAGCGCTTCTGGCGGGGCCAGCTCGGGCAGGATGCCGGGAAGGCAGCTCGCAAGCAGGCTCTTCCCGGCTCCTGGCGGACCGATCATCAGCAGATTGTGTCCGCCGGCCGCCGCGATCTCGAGCGCGCGCTTGGCGGTTTCCTGACCTTTAACTTGCTTGAGATCGGGACCGAGGTCCGGCTCTTCCACTTCGCCCGGCTGCGGTTCCGGAAGTCGCTGCGTGCCTTTCAAGTGGTTGAGCAACGCAATCACGCTCGGTGCCGCAATCACAGGCACGCCGCTCGCCCAGCGTGCCTCGGCCCCTTGCGCGGCCGGGCAGATCAGCCCCTTGTCCAGTTCGCTGGCGTGCAGCGCCGCCAGAAGCACGCCGGGAGAGGCCGCCACCCGCCCATCGAGCGCGAGTTCGCCCACGGCAATCCAGTCCGTAAGTTGCTCGGCATCGGTCACCCCCATCGCGGCGAGCAGCGCCAGCGCGATCGGGAGGTCGTAGTGGCTGCCTTCTTTCGGCAAGTCGGCGGGCGAGAGATTGATGGTGATCCGCTTGGGTGGCAGCGACAGGCCCATTGCAGCAAGTGCCGCCTGGACCCGCTCGCGGCTTTCGCCGACCGCCTTGTCCGGCAGGCCAACGATCATGAAGCGCGGCATCCCGGCTGCAATCTGGCACTGGACCTCCACGGGTCTTGCGTCGAGCCCCAGATAAGCGACTGTCGAAACCAGTGCGACCATGCAGATCCCCCCGGCCGCAGTTGATACCGCGACCAGGTGACATGTCGAGCCGGGATGCATCCAGTTTGGTCGCTCCTGGCAGCGGCCGATGTCCTGCACACCTTGACTCGGCCTTGTCGCTCCCCTAACCGCGCGCCCAGACAGGCCGCCTCTGCCGGCGGCCCTTTTTGTTGATTCAGGATTACGACGATGAAGCGCACTTTCCAGCCGAGCAACCTCGTCCGCGCCCGCCGGCACGGGTTCT
>CAYTPY010000055.1:0-13434 GCA_964439725.1 uncultured Erythrobacter sp. | reverse complement strand
AAGCCACCGTGCTGGCGACGCGGAGCTGGCAGCCGAGCGAGCACGTGCGGCAGGTACGCGCCGAGCAGCGGCAGTTCGCGCGCAACTGGGCGACCGGGCGGGTTTAGGCGCCGGGCGAAGTCCCGGGACTTCTAGAGCTTGCTGGGTCCCCGCGTTCGCGGGGATGACGATGAGGGGGCGGCTTCGCGCGAGGTAGCGCGAGGACGCAATACCCCTCCGCCATCCTTCAGATGGTCCCGCTGTTCCTTCGGAACGTCTTCGACTCCCCCGAGACAAGCTCGGGGAGGATATTTCTTGCAGGAAAGGATTGGCGATGTCGTTTTTCGGCAGCTTGCGCGGCGTCTTCAAGGGCGGCGCGGGAAAGCGCGTGCCTTTGGCGCGGAGTTTCGTTTCGCCGTGGAGCTTCGCGGTGGAGGCGGCGCCGTTCGAGTACCGCGGCGCGGTGCGGCGGGCGTTCCTCGAGAACCCGGTGGCGCAGCGGGCGGTGCGGCTGGTGGCGGAAGGCGTCGGCGGGGCGCCGCTGGCGGGCGAGCCGCAAGCGCTGGCGCTGGTGAGCGCGACGAGCGCGGGGCAGGGATTGCTGGAGACATTGGCGAGCCAGTTGCTGCTGCACGGCAATGCCTTCGTGCAGGTGACGCGGGATGCGAGCGGCGCGCCGGTGGAGCTGTTCGCGCTGCGGCCGGAGCGGGTTTCGGTGGTAGCGGGGCCGGACGGGTGGCCGGAAGCCTATCGCTATACCGTTGGCGAGAAAGTGCTGACGCTGCCGGTCGAGGACGGCGACGGGTGGCCGCAGGTGATCCACCTCAAGGGCTATCACCCGGCCGACGACCACTACGGCGCCGGGTGCCTGGCGGCGGCGCACCAGGCGGTGGCGATCCACAACGCGGCGAGCGCGTGGAACCGGGCGCTGCTCGAGAACGCGGCGCGGCCGAGCGGGGCGCTGGTGTTCGACGCCAGGGACGGCGGCGCGCTGACCAGCGAGCAGTTCGAGCGGCTCAAGGCCGAGCTGCAGGGCGCCTATGCCGGGGCGGGCAATGCCGGGCGGCCGATGGTGCTGGAAGGCGGGCTCAAGTGGCAGGCGATGTCGCTCAGCCCTGCGGACATGGATTTTGCCGGGCTCAAGGCCGCGGCGGCGCGCGACATTGCGCTGGCCTTCGGGGTGCCGCCGATGCTGCTCGGGCTGCCGGGGGACAATACTTATGCGAACTACCGCGAGGCCAACCGCGCGCTGTGGCGGCTGACGCTGCTGCCGCTGGCGGTGAGATCATCGATGCGGAAGCGCGCGCCGCGATCGCTGCACTGGTGACGGCGCTGATCGGCGCCGGAGTGCTTGCGCAACCGTAACCGGAGCCTTTAGCGCGTTCCTACGTTAGCCTTGCGACATAGAAGGAGACTTACGTCCGATGACACGCGCCCTTGCACTTGCCTTGCCGTTCGCCGTGCTCCTTGCGGGCTGCCAGACCATGGACGAATTGCCAACCGAACGCGTCGGCCAAGCCACCCTGCGCCTGGCCAACGGGCAGCCGGCCGGAACCGCGCAATTGCTCGCCAGCGGCTCGCAAGTGAACATCACGGTGGCAGTCGCCGGAATGTCGGAAGGTGTGCGCGGCGCACACCTCCACATGGTCGGCAAATGCGACCCGCCGAATTTCGAAACCGCGGGTGGACACCTGAACCCGCATGACCGCGAACACGGCCACGAGAATCCGGCCGGCGCGCACTTCGGCGACTTGCCGAACATCACGGTCGGCAGTTCGGGCACCGGCACGGTAAGCGCAACGCTGCGAGGCTCGCGCGAAGAAGCGCTGGGGCATATCTTCGACGGCGACGGCACGGCCGTGGTAGTGCACGCCGGCCCTGACGACTATCGGACCGATCCCTCGGGCAACTCCGGCGGCCGGATTGCCTGCGGCGTGCTTACCCGGTTGTAACCGGTTCCCGCACTAACCGCTCACCTGCGCTGGCCGCGCGCTCCAATTGCGTGGCCAGTGCGCGCGGATAAGCCCGGATGGCGATCCAGAGCGCCAGGAGGCCGAGCGGTACGATAGTGAGGTTGGCGATCACACCGGTGGCCAGGCTTCCGGTCGCCTCCGATACGAAGCCTGCCGTAAATGGTCCGAACGACAGGCCGATTAGCGTCGCACCGAGGAAGAAGATCGCGGTGGCGGTGCCGCGCATCCGCGGCAGGACGAGCGCCTGGGTCGCAGCGGCCGACGCACCGAGCGCCGAGGATGTCGCCATCTGCAGCAGGAATGCGCAGACCAGGAACAGCGTCGCGTCCGCTGTGGTATAACCGACGATGACCAGCGGCACCGGCACCGCGAGGCCGATGACGATGACGATGAGGCGGCCGATCGGAGAGCGGCGGTGGAGCCGGTCGGCGAGCCAACCGCCCCCGATCACCCCGAGGAACCCGCCGATCGCGGCCGGAGCACCGATCAACCAGCCGAGCTCCACCTTGTCGAAACCGAACACGCGCTCCGCATAAGGCGCAGCCCAATAGGTCACGGTATAGCCGGTGTAGGATACGATCCCGTAGGCGAGGACGAGGCCAGCGAAGGCAGGCGAGCGCCAGGTCAGCTCGAACGTCGGGCGGTCGCTGGCGCGCAAGGTCGCAGCCCAGCTGAACACGGCATAGGCACCTATCGCGATGAAGGCGAACTGGGCGGGGTTGCCCATCAGCCGGGCGAAACCCCAGGCAGCGGAGGCGGCGGCGGCGGCAAAGGTGAGATTGGCCGCCAAGGGCCCGGTTCCGCGGCGGGCCGCTCCGAGGAGAGTGAACGGCGGCACGATCAGCGAAACCTGATGGAAAAAGCCGCGCCAAGGATGAGGCTCTACCGGGCTGGTGAGCCCTTCGAGGCGGCCCCGCACCGGCTCGCGCAGCGAAAGCACCCAGAGCGCCAGGAAAAGGCCCGGCAAGCCGACCGCGAGGAACGCTGCCTGCCAGCCGACGAGGCCGCCGGGGCCGCCGCCGGGCCACGCGCTGTTCCAGTTCTCGACGATCAAGCCGCCGATCACAAGCGACAGCCCGCTACCGACGAACAGGCCGGCCGAGTAGATGCCAATCGCGGTGGCGCGCAGGCGCTGCGGAAACCAGTCGGAGATCAGCGAATAAGCGCACGGGCTGGCGGTCGCTTCGCCAACGCCGACACCCACGCGGGCGGCGGCCAGCGCACCGCCATTGCGCGCGAAGCCGGAAAGCGCCGTCATCAGCGACCATAGCGCGAGGCCGGCGGCGAGAAGCCGCGTGCGGTTCCAGCTATCCGCCAGTCGGCCCAGCGGAATTCCGAACAGTGCGTAGAAAATCGCGAACGCCGTGCCGTAGAGGAAGCCGAGCTGCGCATCGGTCAGCGCCAGATCGGCTTTGATGTCGTTGGCGAGGATCGAGAGGATCTGCCGGTCGACGAAGTTGAGCAGATACACGACGAAAAGGACGCCGAGCGCATACCAGCTGTAGGCTGGTGCCCAATCTTGGCTTGGCCCGGCGGTGCCCTCCCCTTGCATCCGCTAGCCCGGCAAGGGCGCGGCGTAGCGGGTCCGGTCCTCGACACCGGCGTCGGCGAAGCCCGCGCGGCGCAAGCGGCAGCTATCGCAGAGCCCGCAAGCAAGCCCTTCGTCGGTGGGATCGTAGCACGACCAGCTCATTGCCGGATCGAGCCCGAGCCGGTGCGCTTCCTGCGCGATACGGGCCTTGCTCCATTCCTGAAGCGGCGTGTGAATGCGGAACGGCTTTCCTTCGGCGCCTTCCTTCGTCGCGAGCCGCGCAGTCTCGGTGAAGCTGGCGATGAACTCCGGCCGGCAATCGGGATAACCGGAATAATCGAGCGCGTTGACGCCAATGAAGATGTCGTGCGCGCCGATCGGCTCCGCCCAGCCGAGCGTGAGCGAGAGGAAGATGAGATTGCGCGCGGGAACGTAAGTTATCGGAATGTCGTCGCTGCCGCTGACGCCCTGCTTCGGCACGTCGAGATCATCGGTGAGCGCGGAGCCGCCGAACTGGCGCAGGTCGAGCGGGAGGACGACGTGCCGCGCCGCGCCGAGGTGGCGGGCGATCGTCCGGGCCGCGTCGATCTCGCACCGGTGGCGCTGGTTGTAGTCGATGGTCAGAGCGTTGATCGCGTAGCCTTGTTCGCGAGCGATCGCGGCGGCCACCATCGAATCGAGGCCGCCCGAAAGGAGGACGACCGCTTGTTGGGCTGGGTCGGTCATGGAGCTGCGCTACGCAGCGCAGGGCCGGCGGGCAAGTGCCGGATGCGCGGTCAGCAGGAGCCGCTCTGCCGCGCTTCGCCGCTGACCGCGAACGGCGCTCCGTTGATGATGCCCTGGCTCTGAATCTGGACCAGGCCGTTGTTTTCGCGGCGTATCGTCGTGCGGCCATAGCCGTTGCCGCGGCAGGTGTACTGGACCACGACTTCGTTATCTCCGTCGCGCACCACGAAGCGGCTGCAGCCTTGTTCCTTGTGGCGGATCTGGATCAGTTCGCGCCCGTTGCGCACGCAGATCTTCCGCTCGGAACCGTCGTCGCGGATCCGCAGGTTCCATGAACCCTTGGTCAGCGAATCGAGCATTCCCAGCTCCGCCGCCTGCACTCCCAGAGGCACCGCGACGACCGCGGCGGCGAGCGCCCAGCGCCCCAGCTTCGATTTATGAAAATTGGCCTGCACTCGAGCACTCCTTGGCCCCGCGGAGCCCTTTAGCATGGTCGATGACAGCGGCCAACCGCCCCCCGCATACGACGAACCGATCAATCCTGGATCGGAAACTCGCGCGAGCAGAAGGCGCAGTCGACAAGGATGATGCCGTCATCGTCGCGCATGTCGCGACGTTCTTCCTTCGGAAAGCGAGCCAGCACTTCCTCGAAGTGAACGACAGAACACCGGCACCCGCGCGAAAGTTCCGCCACGGTGTGGACCCGGACTTCCGGCTCTTCATGAAAGAGCCGCCAGACCAGCTCCTCAGCGCGCAGTTCGGGATCGAGCAGCTCGTCGTGGCGTACCGAGTGGGCCAGCACTTCGACATGCTCCCATTCGGGCGTGGGCTCGCGGGCATGGAGCCGCTCACGGCCTTCTTCGCCATCGGCCATGTGCTGGGCGAGCATGCCGCCGGCGAGGCTGCCGCCCGGGCCGATGCGCACCGCCGTGCGAATCAGGGTCGGTACCTGCTCGCTCTGGGCGAAATAGTTCTCGACCGCCTCGGCCAGAGTCTCGCCCTCGAGCGGGACAATGCCCTGATAGCGATGCGCGGTTTCCGACACTTCAAACGTAATGGCCAGGTAGCCCTTGCCGAACAGCGCGTGCAGCGAAGGGTTCGCCCCGAGCAGCGCCAGCCGCTCGACATCATGCTTCACGTAGCCGCGCAGCTCCCCGTCGCGGTAGTCGCAGACCAGGAGCTGGACCACTCCGCCTTCGGTCTGGGCCTGAAGCGTGAGCTGGCTTCCGGGGCGCTTAAGCAGCCCGCCGAGCAAGGCGGTAATGACCAGCGCTTCCGCGAGCAGGTGCTTGATCGCCGGAGCATAGTCATGCGCCGAGAGGATCGTGCCGAGCACCGGGCCGAGCCGGACGACCCGCCCGCGGGCATCGCGCGCCGGCAAAGTGAAGCTCAGCAGCCGGTCTACGTCGGCGGTGGGCGCGATTTTGTCGAGTTCGTGCATCCGGCGAATATGGGCACGTTCGCGGGAAAATTAACCCTGGCCTAGGGCAAAAGCCCGAAACACCAGAGCAGCACCGACTTCTGCGCGTGGATGCGGTTCTCGGCCTCGTCGAAGACCACCGACTGCGGACCTTCGAACACGGCTTCGCTGACTTCCTCGCCGACGTGGGCCGGCAGGCAGTGCAGAAACCGCGCGTCGGGCCGCGCGTGGGCCATCAGGGCCTCGTTGACCTGGAACGGCGCCATCGCCGCGAGCTTGTTGTGAACGTGCTCCTGGCCCATCGACACCCAGGTATCGGTGACGACCACGTCGGCACTCTTCACGGCCTCGACCGGGTCGCGGGTCAGGGTGATCTCGGCGCCGCGTTCGCGGGCTTCGCGGACAAAAGCATCTTCTGGATCGTAGCCTTGCGGCGTGCCGACGCGCACGTTGAACTTCATCAGGCCCGCCGCCTCGATGATCGAATGGAGGACGTTGTTGCCGTCACCCAGCCAGGCGAGCTCAAGCCCCGGCAGCGGCTTGCCCTGCTCGACCACGGTCAGCAGGTCGGCGACGATCTGGCAGGGATGCGAGCGATCGGTGAGGCCGTTGATGACCGGGACCGTGGCGTGACGCGCCATCTCCTCGATCTTGGCGTGATCGTCGGTACGCACCATGATCGCGTCGACCATGCGGCTGAGCACGCGCGCGGTGTCGGCAACGCTTTCACCTCGCCCGAGCTGCGTGCTCGCGGCGTCGAGAACCAGCGAGGAGCCGCCAAGCTGGCGGATCGCGATGTCGAAGCTGACCCGGGTGCGGGTCGAATTTTTCTCGAACACCATCGCCAGGACGCGGCCATCGAGCGGAGCATCGGGATCGACGCGCCCTTTGGGCCATTCGCGCCGCGCGGCTTTGCGCTCCAGCGCGTCATTGATCATCGCCGCGATGGCGTCTCCGCCGGCGTCCGTGAGGTCGAGGAAGTGGCGCACGCTCATTGCCCCGGCTCCGGCGCCGGGAAGTCCGAGGCGCCCGCCGATAGCTTGTCGAAGAATTCGTCGATCTCGGCATCTTCGATCACGAGCGGGGGCAGCAGGCGCAGCGTGCCGTCGCCCGCGGCTACGGTGAGCAGCTGGTGGCGGTCGCGCAAGTGCTGCATGAAGCCGCGCGGCTCCACCTTGAGCTTCACGCCGATCATCAGGCCTTTGCCGCGAACCTCCTCGAACAGCTCCGGATAGTTGCCGATGAACTGTTTGAGCCGCGAGCGGATGCGCTCACCCTTGGCGCGAACGCCGGCCAGGAACTCGTCATTGGCCACAGCATCGAGCACGGCGTTGCCCGCCGCCATCGCCAGCGGGTTTCCGCCATACGTCGAGCCATGGGTCCCGAACGTCATGCCGCGCGCGGCCTTCTCGGTGGCCAGACAGGCCCCGAGCGGGAAGCCGCCGCCGATGCCTTTGGCCGTCGCCAGGATGTCGGGATCGATGCCGTACTGTTCGTGGGCATAGAAAGTGCCAGTGCGCGCCACCCCGGTCTGCACTTCGTCGAACACGAGCATGAGATCGTGCTCGTCGGCAAGCTGGCGAAGGCCCGTGATGAACTCCGGCGTGCCGACGCGGATGCCGCCTTCGCCCTGGATCGGCTCGACCAGGAAGCCGGCGGTATGGGGGCCGATCGCCGCGCGCGCCGCATCGAGGTCGTTGAACTCGGCGTAGCGGAATCCGGGCAACAGCGGCGCGAAACCCTGGTGCATCTTCTCCTGGCTGGAGGCGCTAATCGTTGCCATCGTCCGGCCGTGGAAGGCATTGTTGAAGGTGATCAGCTCGAAGCGCTGCTCGCTGCCATCATGCTGATGATAGGCGCGCGCGGTCTTGATCGCGCACTCGACCGCCTCGGCGCCCGAGTTCGTGAAGAACACCGTGTCGGCGAACGTCAGGTCGACGAGGCGCTGGGCCAGCCGCTCGCCCTGCGGGCTGCCATAGAGGTTCGACACGTGCATCAGGGTGGCGGCCTGCTGCTGAATCGCACCGATCAATCCCGGATGCGAATGGCCGAGCAGGTTCACGGCGATCCCGGCGGCGAAGTCGAGGTATCGCGTGCCGTCTTCCGAGGTGAGGTGGCAACGGTCGCCCTTGACCGGCCGCACATCGCAGCGGGGATAGACGGGCATCAGCGGACTAATCGACATGGCGGACGGTTCCTGCGGCAAGCGCCCGGAGCGCAAACGGCGAATGGCGGCCTCCCGCTAACAATGCGGTGGCCGCCCGCGGCATCCGTTTATGGAGTCGGTGGGGCCCGGTC
This sequence comes from uncultured Erythrobacter sp., assembly GCA_964439725.1. GTDB lineage: Bacteria > Pseudomonadota > Alphaproteobacteria > Sphingomonadales > Sphingomonadaceae > Croceibacterium_A. The sequence continues at coordinate 5,507 of CAYTPY010000055.1, read as the reverse complement.
AAACGGGCCCGCACCTAGATGGGAGTTGATCCCGCGCGGATCAGCCCTGAACGGGCACAAGGTTGACCGCGGAGAACTTGCCTCGTCGGTCGACCTCGAGGTCGAATTCGAATCGGTCGCCCTCGTTGATGCCGGGCAAGCCCGACCGCTCGACGGCGCTGATGTGCACGAAAGCATCTTCCTTGCCATCGTCGCGGGTGATGAAGCCGAAGCCCTTCATCGCATTGAAGAACTTGACCGTGCCGGTCGCCTTCTCGCCGGTCAGCTCGCGCTGCGGACTGGCGGATTTCTGCTCGACGGCGATTACGTCGCCGACGACCTGCAGATCGGCAGCCGAGACTTTCCCGCCGCGGTCGACCAGATTGAAGGCAAGCTCCTGCCCCTCGGCAAGCCCTTCGAGGCCGGCGCGCTCAACCTGGCTGATGTGGACGAAAATGTCCTCGCCGCCTTCGTCACGCTGGATGAAGCCGAAGCCCTTCTGAGTGTTGAAGAACTTGACCTTGCCCTTGCCGGTTCCGACGACTTGCGCCGGCATGCCGCCACCACGGGGAGGACCGCGATCGCCGCCGCCGAATCCGCCGCGGCTGCCGCCGCCGTCGTTCCCGCCGCCACCGAAGCGGTTACCACCGCCGAAACGGTCGCCGCCGCCGGCAGGGCGCCAATCGTCACCGCCGCCGAAGCGAGGCGCGCCGCTCGAAAACGGATCGAAACCCTCTTCCCCGAAATTGTCTCGCTTGTCGCGCCCCCGGCCGCGACGTCCTTTATCGTAACCCATGAACCAGTCGTACCTTTACTCGCTTCCTTCCCCCCGGCGGCTTTACGAGTCCGGTAGACCGCCACAGGCGGTCGCCGGTATAGCGTACTAAAAGCCAATGTGCGAACAAATTAACCGCGGGCTTCGACCGGCTTCAAGAAGCTTGCCACTTCGGCGGTTGCGCAGGAATCTCGGCTGCGCAAGAAGGTCAGATGGTTGGTACGTGGCGGCTGTTTGACAGGGCGTGGACCGCGCCGGGTGATTACCTGCTGGCCGCGTCACGGCCCTCGCGTCGGCACCGGCGAGCCTCGAGTCGCTCATCGCGCGACCTGTGCCGATGCAACCACGAACTATTCGCGTGAGGAGTAACGGTTTGAGCGACTTCCGCCAAGTGACGCCCACATTCTGGGCCAGTCCGCAGATCGGGCTCGATGACGTGCGCGAGGCGCACGCTCGGGGCTTTGCGCTGATCGTCAACAACCGGCCCGATGGGGAGTCGGAGGATCAGGTGCCCGGCGAAGCGATCGCCGCGGCCGCGGCCGAATTAGGCTTGGGGTACTTCGCGATACCCGTGACTCCCGCGGGCTTCACCGAGGATCAGGTCACGGCCATGCGCACCCTGCTGGAGGGGACGGAGGGGCCTGTTCTAGCCTACTGCCGCTCCGGAACGCGCTCTACGCTGCTTTGGTCGTTGGTCGAGGCTGCGAGTGGGCGCGACCCCGAGGTCCTTTCTGCACAGGCCGCCGGTGCAGGATACGATCTTGCGCCCGTCCGATCGATCATTGACAGGCTCGCGGAGCGGGCCGGCTGATTGCATCTATCGACTGACGGCGCTGGCGACCGCGCCAACGCCCATGAGAAAGGGGCCGGGAGATCGCTCTCCCGGCCCCTTCTTGATTGTAGCTACGGCGGCCTGGCTTAGTTGCCCGAGCCCGGACCGTAGGTGATTTCGACGCGGCGGTTCTGCAGTTCGCGCACACCGTCGGCGGTCGGCACGCGGGGCATGCTTTCACCAAAGGCCTGGCTGCTGATCCGGGCAGCGGCGATGCCGCGGCCGGTCAGGTAGTTGCGAACGCTCGTATTTCGACGCTCGGCCAGAGCCATGTTGTACTGGGCCGAACCCGCACGGTCGGTGTGACCGGCCAGCATGATCGCTGCCGTGCCGCAGTTGCCGTACGCGGTGACCGCGTTGTTGAGGATCGTCGCAGCCTCGGGCGTGATGTCCGACTTATCGAAGTCGAAGAACACGATGTACGGGCCCTGGTTGCACTGCGCAACCGGCGGAGGCGGCGGCGGAGGCGGCGGGGGCGGCGGAGGCGGCGGCGGCGGGGGTGGCGGCGGCGGCGGCGGCGGCGGCGGAGCAGCCTGGCCACCGAAGTTGGCGATGAACGTCACAAGCGCCGAGTGCGAGTCGAGTTCGAACGCGTTGGCGCGGCCGATCGAATCCACCATTTCCATCTGCATGGTGTTCAAATAGCGATACTTGAGGCCGATTTCGGCATCCTCAGTGACCGGAATACGGACGGCCGCAATGGCCTGCCATGCCCAGTTGTGATCGCTATCGGACAGATAGCCCGGAGCCGACGAGCCGGCGCCCGTCGTATAGTTTGCGTTGGCCCAAGCATGACCAGCGCCGACGCCGGCAGAGAAGCCGACACCATCGTTGCCGCCGAAGTCCAGCAGCGCATTCGCCATCACCGTGACAACCTGGAGCTCACCAGCGACAGGATCGAAGGTTCCGGTCACCGGAGTCCCGCTGAACTGCGGAATGCCCGGCGCTACAGCAACGATCGATTTCGGATCGTTTTCTTTATACGCAACTTCGAGCTCGGTGCGGATCATGCCGAAATCGTAGCCAATAAAGGCACCGAGATCCCAGCCCGTCTCATGCTCGACAATTGCGGCGCCCTCGACACCAGCAATGGCAACATCGACTTCATTGTCGATGACCATGCCAATGTCAGCACCGAAGTAACCTTGGCCGTCCCTGGCCATTGCGGGCGCGGCGAGTGCCGTCGCGGCAACAGCCATACCCAGCGCGATCTTTCTCATATTGGATCCCCTTTGAACCTGCGCATCCACCTATTAAGTCCAGCTTGTTTTGCTGGCAACCAACTTAGGGCGCGCCCATCCTTTTGGCGGCACGACCCGTTCGTACAGTCCGGACATGCAAGGTTTTCATGGGCCTTTCGTTCCCGCTCTATTGATCTTCGGGACCAGAAAAGGACCGGCAAGGGCGCTCTCTAGCTCGTAGTGTTGCAAGATCGCCACATCCGCGGTCGCCCGACTGAGCACAAAAAAGGGGTCGGAGCGATGGCTCCGGCCCCTGAGGTTGCGTTCGCAGGAGGAACGTGGGGAGGCGAGCCGGGTGAGGAGGAGAGAGCCCCGGCCCGCCAAGCTTGCGATCAGTAGTTGTAGGCGCGCTCGCCATGCTCGCCGACATCGAGCCCTTCGGTTTCGACTTCCGGGCTCACCCGCAGGCCCACGGTGTACTTGGCGATCAGGAAGGCGATGGCCGAGCCGATCGCCGCCCAGGCTACCGCGAAGGCCGTCGCATAGAGCTGCGTCGCGAGCTGGCTGCCAATGGCATAGTCGGCATCGCCCGGACCGCCGAAGCCCGGAGCATAAGTGAAGGCCACGCCGATCGAGCCGATGATCCCGGCGATGCCGTGGATGCCGAACACGTCAGCGGTGTCGTCGAAGCCCAGCTTCGGTTTGATGCTGGCGACGAACACGTAGCACAGCACCGAGGCCACCGCGCCGAGGATGATGGCCCCGAACGGACCGGCATTGCCCGCAGCCGGGGTGATGGCGACGAGGCCGGCGATCACGCCGGAGCAACCGCCCAGGAGCGTGGACTTGTGGCCCCGTGCCTTCTCGGCGACCATCCAGGCGATCGCACCTGCAGCGGTCGCCGTGAAGGTGTTGATCATCGCCAGGCCGGCACCGCCGCTGGCCCCGAGCGCAGAGCCGGCGTTGAAGCCGAACCAGCCCACCCACAGCAGACCGGTGCCGATCAGCGTCGCGGTCAGCGAGTGCGGAGGCATCGCTTCCTTCAGGTAGCCGATGCGCTTGCCGAGGATCAGGCAGCCGACGAGGCCCGAGACACCCGCGTTGATGTGCACCACCGTGCCGCCGGCGAAGTCGAGCGCGCCCATTTCGAAGAACAGGCCGCCCGCCGACCACACCATGTGCGCCATCGGGAAGTAGACGATCGTCAGCCAGATCACCGCAAAGATCATCAGGCCGCTGAACTTCACGCGTTCCGCCAGCGAGCCGACCAGCAGCGCCGCGGTAATGGCCGCGAAGGTCATCTGGAAGCTGATGAAGACGTATTCCGGGATCGTGCCCGAAAGCGAATCCGGCGTGACCCCGGCGAGGAACAGCTTGCCGGTGTCGCCGATGAAAGTCCCCTCGCCGCTGAAGGCCAGGCTGTAGCCCCAGCTCACCCACACCAGCATCGCCACGCAGGCGATGGCGAGCACGTGGGTCAGCATCGACAGCATGTTCTTGGTGCGCAGCAGGCCGCCGTAGAACAGCGCCAGGCCCGGCACGATCATCGCCAGGACCAGCACCGTCGAAACGAGCATCCAGGCGGTATCGCCGGTATCGATGGTTGCGACCTCCTCGGCCGCTTCCGCGATCGGAACCACGGCTTCGGCCGTCTCCTGGGCCCAGGCAGTGGCCGCGGCGAACATCGACGCGCCGAGCGCGCCGGCGCCGCAAAGCGTTTTGCGGATCATAGTCTTACCCCTCATGTCCAAGGCGCCGCTCACAGCGCGTTGTCGCCGGTTTCGCCGGTGCGGATGCGCGTGGTCGACGCGAGATCGAGCACGAAGATCTTCCCGTCGCCGATGCTGTCGGTGCTGGCGGTTTGCTGGATGGTCTCGACCACTTGCGCCGCGAGCGCATCGCTGGCGGCGATCTCCAGCTTCACCTTGGGAAGCATGTTCGTCGAGTACTCGGCGCCGCGATAGATTTCGGTCTGGCCTTTCTGCCGGCCAAAACCTTTGACTTCGGACACCGTCATTCCGGCCACCCCGATCGCGCCGAGCGCTTCGCGCACTTCGTCGAGCTTGAATGGCTTGATGATGGCTATGATGAATTTCATCACTGACCCCTGCTGCTTACCGGACGATCCCCGGCCGGGAGTCAGCTTCGCAACATGCGTGCCAGCTGCGGCTTAGCTCATGTTTTCAGAGAGATGGGCCAACCGGGGCCAGATGATACTCGTGCCGGCGCGCCCGGATATTGCTCAGCTGCCCAAAAATCAGGCAGTCAGCTCCAGCGTCGCCTTGACCGGCAGGTGGTCCGATGCCGCCGAAGCCAGCGCGCTGTGGTGCACCGCCGCCTCGCGGCAGGTCCATTCGGGCGAATGCACGATCCGGTCGAGCGGCGCGAGCGGGCGCCGGCTGGGAAAGCTGTTGCCGATCGGCAGAGTCGACCAGCCGGCGCCGAACTCGCGCAGCGCTCCGTTGGCGCGGCCCCACTGGTTGAAATCGCCCATCATCACCGTCGGAGCGTCCGCGTCGCAGCTGTCGCAGTGGCGCAGGACCGCCCGGATCTGGTCGCGGCGCCGAAGGCCCGAGAGGTCGAGGTGCATCCCCACCACCCGTAGCCGCCTGTCGTCCACCATCAGGTCGGCGCTGACCGCCCCGCGGGGTTCGAGCGTCGGCAGATCGAGCGGCCGGGCATCGGCGATCTCGATGTCGCGCCGCACCAGCAGCGCGTTGCCGTGCCAGCCCAGGCTCCG
>CAYTPY010000054.1:0-13869 GCA_964439725.1 uncultured Erythrobacter sp. | reverse complement strand
CTTGGCCATCGTGAAAGTCTTGCCGGAGCCGGTGACGCCGAGCAGGACCTGGGTCCTCTCGTCTTCACGGGCCGCTTCGGTCAACTCGCGGATCGCGGTCGGCTGATCGCCGGCGGGCTGGTATTCGGAGACCAGCTCGAACTTGCGGCCGCCCATCGACTTTGTGGGGCGCTGCGGTTTGTGAGGGGTGAAGGCGGCGGAGGTGTCGGGTTCCTCCAGCCCCCTGCGGATGACGAGTTCGGCCATGCGACCCGATATGGGACGATGCGAAGGGCGCTGCAATCGTTGGCAGCGCGCGGCGCGCCTGTTAGCGTATGGGCAGGGCGAAGGCCGCCAGTCAAAAGGGGGAATACTCGATGCGCATTGCTTACTCGCTGCCGCTTGCCGCGGCGATCGTGCTCGCCGGCTGCGGGGGCGGGGACGACTCCGGCGGCGTGCCGGCCGATGACGCCGCGGCCGAGGCTGCGAACCTCATCCAGCCGCGCCCCGGCCAGTACCGTTCGTCGATCGAGCTGCTCGAGTTCGAAGTTCCGGGAATGCCGGAGGGCGCCAAGCAACAGATGCAGCAGATCTTCGCCAGCGGGCTAGCCGAAGGAAACACCTTCTGCATGACGGAAGAGGACGCCGCCCGTAACGGCGCCGAGGAGATGGCAAAGAACATGGCCGAAGGCGATTGCACGATGAACTCGTTCAACGTCTCCGGCGGGACGGTGAACGCCGAGATGCAGTGTTCAGGCGAAGAAGGATTTGCCAGCACGGTCCGGATGGTTGGCACGATGACGGCCGAAAGTTCGGCTATGACGATGGACATGAGCCAGTCCATCCCGAACGTCGGCGAAACCCGGATGAAGATGCGGGTCAATTCGCAGCGGATCGGCGACTGCGCGGCATGACCCCTGGCGATTGCGGCGCACGGCGGGGACCCGTCTAGCGCCGCTGGCGTTCATCAGCGAACAAACCCGGTTCGCTTAAAGTTGGAGTGATGAACGCCCCAGGGACTTTCCAGGTTTCGTCCGTACAGCGTCCAATCGCGCGGCGCCTGGAGCTGTTGCGGCAGAAGCCACCAGCCGGCGAGCGCGGGCCTGACCGCAAGTTGCTGTGGGCCGAGCTCTTGGCTTGGTTCGAGCCGATCGTCCGCATGTTCCGGCCGCCGCTCGTCCTGCCGCGGGCCGAAAATCCAAAAGTGGTAATGCTGCTCCCGGGCTTCGCCACCCATCCGCTGCGGATGCGCTATATGGCGCGGTGCCTCGAGCGCGCGGGCCACAAGGTCAAGCGTTGGGGGCTTGGCTTCAACCTTGGGCCGACCGAGCGGAATTTTGCCCTGCTGGAGGACCGGGTGCGCCGGATACGCGACCGCTACGGTCAGGAGGTCGTGCTGGTCGGCTGGAGCCTCGGCGGGATATTCGCCCGCGAACTCGCCAAACGGCATCCCGACCTGATTGCCAAAGTCGTGACAATGGGCAGCCCTTTCTCCGGCTCGCTCTACGCCAACAACGCCTGGCAAGTTTATCAATTGGTCACGGGCCACCCGGTCGACCAGCCACCGATCGAGGCGCAAGTCTCGGCCAAGCCGCCGGTTGAGACGGTGGCGCTGTGGAGCCCGCGCGACGGCATCGTCGCAGCGCGCAGTGCCTGCGGGCGTCCGGGAGAGCGCGATCGCGCCGTGGCGCTGCGATGCTCGCATCTGGGCTTCGCGCATTCGGCAGAAGCCATTCGTGCCGTCGCTGCGGAACTGGAGCGCGACTGAGGGATTTCGCGATGTGTGACAGGCTCTTGCCGTTCGTGCGATCCGTGTCATGTTGCGTTGCAGCAAATGGGGATCATGAGCGCACAAGGCCTGGTTCAGTTCGATGAGATGCACGGTCGCGACTCTTCGGTCACGCCCGCTTATCAAGAATATGCGAAGTGGTTGTCCGAGCAGGACGACCGCTGGCTGCAGCGCAAGGCGCAGGAGGCGGAAGGGTTCTTCCGCCGCACCGGGATCACGTTCAACGTCTATGGCGAGGGCGATGCCGAGGAACGGCTGATCCCGTTCGACATGGTGCCGCGGATCATTACCGGCGGCGAATGGCGCCGGCTGTCGCGTGGCATCGAGCAACGGGTGCGCGCGCTCAACGCTTTTCTGCACGACCTCTACCACCGGCAGGAGATCATCCGATCGGGCCGGCTGCCGGAGCGGTTGTTCCGCCACAACCCTGCCTGGCTGCCGGAGATGGTCGGCTTCACCCCGCCTGGCGGAGTCTACACCCACATAGTCGGCATCGATCTCGTTCGCACCGGGCCCGACGAGTTCCTGGTGCTGGAGGACAACGCACGGACGCCCAGTGGTGTCAGCTACATGCTGGAAAACCGCGAAACGATGATGGCGATGTTCCCCGAGCTGTTTGCGCGCCTGAACGTCCGCCCCATTTCCGACTACCCCCGCCGCCTGGCCAAGAGCCTGGCGAGTTGCGCCCCGGCCAATTCATCCGAGATGCCAGTGGTGGCGGTGCTGACGCCCGGCATCTACAACTCGGCCTATTTCGAGCATGCTTTCCTCGCCGACCAGATGGGCGCGGAGCTGGTCGAAGGCAGCGACTTGCGGGTGGTGAACGGCAAAGTGCAGATGCGCACGACCCGCGGCTATCGTCCGATCGATGTGCTCTATCGACGCGTCGACGACGAATTCCTCGACCCGCTGACATTCAATCCGGACAGTTTGCTGGGCGTGCCCGGCATCATGGACGTCTATCGCGCCGGCGGCATCACGATTGCCAATGCGCCAGGAACGGGCATCGCCGACGACAAGGCGATCTATTCGTTCATGCCGGAGATCGTCGAGTTCTACACCGGCGAGAAGCCGCTGCTGCAGAACGTGAAAACCTGGCGCTGCGCCGATCCGGACAGCCTCAAATACGTGCTCGAGAACCTGAGCGAGCTGGTGGTCAAAGAAGTGCACGGCTCGGGTGGGTACGGGATGTTGATCGGGCCGGCGGCGAGCAAGCGAGAGTTGGAGAAGTTCCGGGAGAGGCTCCTGAGCGGGCCGGACAACTACATCGCCCAGCCGACGCTGGCGCTGTCCACGGTGCCGGTGTTCACCAAGGCGGGCCTGGCACCGAGGCATGTCGATCTGCGACCTTTCGTGCTTGCCTCGCCCAATGGGATCGAAGTGACGCCCGGCGGGCTGACCCGAGTAGCGCTCAAGAAGGGGTCGCTAGTGGTGAACTCGAGCCAGGGCGGCGGTACCAAGGACAGTTGGGTGCTGGACGACTGATGGCGGGTGAGAGCTCATGCTAGGCCGCGTCGCCAACGGCATCTTCTGGATGTATCGCTATCTGGAGCGGGCGGAGAATACCGCGCGGCTCCTGGCGGCGGGACACCGCATGGCGATGACCCGCGGGGCCGATGCCGCCTCGGAAGAGTGGCGCTCGGTCCTGACGACGCTGGGCCTGCTGCAAAGCTACGAAGCGCACTACAACGACTTTTCGAGCGCGCACGTTTGCGATTTCGTCCTGCGCGGCAAGGACAATCCCGAAAGCGTGCTGGCCATGATCGAAGGAGCGCGCCTCAACGCCCGTATGTGCCGCTCGGCCATTACCCTGGAAGTTTGGGAAGCGGTCAACGAAGGTTGGATGTCGCAGCGCGAACTGTTGCAGCGGCCGGTGCGGATTACCGGGCTGTGGCAGGTTCTGTCGTCGATCCGCCGGGAATCGACGCTGGTGCGCGGGGCGACGCATGATTCGATGCTGCGCAACGAAATCTACTGCTTCGCCAGGGCGGGTACGTTCATCGAGCGGGCCGACAACACCGCGCGCATCCTCGACGTAAAGTATTATCTGCTGCTGCCTTCCCTGGCTTATGTGGGATCCGCGCTCGACACCGGGCAGTGGGAGAACATCCTGCGTTCCCTGTCCGGAGAGCGCGCCTATCGCTGGCTCAATGCCGGGCGGATGGATTCCCGCTCCATCGCGGAACTGGTGATCCTCGACGAGCGCTTTCCACGCAGCCTCGTGTTCTCCTACGCGGCTTTGCGCGAGACGCTGGCCGCGCTGGCCCGGCTGCACGGCACCGAGGGGCCGGCGCACGAACTGATGCGGCTTGCCGACCAGCAGCTGACAGGCCGATCAATCGACGCGATCTTCGACAGCGGCCTGCACGAGTTCCTGCTCGCTTTCATCAGCCGCAATCGCGACGTTGCCAGCTCGATCGCCGAGCAATACCGTTTCACTGCTTAGAGGGCGAACACTCGTATGCGCCTCGCCATCCGTCACACCACTCGCTACCGGTTTTCCGAGCCGGCGCACTATGGCCTGCAACGACTGCGGCTGACCCCCAAGGAGACGCAAGGCCAGTTGATCATCGAGTGGCAGCGCGATTACCTCGGCGCGCACGAGGAGCTGTCGTACGAAGACCCGCACCACAACCTGGTGACGCTCGTCTCGGTGGAAGAGGGGGCGCAGGAGGTCGTGGTGACGAGCCGCGGTATGGTCGAAACGCGCGACGTCGCCGGCGTGATCGGGCAGCACGCGGGCTACCTGCCGCTCTGGGCCTTCCTCAGCCATACCGAGCTGACCCGTCCCGGCCCGGGCATCCGCCAATTGATCGGCTCGGTGGAGCGGAGCGAGGAGGGGATGGTGCCCACCCTGCACAACCTGTCGGCGCGCATCCGCGAGCGGGTGATCTATGACGTCGGCCACACCGATGCCGAAACCACCGCCGAGGAAGCTTGTGCGACCGGCCGCGGAGTGTGCCAGGACCACGCGCAGATATTCATTGCGGCGGCGCGCGCGCTGGAGATTCCGGCGCGTTATGTCAGCGGCTACCTGATGATGGACGACCGGATCGAGCAGGAAGCCACCCATGCCTGGGCCGAGGCGTGGGTCCACAACCTGGGTTGGGTGGGCTTCGATATCTCCAACGGGATCAGCCCCGATCCGCGTTATGTGCGGATCGCCACGGGCCGCGACTACCGCGATGCGGCGCCTGTCACCGGCGTCAGCTTCGGTGCGCGCTCGGGCGAACTCTCCGTCGAACTGGCGGTGGAACAGCAGACGAGCCAACAGTAAGGGGGAGAGCCGGGCCGCCTGAAGGATTAGCTTGAATGACGTATTGCGTGGGTATGAAGCTCGATGAAGGGCTCGTGTTGATGAGCGACACGCGGACCAATTCGGGCGTCGACAACATTTCCGTGTTCCGCAAGATGTTCCATTGGTCGAAGCCGGGCGAGCGGATCATATCGCTGATGACCGCGGGCAACCTGGCGACCACGCAGGCGGTTATCAGCAAGCTGGAAGAGCGCACTAAGGCGCCGCCCGATCGGCACAACTCGCTGCTGGAACTGCCGACCATGTTCCAGGTCGCGGCGGAAGCCGGCCGATTGCTGCGGCAGACGGTACGGGAGACGCAGGACGAGAACGGCATGCACGGCAAAGGGCGCTTCACCGCCTCGCTGATCGTGGCCGGCCAGATCAAGGGGATGGAGCCGCGGCTGTTCCTGATCTACCCCGAGGGCAACTTCATCGAAGCGAGCTGGGATACGCCGTTCTTTCAGATCGGCGAAACCAAGTACGGCCGCCCGATTTTGATCCGCGGCTACGACCGGCAGATGAGTTTTGAGGATGCGGTCAAGCTGTTGACGGTGAGTTTTGATTCGACGTTGAAGGCCAATCTTTCGGTGGGGCTGCCGCTCGACCTGATGGTGATCAAGCGCGACACTTTCGAGCCGCTCCACACCAAGCGGATGGAGCACGGCGACCCCTATTTCGACGCGATTTCAAACAGTTGGAGCGACGCGCTGCGCAGCGCCTTCCTTTCGCTGCCGGACTATTCGATCGAGCCCGAGTGAGCGCCGGCAAGGGGCTTTGCCCCGACCGGTTCTGGGTCTAACGCGCAGCCGACATGTCAATGAAGCGTCTGATCGACCTGCTGAACACCGCCGAAACACCCCGCTTGGTGTTCAAAGTGGGGTCAGCGCTGCTGTTCGGCGGCGGCGACGGCAAGCCGGACCGCGAATGGCTGGCGACGCTGGCGGGCGAGATCGCCGAAGCGGTGCAGCGCGGCCAGCAGGTCATCGTCGTCAGTTCGGGCGCCATTGCGCTGGGCGCGGCGAAGCTGGGGCTGGCCAAAGGCGGGCGCGGATCGCTCGCCGATGCCCAGGCGGCGGCGGCGGTGGGCCAGATTGCGCTGGCTGGGCTGTGGAGCGAGCTCCTGGCCGAACATGGCCTGACCGCGGCGCAACTGTTGCTGACGCTGGAGGATCTCGAGGACCGGCGCCGCTACCTCAATGCCGCGGCGACGCTCGGGCGGCTGCTGGGGGCGGGCGCGGTGCCGGTGATCAACGAGAACGATTCCGTCGCCACCGCGGAAATCCGCTTCGGCGACAACGACCGGCTGGCGGCGCGGGTGGCGCAGGCGGCGCAGGCGCAAGCCGTGGTGCTGCTGTCGGACGTCGACGGGCTCTATGACCGCGACCCGCGCGAGGCCGGGGCCCGGCTGCTCCCACAGGTCGAGGAAGTGACCGAAGCCGTGCACGCGATGGCGAGCGGCAGCTCGGGGTCCGGGCTGGGGTCCGGCGGGATGCGCTCCAAGCTGCAGGCGGCCGAGATCGCGACCCGCGCCGGCATCACCCTGGCGATCGTCAACGGCACGCATAAGCGGCCACTGGAGCGGGCGGTGGCGAGCGATACCGGCACGCTGTTCCTGCCGACCCGGCGCGACCGAGCGCGCAAGGCCTGGCTCGGCGGGCGGCAGCGGCTCAAGGGCACGCTGACGATCGATGCCGGCTGCGCCGGCGCGCTGCTCAACGGCAAGAGCCTGCTGGCGAGCGGCATCATCACTGTCGAAGGCGATTTCTCGCGCGGCGACCCCGTGGGAGTGCGCGACGAGAGCGGCAAGGCACTGGCCCAGGGCCTGGCGGAGTACGACCTGGCCGAAATCGAGCTGATCAAGGGCAGGCGCAGCGAGGAGCATGCGGACTTGCTCGGCTATGCCCCGCGCTCGGCGGTGATCCACCGCAACCAGCTGGTGCTGCTTTGACGGCAGAAGGCGCGGGGCCGATTGCGGTCACCGGAGCCACCGGCTTCGTCGGCCAAGCCGTGGTCGAGGAAGCATGCCGCCGCGGCACCCTGCTCAAAGCGCTGGCGCGGCGCGAGCAGACACCGTGCGACGGCGTCGAATGGGTGCGGGGCGATCTTGCCGACAAGGCCGCGCTGCGGGCGCTCGTCGCCGGTGCGCAAGCGGTGCTGCACATCGCCGGGGTGGTCAACACGCCCGATCCCACGGGTTTTCACCTCGGCAATGTGCAAGGTACCGATGAACTGGTGCAGGCGGCGCGCGAAGCCGGCGTGCGGCGGTTCGTGTTCGTTTCCTCGCTCGCGGCGCGTGAGCCCGGATTGTCGCGCTACGGCCAGTCCAAACGCGATGCCGAGGAGGTAGTGCGGGCCAGCGGGCTCGACTGGACCACCGTCCGCCCGCCGGCGATCTACGGCCCGCGCGACCGAGAAATCCTCGAGCTGTTCAAGGCAGCGCGATGGGGCGTGGTGCCGATGCCGCCACCGGGCCGGGCGTCGATCGTCCACGTCGATGATCTGGCAAGGCTGCTGCTGGATCTGGTTCCGGGCGGCTCCGGGCTGTCGGAGGCGGTCCTGGAGCCCGACGACGGGCGGCCGGGCGGATGGAGCCACCGCGAGCTGGCCCAAGCGATCGGCTCTGCCGTGGGGCGGCCGGTCTGGGCGCCGGCGACCCCGAAGCGGTTGATGCAGGCCGCGTCATGGCTCGATTGCCGGGTCCGCAAGGGAGGCGCCAAGCTGACGCCGGACCGGGTCGGCTACATGTGCCACCCGGACTGGGTCAGCAGCCCCGACAGGGCCCCGCCGGCGGAGCTGTGGCGTGCCGAGATCGAGACCGGGTCCGGCCTCACCCAAACCGCGCGCTGGTACCGGCAGCAGGGCTGGCTCTGAAGCCTAGAACGCCGGTTCGTAGCCTGGGGGCAGGTCGTCGTCGCTGGCCGTGTTGTTGTCCGGGTTGTTCGGCGAGTGGATGCCGCATTCGACTTTGTCCCAGCCGCGCCAGCGGCCCGCGCGCGGGTCTTCGCCCGGCTTGACCGTGGTGGTGCAGGGGGCGCAGCCGACCGAAAGATAGCCTTGGGCCTCCAGCGGGTGGCGCGGCAGGTCGTGCGCGTCGAAATAGGCGTCGAGATCGGCCTTGGTCCAGTCGCCCAGCGGGTTGATCTTGAGCCGGCCGTCCTCGATCTCGAAGCGCGGCAGGTTCTGGCGCGTGACCGACTGGAACGCCTTGCGGCCCGAGATCCAGGCGTCGAGGCCCTGTTTGGCGCGCTTGAGCGGTTCGACCTTGCGGATTTCGCAGCAGCCGTCCGGATCCCACGACCAGCGCAGGCCGGCCTCGTCCTTGGCGGCGAGTACCGCTGGTTCCGGTTGCACCACCGACGAGTTGACCAGCCCGAACTGGCGAGTGAGCGTATCGCGGTATTCCAGCGTTTCCGGGAACATCTTCAGCGTGTCGACGAAGATCACCGGTACGGCGGGGTCCGCAGTCGCGACGAGGTGAAGCAGTACGGCGCTTTCGGTGCCGAACGACGATACCACCGCGACGCGGCCCAGCATTCCTTCCGCGAAGATTTCGCGCAGCATCGTGCCCACGTCGACGCCGGCGAAGCGGGCGTTGAGCGCGTCGGCATCCGCCTGAGTGAAGCTGGGGCCGGTATCGATGATATCGACGGCGCGACTAGCCATTCTGCAGTTCCGGATGGCGCAGCTTCCAGATCGGCACGGCGTCGTCGGCCGCTTCCTGGTAGACGTGCGGATAGCGATCGAGCGACGCCAGGACGTCTTCGAGGTTCAGCGGCACGTCAGGCGCGAAGCTGTCGAAGCCGCAGCGGCGCATGAACCAGACGAGATCCACCAGCACGTCACCGGTGGCCTTGATCTCGCCCTTGTAGCCCATCTCGCGAAGGATGCGGGCGCTGGAGAAGCCGCGGCCGTCGCGGAACTTGGGAAAGTCGATTTCCACCAGGCGCACGCGTTCGAGGACCGGCCCGAGAAGGCGTACGTCGTCACCCGCCTCGAGCCTGACCGAGTTAGCGTTCGACTGGTCGAGGAACGCATCGAGGCTGACCGCCGGCTCGTCCGGAACCGGATCGTCGCGAAAGCGCAGCGTGTTGCCCACTTGCGTGGGAGTAACGGCGGATGTCTGGGAGGTGGCGCGATCGGGCCCACCTCCGGCCGCTCCCGCGTGCGGGAGGGGAGAAGTTGGATCAACCATAGATCGCCTCCTTGAATCCTTCCATGCCGACGCGGCGGTAGGTGTCGAGGAACCGCTCGCCCGGCTCGCGCACCTCGCGGTAGCGCTCCACCGCACGTTCGATCGCATCGACAATGCCGTCTTCGTCGAAGCCGGGGCCGGTGATCTTGGCCTGGCTGGTTTCCTCGTCGCCCGAGCCGCCGAGCAGAAGCTGGTAGCTTTCGGTACCCTTCCGGTCGACGCCAAGAACGCCGATGTGGCCGGCGTGGTGGTGACCGCAGGCGTTGATGCAGCCGCTGATCTTGATCTTCAGTTCGCCCAAGTCGCGCTGCCGCTGCGGATCGGCGAAGCGGTCGGCGATCTTCTGGGCGACCGGGATCGAGCGGGCGTTGGCCAAAGTGCAGTAGTCCAGACCCGGGCAGGCGATGATATCGGTGACCAGGTCGAGATTGGCGTCGGCCAGGCCGGCATCGCGCAGCGTCTCCCACACCGCATAGAGATCGGCCTTGCGGACATGCGGCAGGACCAGGTTCTGCGTGTGCGCCACGCGCAGCTCGTCGAAGCTGTAGCGTTCGGCAAGATCGGCGACGACGTCCATCTGATCGGCGGTAATGTCGCCGCCGATGCCCTGGATGGGCTTGAGGCTGATGTTGACGATCGCGTAGCCCGGCGCCTTGTGAGGAGCGAGCTGCTGGTCGAGCCAGACCGCGAAGTCGGGATCTGAGCGGTCGATCTCATCGGGCAGGCCCGTCTCGAACGTCGGCGGGGCGAAGTAGGCCGCGATGCGGTCGTACTCGGCCTGCGGGAAGTCCTCACCGAGCGCCAGGAAGTGCTGGTGCTCCTCTTCCACCTGGCGGCTGAATTCCTCCTGGCCCAATTCGTGGACCAGGATCTTCATCCGCTGCTTGTGGATGTTGTCGCGGCGGGCGTGGCGGTTCCACACCCGCAGGACGGCCTGCAGATAGGAGAGGATCTGCCCGGTCGGCAGGAACTCGCGGATTTCGTAGGCGATGAACGGGGTCCGGCCCATGCCGCCGCCGGCGAAGACCTGGAAGCCGACTTCGCCCGCTTCGTTCCTGACGATGCGCAGCGCGAAGTCGTGCCAGCGCAGCGCGGCGCGGTCGGCCTCGGCCGCAATGACGGCGATCTTGAACTTGCGCGGCAGGTAGCTGAATTCCGGCATGAACGTAGTCATCTGCCGGATCGTTTCGGCCCAGGGGCGAGGGTCCATGATCTCGTCGGCCGCGGCGCCGGCGTAGTGATCGGCGGAGATGTTGCGGATGGATTCGCCGCTGGTCTGGATCGCGTGCATCTCGACTTCGGCGAGCTCGCCGAGGATGTCGGGCGCGTCTTCCAGCTTGATCCAGTGATACTGCAGGTTCTGGCGGGTGGTGAAGTGGCCATAGCCGCGATCGTAGGTGCGGGCGATGTGCGCCAGCTTGCGCATCTGCGTGCTGTTGAGCGTGCCATAGGGAATGGCGACGCGCAGCATGTAGGCGTGGAGCTGGAGATAGAGCCCGTTCTTGAGCCGCAGCGGCTTGAACTGGTCGTCGGTCATCTGCCCGGCGAGGCGACGGCGGGTCTGGTCGCGGAAATCCTCGACGCGGGCGCGGACCATCGCGTGGTCGTATTGGTCGTACTTGTACATCAGATCACCCAGGTTCCGGCGTTCGGATCGGCCGGCTTCAAAGTCAGGTCGGGGCGCACGGTAGGGCCGTAGGCGCGGATGCGGTCCTTGATATGCGCAGGGCGCACACCGCGGCCGGCAGGATCGGGTTCGGCTTCGATCGCATAGCCGCCGTTGACACGGCAGGCGGCATCCTCGCGGGCGAGGATGGCGTCGGCCTGGTCGCCGACGTCCGCAGCGTCCTCGACATGGATGGACCAACCCTGGCCGTCCCACCAGACCACGCGGCCGTTCTTCAAGTCGTTGCCAGTCAAAATCTTCACGGATGCGCCTCCAGCGCGAGTTGGGCGAGCGCCGCGTCATTGCGCGCGGTGACGTCGCCGATGATGATGAGGGCGGGGCTCCTGACCCGCTGCGTTTCGACCAGCGCGGGCAAGGCGGCAAGCGAGCCGCGCAGCACGCGCATCCGGGCGCGGGCGGCATTCTCGACCACCGCCACCGGTACTTCCGGCGAAAGCCCATCGGCGATCAGCTTCTCGGCGATCTGCGGCGCGGTCTTGACGCCCATGTAGATCACCAGCGTGCGACCCGCGCCGGCGAGGCCGGCCCAGTTCTGCTCGGCCAGGCCCTTGCACTGACCGGCCACGAAGCTGACGATGCTGGCAGCGTCGCGGTGGGTCAGCGGGATCTGCGCGGCGGCGGCGGCGCCGAGCGCGGAAGTCACGCCGGGCACGATCTCCACCGGAACGCCGGCGGCGCGGCAGGCTTCGGCTTCCTCCCCGCCGCGGCCGAAGACCAGCGGATCGCCGCCCTTGAGGCGCACGACGTCGCGTCCGGCGAGCGCTTCGCGAACCAGCAGGGCGTTGATCTCGTGCTGCGGCAGGGTGTGGCGGGCGCGGCTCTTGGCGACCGAGACGAGCTCGGCATTTGCGCCGGCCAGCGCCAGGATCGCCGGATCGACGAGGCCGTCGTGCACGATCAGCCCCGCTTCCGCGAGCAGCCTGGCGGCGCGCACGGTCAGGAGGTCCGGATCGCCCGGTCCCGCCCCGACGAGGTAGACTGTGCCCAATTTGACCATGGCTGCGCATGTGGCGGGCAGGGGCGCCCGGCGCCAGCGATAATGCGTTGGCGGGTGGTTAGGAGAGCTTTAGGTGGCCGGGCTGTCCGGCCGGACGGGCGCGGCGGCAAGCCATTCGCGCAGCGCCGCGCCGTCGCGCAGCTCCACTTCGCGCAGGGCGCGGTTGGGCAGGCGGACGCCGTGCTCCTGGAACAGCTCCCAGGCGCGCTTAAGGACGTCGGAGCGGACGTTGGCGAGACCTTCTTCCGGATCGTTGATCCACACCCGGATCTCGAACTTGGCGCCCACTTCGCTGAGCTCGAGGAGCCAGACCGCCGCCGGCGGCGTATCCAGCACCCGCGCGGTGCCCCGGGCGGCTTCGAGCATCAGGCGCTCGGCCAGCCTGAGATCGGCGTTGGGCGCGACGGTCAGCGGCACGCGGATGCGCACCTCGCGCGAGCTGAACGACCAGTTTTCGACCTGATTGATCATCAGGTTCTCGTTCGGGATCAGGTATTCCTTCTTGTCGCGGGTGGTGACGGAAACGGCGCGCAGGCCGATCTTCTTCACCTGGCCGACGGTGTTGCTGATCCCGTCGTTGACCGCGATGACGTCGCCCGGCTTGATCGAGCGGTCCATCAGCAGGATGATGCCGGCGAGGAGGTTGCCGAACGTCTTCTGCAGCCCGAAGCCGAGCGCGAGGCCGAGCGCGCCGGAGAACACCGCGAGCGCGGTGAGGTCGATGCCGAGGACGTCGATCGTCAGGAGGAAGGTGAGGACCCAGACGACGATCGAGACCAGCTTCTGAGTGAGGAGGCGCTGGGTGGTGTCGAGCCCCTGGACTTTGCCGATCAGCCAGCAGGCGAGCTTGATCGTCAGGCGGGCGAGCAGGAGCGCAGCGGCCAGCACCGCGAGCGCCATCAGGATGGTCCAGACCGAAATGCGCGTCTCGAACAGCGAGAAGCCCCAGGAATCGAGCGTGTAGACGACCGCCCAGAGCTCGCTGCCCGGCTCGATCCCGTCGACTATGGCCGAGGCGGCGCTCATCCGGCGGCCATCGCGGCAAAGCCGGCTTCGAGGTCGGCGATCAGGTCGTCGGGGTCCTCGAGGCCGATCGAGAGGCGGATGCCGAGGCGGTCCTGCGGATCCCAGGCGGCGGGGGGCCAAGGCGTGGCGGTGCGGGCGCGGCCGGGATCGAAGGGGATCGCGAGGCTCTCGAACCCGCCCCAGCTATAGCCGATGCCGAACAGCTCGAGCGCGTCGATCAGCCGGGCGCGGGCGGATGGGCTGGAGCCCTTGAGCACGAAGCTGAACAGGCCGCAGCCGCCGGTGAAGTCGCGGCGCCACAGCGCGTGCCCCGGTGCGCTGGGGAGCATCGGGCAGAGCACGTGCGCGACTTCGGGACGGCCGGCGAGCCATTCGGCGACGCGCAGCGCGCTGGCGCTCTCGCGCTCCAGCCGCACGCCCATCGTGCGAACGCCGCGCAGCGCCAGCGCGGCATCATCGGGCGAGACGACCTGGCCGAGCGCCTGGCTCTTGGCGCGGAGCTTTGCGTAGAGTTCCTCGCCCGCCGAGACCGAGCCCATCATCAGGTCCGAATGGCCGCCGACGTGCTTGGTCAGCGACATGATCGACACGTCGCAGCCGCGTTCGAGCGCCGGGAAGCCGAGCGCGGTGGCCCAGGTGTTGTCGAGCAGCGAGACGGCGCCGTGTTCGCGGGCGATGGCGGCGAGGGCAGGGATGTCGCTGACTTCCATCGTCAGGCTGCCCGGGCTTTCGAGCAGGACGGCGCGGACTTTCGGATCGAAGTGCGCCGGAAATCCGTCGAGGTCGAGCGGGTCGAAGAAGCGGGTCTCGATGCCGAGCGGCGCGAGAAGGTTCTTCGCCATTGCCCGGCTCGGCTCATAGGCGTTGTCGGTCATCAGCAGCGTGTCGCCGCTTTCGAGCA
>CAYTPY010000053.1:0-13971 GCA_964439725.1 uncultured Erythrobacter sp. | reverse complement strand
TTCGCGCTTGGATTTCCACTCGCCATTGGGCAAAAGGCCGGCGATTTCCCCGATGTCTAGTCTCGCTCTCCCTGCAGTATCGACCTTGCGCCGCCCCTGGGTCACGATCGCCGCTGCGGTCGGCTTGGCCGTGGGCGCGGCGGCGCTGGTGGCGCAAGTCGGGGGCGACCGCGGCATCATCCCCGTCGCCAGCAGCGAAGATATCGAGGTTCGCGGCATCGAAGTCGACGTGACCGGGAAGACCGCGGAAGAGGCGCGGCTCAACGGCTGGCGCGAGGCGCAGAAGCTCGCCTGGGAGAAGCTCGGTGGGCCCGCGATCCCGGATTCGCAGTTGCAGGGCCTGGTTGCTGCGATCGTGGTCGAGCAGGAACGGCTTGGACCGCGCCGCTATATCGCGACGCTCGGCGTAGTGTTCGATCGCGCCCGCGCCGGAGGACTGCTCGGCCGCGACGGCCAACGCGCCCGTTCCGCTCCGATGCTGACTCTGCCAGTGCTGATCAGCGGCGGCACCCAGACGATGTTCGAAGTCCGCAATCCGTGGCAGCGGGCCTGGGCGGAGTACCAGTTCGGATCGAGCGCGATCGATTACGTCCGTCCTTCCGGCGCGGGCGGCGAATCGCTGTTGCTGACTTATGGGCAGACCGGGCGGCGCAGCCGGCTGTGGTGGAACGACATACTCGATCAGTTCGGTGCCGCCGACGTGCTCGTGCCGATCGCCCACTTGCGCTATCTTTACCCAGGAGGGCCGGTCGAAGGGCGGTTCACCGCCCGCCATGGCCCAGACAACGAGTGGTTCGGCGAGTTCGCGCTGCGGGTCGACAGCGCGGATCAGGTCCCGGCGATGCTGACTCAGGCGGTGCGGCGCTTCGACGAGATGTTCACTCAGGCGCTGGCTGCGGGAACGTTGCGCCCCGATCCCACGCTGTCTCTCGCCGCGGCCGAGATTCCGCCGGAAGTGCGGGCGCTGATCGAATCGGCGCGCCGGGCCGAAGAAGCCCAGGCGAGCGCCGGCGAAGTCGTCCCGAGCGAGACCGACGCCAGCGATCCTGCCGCCACGCCCACGCCAGATGCGCCGGTCGCACTCGGTACTTATACGGTGCAGGTGACGACGCCGGACGCGGGGTCGGTCGACGCGGCGCTCGGTTCGGTGCGCGGCGCGGCGGGCGTGCGGAGCGTGGCGACATCGAGCATTGCTATCGGCGGAACCTCGGTCATGCGGGTGACATACCTGGGTGATATCAACGGCCTCGCCAACGCGCTGCGAGCCGCCGGATGGCAAGTCACCGTCGGCAGCAACGCGCTTGCCATCACGCGCTAAGGCGCTGAAAAGAAACGCATGTCGCAGATCGCGCTTCCGCTGGCTTCGGGATCCACCGGGCCGCCGCGCATCGTGATCGGCGCGGCCAATGCGCATGTCGCCGAGGCGCTGCGCCGGCCGCAGACCTGGCCTTTCCGCACCGCGGTCCTGACCGGGCCGCGGCGCTCGGGCAAGTCGATGCTGGCGCGCTGGTTCGCCGAAAATGGCGGCGGCGAAGTTGTCGATGAAGCGCTTGATTGGGACGAAACAGCGCTGTTTCACCGCTGGAACAGTGCTCAGGAACGCGGCATTCCGCTGCTGATCGTCGCAGGGGAGCCGCCATGGGACATCGCGCTGCCCGATTTGCGCTCGCGGCTCGGCGCGGCGTTGCAGCTCGAGATCGGCGCGCCCGACGATACGATGGCCGAGGAGCTGCTGCATTCGCTGGCTGCGGAGCGCGGCCTGCATCTCGGCACCGAAGCGGCCGCCTATCTGGTGCCGCGCGCCGGGCGGTCGTGGGCCGATCTGGAGAGGCTGGTGGCGGCCATCGATCGGCTCAGCCTTGAACGCAAGGCGCCGGCCACCCAATCTATCTGGCGAGCGGCCCTGGAGGCCGTTCATGGTCCGGAAGAGCCGCGCCTGATTTGAGGGGCGGCGCAGGCGCCTTGCTTTAAGGCCGGTTTTGGGAGATTCTCTCGGCATGTTCGATCGGCTCATCGCCTATCTGGACTCTGTCCGTGCCCGCGACCCAGCGCCGCGATCGCGAGCGGAAATCCTCCTCTACCCCGGCGTCTGGGCGCTGGCGTTCCATCGCGTCGCGCACTGGCTGTTCGGCGGCGAGCTCTATTTCCTCGCCCGGTTGGTCAACCACGTGAGCCGCTGGCTGACGGCCATCGACATCCATCCCGGCGCCAAGATCGGCCGCAACTTGTTCATCGACCACGGCTTCACGGTGATCGGCGAGACCGCGGAAATCGGCGACAACGTCACGATCTACCAGTGCGTCACGCTCGGCGGCACCAACCCAACCAACGGCCAGGGCGGCAAGCGCCACCCGACGCTGGAGGACGACGTGATCATCGGCTCCGGCGCGCAGATCATCGGCCCGATCACCGTGGGCAAGCGCGCCCGGGTCGGGGCCAACGCGGTCGTCACCGATGACGTGCCCGAGGGCGCGACGATGATCGGCCTGAAGGCACGCTCCACGCTCGTGCCGGCGGAGACCTGGCTGCGCGAGTTCATCCCTTACGGCACGCCCTGCGACGAGGCCGGCGAACACAACGGCGGCAGCGGCGGCGGCGACCGGATCGAGGCACTGGAGCGGGAGCTGGGCGCGCTGCGGGCCGAGCTCGAAGCTCTGAAGCAGGCGGGCTCGGCCGGCATGCCGGTCGGAGGCGACGCCCGGCCGGCGCCCAAGCGGAGCGCCAAGCGCTGATGCGGGCGGCTCCTTTCGACGGAAACATCGTCCCTTTTCCGGTCGCCTCCGCGCCGCTGCAAGTCAGCTTCGAACGCGGCGAACTGATGCGGATCCTCGATCTTTACGGCCGGATGGTGGCTGCCGGTCAATGGCGCGACTACGCGATGAGCTTCACCCGCGATTTCGCCAGCTTTGCCGCCTTCCGCCGCACCGCCGAGCACCCGCAGATGCGCCTGGAGAAACGCCCGGCGCTGCGCCAGCGCCAGGGTATCTGGGCGCTGTTCGGAGAGCACGGCCAAGTGCTGAAGCGCGGCCACGACCTCGCCGGCGTGCTCGCCCCGATCGAGCGCAAGTTGCTGAAAGTGGTCAGCGGCTAGGCCGCCTCGGCGTTAGCCGGCTCAGAGACGTTCCAGCGTTTCGAGCAGCTCGTCGTAGTGGTTGATCACCGCGTCGGCGCCGAGTTCTTCGGCGGGGCGGTCGTTGTAGCCGAAGCTCAGCAAGACCGAAGGCACGTTCGCGTTCTTGGCTGCGTTGACGTCGAAGCTGGAATCGCCGACCATCGCGAAGCGGCCGCCGCCCATCATTAGGATGGCGGTGTCGATCATGTCGGGCGCGGGCTTGGCGCGGCCGGGGCCGAGAGTGTCGCCGCCGAGTATGACATCAAACCGCGATGTCATGCCGAGCTCGTCGAGCAACTTGCGGGCCAGGACTTCGAGCTTGTTGGTCACGACGGCGAGGCGGCAGCCGCGCGCGGCAAGCGCGTCGAGCGCTTCGAGACAGCCCGGATAGGGCACGGTGTGGTCGGCGATGTGCGCTTCGTAGTGGAGCAGAAGCTCGCCATAGGCGGCTTCGAAGTCGGCTTCGGGCAGCGGTCCACCGGTCACTTCCATCGCGCGTTCGAACATGCGGCGCGAGCCTCCGCCGACCAGATAGCGAGTCTCCGCCGGACTGATGCCGGGGCGGCCGAGCGTGGTGAGCGCGTGGTTGATCGCGGGGGTGAGGTCGAGGTTGGAATCGACCAGCGTGCCGTCGAGATCGAACCCGACGAGCGGGAAGGGGAAGTCAGCCATCGGCCCATGCCTTGGCCGATGGCGCAGCAAACGGCAACCGTATGGAAACGCCGTGGGAATGGTGGCATGGCGCGGCCATGACGGAAGCCTCTGATCAAGCCAGCCGCCCCATCGCTGCCATCGTTCTTGCCGCAGGCAAGGGCACGCGCATGAAGAGCGAGGTCCACAAGGTGCTGCATACGATCGCCGGGCGGCCGATGATCGAGCACTTGCTGGGATCGCTGGACGAGTTGGCGCCGGAGCGGACCGTCGTAGTGGTGGGCGAGGGGCGCGACCAGCTCGAAAAGGCGCTGGCGGGCCGCGCGCAGTTCGCGGTGCAGGAGCCGCAGCTCGGCACCGGCCACGCGGTGCAGCAGGCGGAGGCAGCCCTTGGAGGCTTCGACGGGGACGTGCTGGTGCTTTACGGCGACGTGCCTTTCGTCAGCGCGGCGACGATGCGCACGATGATCGGCCGGCTTCGGGAGGCGGACGCGCCCGCCGCGGTCGTCCTGGCCTTCGAACCGGAGGAGCCGCTGCAGTATGGCCGCGTCATCGCCGATGGCGACCGGGTCACCTGGATGGTCGAGCACAAGGATGCGGACGAGACCCAGCGCACCTGCCGCATGTGCAACTCCGGACTGCTCGCAGCCCGGGCCGAGGTCCTGTTCGAGCTCCTGGGCAAAGTCGGCAACGACAACGCGCAAGGCGAGTACTACCTGCCCGATGTGGTCAATATCGCCATTTCCGAAGGACGGATGTGCGCGGTGGTGACGACGGAAGATCCAGACGAGGTGGTCGGGATCAATTCGCGCGGCGAGCTCGCGGCGGCGGAAAACCGGTGGCAGCAGATCCGCCGCGCGCAGGCGATGGCCGACGGCGCGACGCTGCTGGCACCGGAAACGGTGTTCTTCAGCTGGGATACCCGGATCGGCCGCGACGTGACCGTGGAGCCGAACGTCGTCTTCGGGCCCGGCGTGGAAGTGGCGGACCACGTCACGATCCACGCCTTCTCTCACCTGGAAGGGGCGCGCCTGGAGCGCGGAACGTCGGTGGGCCCGTTTGCGCGGCTGCGCCCAGGCTCGGTTCTGGAAGAAGGGGCGAAGATCGGCAACTTCGTCGAGATGAAGCAGACGGTGCTGGGGCCGGGGGCCAAGGCCAACCATTTGACCTATCTGGGCAACGCGACGGTTGGGGCCGGCGCGAACATCGGCGCGGGCACGATCACCTGCAACTACGACGGCTATTTCAAACATCAGACCGAGATCGGCGCACGCGCCTTCATCGGATCCAACAGCGCCCTGATTGCGCCGGTCCGGATCGGCGCCGACGCGATCGTCGCGGCGGGTAGCGCGGTCAGCCGTGACGTCGCCGAAGGGGAACTTCGCATGGTGCGGGCCGAGCAGATGGTGAAGCCGGGCTGGGCCGATCGCTTCCACGACGCGATGAAGAGGAAGAAGAACGAGACCAGGCAGGATTGACATGATATCTTAATCTGATATCGCGATATCATAATGTCTCGTATTCTTGCCGATCTTCCCGATGACGACATCCGCTGGCTCGACGCGCTCGCGGCCGAAAGCGGGCGCTCGCGTGCCTCTTTGCTGCGCGATGCGGTGGCGGCGTTCAGGGCTGCCAATACCGATTGGCTCGAACGCGGCTTTGGCTTGTGGACGATGCACGGCGCTGGTCGCGACGGCGACGAGTTCGAGCAGACCGTCCGAGCGCGTTGGTCGACGCTTCATCCCCAGACCGATGATGAGGCGGAAGCGTGAGCGACTTTTACTTCGACAGCGGAGTGGTGGTCGACGCGCTCTCCGGGCATCCCAAGGCGATGGCTGAACTGCGCCGGGCCAAGCGGCCGTGGCTGTCGCGGATCAGCTGGCTGGAGATCCTGGGGGAGGCGCCTGCCGGGGCCCGGGAGGAGACCGAGAGCTTCCTGGCCAATTTCGCCATTCGGGAAGTCTCCGCCGACATCGCGCGGCGCGCGGCGACCGTGCGATATGAGAAGCCGCGCATCGACCTTGGAGCCGCGCTGATCTTCGCGACGGCGCAGGAGCACGGCGGCAT
The DNA here is from genome assembly GCA_964439725.1 of uncultured Erythrobacter sp. Classification (GTDB taxonomy): domain Bacteria; phylum Pseudomonadota; class Alphaproteobacteria; order Sphingomonadales; family Sphingomonadaceae; genus Croceibacterium_A. The sequence goes on along the minus strand of CAYTPY010000053.1, from coordinate 8,141 downwards.
TCTCGTCACCCGAAACATCAAGGACTTCCCGGCCGCCACTCCGGGCATCCGTATCCCCTATCTCGTCTAAGCAGGAACAGCGTCAACCATGTGCGGAATCATCGGCATCGTCGGCAACCAGGCCGTGGCGGATCGCTTGGTCGAGGGGCTGCGCCGCATGGAATACCGCGGCTATGACAGCGCCGGCATCTGCACGCTGCATGGCGGCGAGCTCGTCCGGCGCCGCGCCGAGGGCAAGCTCGCCAACCTGGAGCGCGAACTTGGGCGCAACCCGGCGGCAGGGGAAGTGGGCATCGCGCACACCCGGTGGGCCACCCACGGCGCCCCGACCGCGCACAATGCCCACCCCCACGCGACCGGTGAAGTGGCGCTGGTCCACAACGGCATCATCGAGAACTTCAAGCCGCTGCGCGAGGCGCTGATTGCGCGCGGGCGCCAGTTCGAAAGCGAAACGGACTCGGAAATCGTCGCGCACCTGGTGTCGGAGCAAATCGAAGCGGGGGCGACGCCGCAGGAGGCGGTCAAGGCCGTGCTCCCGCAACTGCGCGGCGCGTTCGCGCTGGCGATCGCGTTTCGCGCCCATCCCGACATGCTGATCGGCGCCCGGCTCGGTTCGCCGCTGGTGGTCGGGTTCGGCGACGGCGAGACTTACCTGGGCTCCGACGCGCTGGCGCTGGCGCCGCTGACGCAGAAGATCGCCTACCTCGAAGAAGGCGACTGGGTGGTCGTGACGCGTGAGGGCGCGGAGATCTTCGACAAGGACGACAATCCGGCCGAGCGCGAGATCACCACGTCGGGTGCTTCCGCGGTCGCGATCGAGAAGGGCAACTACCGCCACTTCATGCAGAAGGAGATCTTCGAGCAGCCGACGGTGGTGGCGCAGACTCTGCGTTCGTACCTGCGGCCGGTCGAGATGCAGGTGGCGCTGCCGCAGATCGACTTCGACATCTCGGCCGTGGAGCGCGTCACCATCGTGGCCTGCGGCACGAGCTACTATGCCGGCATGGTCGCCAAGTACTGGTTCGAGCAGTTCGCCCGCGTTCCGGTGGACATCGATTACGCCAGCGAGTTCCGTTACCGCGAACCGGTGCTGCAGCCGGGCGGGCTGTCGCTGTTCATCTCGCAGAGCGGGGAGACCGCCGACACTCTGGCGGCGCTGCGCCACTGCAAGGCCGAAGGACAGACGATCGCGGTCGTGGTCAACGTGCCGACCAGCTCGATGGCGCGCGAAGCCGACTTGCTGCTGCCGACCCATGCCGGCCCTGAGATCGGCGTCGCTTCGACCAAGGCGTTCACTTGCCAGCTCGCCGTGCTTGCGGCGCTGGCGGCGCACTTCGCGGTCAAGAAAGGCCGGATGAACCGCGAGGAAGAGGCCGAGATCGTCCGCCACCTGCTCGAAGCCCCGGCCTGCCTCAACGCGGCGCTCGATCACGACGACGAGATCGCCGCGATGGCGCACCTGATCGCGCCGGCGCGCGACGTGCTCTACCTGGGGCGCGGGCCGGACTTCCCGCTGGCGCTCGAAGGCGCGCTGAAGCTGAAGGAGATCAGCTATATCCATGCCGAAGGCTATGCCTCGGGCGAAATGAAGCACGGGCCGATCGCGCTGATCGACGAAGCGGTGCCGGTGATCGTCCTGGCGCCTTCCGGCCCGCTGTTCGAGAAGACCGTGTCCAACATGCAGGAAGTGCGGGCGCGCGGCGGCAAAGTGGTGTTGATATCGGACCGGCAGGGCCTGGAGGAAGCCGGCGAGGGCTGCCTGGCAACGATCGAGATGCCGCGGGTCCACCCGCTGATCGCGCCGCTGGTCTATGCGATCCCGGTGCAGCTGCTGGCCTATCACACCGCTTGCGTGAAGGGGACCGACGTGGACCAGCCCCGCAACCTGGCGAAGTCGGTAACCGTCGAATAAACTTGTCTAATAGCTGGCCTTGGCGGGCCGGCTTTACGCCCCCCTAACCATTCGGCGGCTAAGCCCGGCGGGTGACGGGAAATACATCCGATCTTCCCAAGCTGCCGCTGCGGCTGAGCTCGCTGCAGATCCTGGGCCTGCGCGACCCCGATGAAGGGGAGTGGGCGGGACTGCGGGGGCTGCAATATGCCCGATTGAGCAAGGTGACGCTGACCCGCGCCGTGACACACACTTTGGCGGCGGCGCTGACGGTGAGCCTGTTCGCGGGCCAGGCGCCGGCCTGGCTGCTGGGCGGATGGCTGGCGGCGCTGGCGGCGGCGGTGTGGCTGGCCGCAAGCATCGACCGGGGACTGGCGAATGTCGACCGGCGGGCAATGACGCGCGAGGAGTTCGCGCGGCAGGCGCTCGGCGTGGCCGGGTGCGCGGCGGTCTGGGCCTCGGCGCTGATCGGCTTCGTCCCCTACGCCTCCCTGGCCGAGCACTACGCGTTGTGGACGCTGGTGGCGATGCTGATCGCCTGTTCGGCGGTGCTGATGTCGGCGGCGCCGATGAGCACCGTCATGTTCGCGACCATCACCGGCGCGGCCGCGATCTGGACGTTCATGGCCGGCGGCGACTACGGGTTCGCCGCGGTGACCGCGGCCTATGTGACGGTCGCGATCTCGGGCACGATCGAGGCGGGACGAACTTGCCTCTCGGCACGCATCGCCGAAGCCGGCGCGGCGGAGAAGGACGAAGTCGTTTCGCTGCTGCTGCGCGAGTTCGAGGAAAACGAAGCCGACTGGCTGTGGCAGGTCGACACCAGCCGGCGCATCCGTTCGGCCAGCGCCCGCTTCGCCTATGCCGTGGGCCGCGACGCGGCCGAGCTGGACGGGGTGCCCTTCATCCAGATGATCGCCGGGCAAGCCTGGGAAAGCGGACAGTTTCCGCCGAGCCTGCACGATCTGGCGGAGCGGCTGAAGCGGCGCGAGAGCTTCTCCAACTTGCTGGTGCAGGTCGATGTCGATTCCGGCTGCAAGTGGTGGGAGCTGTCGGGAACGCCGATGCTCGACGCACATGGAAAATTCCTGGGGTTCCGGGGGGTCGGTTCGGACGTCACGGTGCAGCGCGAGTCGGACGAGAAGATCGCCTACCTGGCGCGCTATGACACGCTGACCGGGCTGCCCAACCGCCTGATGCTGACCGAGGCGCTCGGCGAGGCGATGCGCTATGCAGCGCAGTGGCGCAGCCAGTGCGCGTTCCTGATGATCGATCTCGACCGCTTCAAGTCGGTCAACGATTCGCTGGGGCACCAGGTCGGCGACCGGTTGCTGGCGCAAGTGTCGCAGCGGTTGAAGACGGTGGCCGGCGAGAACGAGCAGTGCGGGCGGCTGGGCGGCGACGAGTTCGCGATCGTCATCCGCGATGCGTCGGAGCGCGAGCGAGTGGCGCGGATTGCGCAAGCGGTGATCGACACGCTGTCGCAGCCGTACAACGTCGACAACCACATGCTCTACATCGGCGCGAGCGTCGGTTCGGCGGTTTGCCCGATCGACGGCGAGACCGTCGAGACGCTGATGCGCAATGCCGACCTGGCGCTTTACCGGGCCAAGGACGAGGGCGGGGGGACGCACTGCCGCTATGAGCCGTCGCTCCATGCCAACGCCGAGGAGCGACGCAAGCTCGAGCACTCGCTGCGCCATGCGATCGGCAAGAAGGAGTTTCAGCTCAACTTCCAGCCGGTGGTCGACGCCCACGACGAGCGGCTGGTCAGCTTCGAAGCACTGCTGCGCTGGAACAGCAAGGAGCACGGCGCCGTCAGTCCGGGCAAGTTCATCCCGCTGGCCGAGGATACCCGGCTGATCGTGCCGATCGGCAACTGGGTGCTGCACGAGGCCTGCCGGCAGGCGGCGCAGTGGGACGGCAACCTCAAAGTCGCGGTCAACGTCTCGGGCGAGCAATTGCTCGAGCCAGGCTTCGCCGGGCATGTGGTGCGGGCGCTCGCGGACAGCGGGCTGCCCGCCTATCGCCTCGAAGTCGAAGTGACCGAAAGCATCTTCCTGCGCGATGCCCGCACCGCACGCCAGACGCTGGAGGAGATCATGGCGGTGGGGTGCTCGGTGGCGCTCGACGACTTCGGCACCGGCTATTCGTCGCTGGGTTACCTGCGGGCGCTGCGCTTTTCGAACATCAAGGTCGATCGCAGCTTCGTGCAAGGCGCGGCGCAGGGCAGCCGGGAAAGCCTGGCGATCATCCGCGCGGTCGTGGCGATGGCGCAGAGCCTGGACATGACCACGACGGCTGAAGGCGTGGAAACCGACAAGGAAGTGGATCTGGTCCGCCAGCTAGGCTGCAACAAGATCCAGGGGTTCCACTTCGGCCGGCCGATGCCGGCGCAGGAAGCACGAAACCTGACGCAGCGCTCACGCTTGGCCGTCGCAGCCTTGGCCTGAGAGCGCGCCCGGGATCGTGCCCGGGCCTCGCGAAATCAAGCGTCGACGAGGCTTCGCACGGCACTTTCGAACAGGGCGCGGCCATCGGTCGATCCGTGCTCCGGCTCTACGGCCCGTTCCGGGTGCGGCATCATGCCGAGCACGTTGCCGGTCTCGTTGAGGATGCCGGCGATGTCGCGGCGCGAGCCGTTGCACGTCTGCAGGTAGCGAAAAGCGACGCGGCCTTCGCCCTCGAGGCGGTCGAGCGTGTCTTCATCGGCGAAGTAATTGCCGTCGTGGTGAGCGACCGGGATGCGGATGGTCTGCCCGGCGTCGTAGGCGGAAGTGAACAGCGATTGGCTGGTTTCGACCTTGAGCGCGACTTCGCGGCAGATGAATGTCTGCACCGCGTTGCGCATCAGCGCCCCGGGTAGCAGGCCGGCTTCGGTCAGCACCTGGAAGCCGTTGCAGACGCCGAGAACCGGCACGCCGCGGCCCGCAGCCTGGACAACCGCCCGCATGATCGGGCTGCGCGCGGCTAGGGCGCCGGAGCGAAGGTAGTCGCCGTAGGAGAAGCCGCCGGGCAGGGCGATGAAATCGAGCCGGTCGGGAAGCTCCGCATCACCGTGCCATACGCGGTGCGGGGCAGCGCCCGAAACCTGCTCCAACGCCACCGCCATGTCGCGGTCGCAGTTGGAGCCGGGGAAAGTGACGACGGCGGCGCGGAAGCTCATGATACCAGCTCTGGCTTTTCGATGCGGTAGTTCTCGATGACCATATTGGCGAGCAGCTTGCGACACATCTCGTCGAGCGCGGCGTCGCTGGTGCCGTCGGCCACATCGAGTTCGATCAGGCGCCCGATGCGGACATCTTGCACCCCTTCGAAACCGAGGCCTTCAAGAGCGTGATGCACGGCGCGGCCTTGCGGATCGAGCACGCCGGGCTTGAGGCTGACGTGGATGCGGACCTTCATCGCAAGGGGCCTTCTACTGCTTAACGGGAGTCGGAGGTCCTATGGCGATTGCGGGGCCGGCGGACAAGGGGTGGGCCCGGTTTGATGCCTGCGGCCGCCCACCCGCTCAGGCGGTCAGTTGGAGCACGGGAGGGCGACCGGGAGCGAATGGCAGCAGGGGGACCTCCGCCGCCGGAATCGCCGGCGAGTAGAGGAAGCCTTGGCCGGTGTCGCAGCCGAGATGCGCCAACCAGGTTTGCTGGCCCACGGTTTCGACCCCTTCCGCGACCACTTCCATGCCGAGGCAGTGCCCGAGATTGATGACCGCGGCGGTGATGGCTTCAGCATCGCGGCTGCGGCCCAGATCCTGAACGAACGAGCGGTCGATCTTCAGGAGATCGACGGGGAACTGCTTCAGGTGCGATAGCGACGCGTAACCGGTGCCAAAATCGTCGAGCGCGATGCGGATCTTGTGATCGCTGAGCTTACGCAATGTCGCTTCCACATAGCCGGCGGTCCGGCCCAGGAAGACGGTTTCGGTGATTTCCAGTTGCAGCAGCGAAGGATCGAGGTTGCGCTCCGTGATCCGCCGCAGCAGGTCATCGGCGAAGGTGCTGCGGCGGAAGTCGGCGGCAGTGACGTTGACCGCCACGTGCCCGAATTCAAACCCGACGCGGCTCCATGCTTCGACCTGGTCTATGACAGCGTCGAACATCCGATCGCTGAGTTCGGTAGCGAGCGTGGGATCTTCGAAGGCGGCGCTGAGATCGTCCGGCGAGCGCAGGGTGCCGAAGCTGTCAGTCCACCGCAGCAGCGCCTCGAAGCCGACGATCTCCGCCGTACACAGTCGGATCTTGGGCTGGAAGAACGGTTCGATGCGGTCCTGCACCAAGGCCTGGCGCGCGGCGGCGATCATCGACTGTTGGCGGTCCACTTCGACCTTCATCGCGTCTTCGAACCGCTTCAATTGGCCCCGGCCGGCGGCTTTGGCGGCGTAGAGCGCAATGTCGGCCGCCTTCATCACTTCCGAGCGTGTCGCGCCGTCTTCGCGAAGGACGCTGGCACCGATCGAGGCCGAGCATTCGAGTAGGCGGCCATCGTAGAGAAACGGTTCACGCAGACTGCCGTAGAGGCGCTCGGCCACGGTCTCCACGTCACCCGGAGCATTGGCGGGGATCAGTAGGGCGAATTCATCGCCGCCGGTTCGAGTGACCAGGCCGTCGGGCCCGACGACCGCGCTCAGTCGCTCAGCAAAGTCGCACAACAAGGCGTCACCGGCGTCATGACCGAGCGTGTCGTTGATGGTCTTGAAGTTGTCGATGTCGACGATCAGGAGCGCGCAAGCACAACCGGCGCTGTCTTGCTGGAGTCGAGCTTCGACTTCGTCCTGAAGGACTGAGCGGTTGGCGAGCCCGGTCAGGGAATCGTGGCGAGCCATCCATACGGCCCGCGCCTCCGTCGCCTTTTGATGCGTGATATCGCGCGCCACCAGCATGGTCCGCCCCTTCCCGTCACCGATAGGGCTGGCGATCACATCGAACCAGCGCGTGCCGCGCTCGGGATCGCTGTGGTACGTGGTGAGATTGGCCTGCCGCCCGGCAGCGACAGCTTCGAGAACACGCAGGCCTTCGTCCCGGCAGTCCGGTGGCAGCAGCGAAAACCAGTTGGTTCCGCGCAGAACATTACCGTCCTCGACCGGCCGCCCAGGCCGATTGCAGAACAAGATCTCATGTCGATCATCGAGGATCATCATGTAGTCGGGGCTTGATTCAAGAATGCTGCGGTTGAAGGCCTCGCTTTTCTCGAGATCGGCGAGCGCCTCCATGCGTGAGACCATCATGCCGTGGAGGCTGAATACCGAGGTGAAGATCACCACCATGAAGATTGGCAGCTGAATGCTGATGATCGCCACCAAGGGCTCGGAAACGAGAAGCCCGGCCACCGCGCAGGGGCCAAGGCTCAGAAACATCATGACGGTGGCGAGCCGCGGGGTTCCGAAGTTGCGCAGGCAGATGCCGCACACCATGCCGGCGGCGGAAAGGCAGACGACGGTGGCGAGCAGCCAGTCCTCAGTTCGCACCGAGATATAAGCCCCAAAGCCGGTCGCGGCGGCCCAGGCGCAGGCCAGCAACGCGGCGGCAGTTACCGGCGGCGTGCGGCCCTGCTCAATCGCGCGTCGTCCGGCGGCGACGACGGGCAAGCGCAGCAAAGCCACGCCAATTTCAAGCAAAAGCCAGATCAGGAACAAGGTGGTGGGATGCCGCCAATAAGCCACCCCAGCGATGGCCACAGTGTTGAGCACCCCGCCGACGAAGATCGGTAGCGAGGTGAACAGCCCCGCTTTCAGCTGCGTGCGAACACCTGCGGGAAGATCGGCCCGCCCAGCCAAGAGCCATGCAACCGGCCATGCGAGTGCCGGGGTTCGAGCGGTCACTGTGGTCGTTCGCCTGCCAGATCCAAGGTGAGTGGAGCCTAGAAGCCAAAGGTTAACATCGCTCTGCCCGCCGCGCGGGTGGTCCGCCTTACTCGCCTGCCGAAGCTTTGATGCGGTATGATATCACACGTTGATAGCTAGATACCAAACGGCGAGTTGGCTGCCTCAATCCATGTTTGCATTACCCATCCGTTCAGTTATGAACGATTCGTAAGCGAAACGTTGAGAGTGGCAACTGTTCAGATGTGAACAGGCCGAGCGCGGCTAGCTACGAACAGCGCGGCCGCGAGCGGCGCGACAAAGGGGAGAATGAGGGTGAAGATCTCGGTTCAGGGGAGAAAGACACGTGCGGCGCTTCTCGCGAGCGCAATGGGAATTGGCATGGTTGCGGCGCCCGCAGCCGCACAACAGGCCGAGGAGCCCGGTGCACCG
>CAYTPY010000052.1:0-13996 GCA_964439725.1 uncultured Erythrobacter sp. | reverse complement strand
TTCGAGTACGAAGGCGAGATGGCGCCCGACGCCGCGCTCAACCCCAAGGTCATGCGGCTCTATCCGTTCAGCCGCCTGTCGGGCCCGGCCAACGTGCTGATCATGCCGGGGCTGCAGTCGGCCAACCTCTCGGCCAAGCTGCTGCGCGAACTCGCCGGCAATGCCACGATCGGACCGATGCTGATCGGCATGGAAAAGCCGGTGCAGATCGCGGCGATGACCTCGACGGCGCCCGACATGCTGACGCTGGCGGTGCTCGCCGCGGCGGGCGTGGTGGGGTGAAGCACCCGCCGACGCCCTGGGTTCTCGCCGGGGTGCCGCTGCTGTTTGCAGCTGTCAGCCTGCCGATGGCGCTCGACTGGATCGAGCCCAACGGCTTCTACGGCGTGCGCACCGCGGCCACCCGGGCTTCGGAAGCCGCCTGGTACCGCGCCAACCGCGCCGCGGGCCAGGCCGGGCTTCTCGCCGGCCTGATCGGCTTTGGCATCAACGTGGCGATCATGCGCTCGCCCCGTTCGGTGCGGCGCAAGCAAGTCCTCGGCGTCGCCGTCCTGGTCGGCGTTACGCTGGTGATCGTTGCCGCGGGCACGGCCGCCACCTGAACCGAGGTTCCGCTCAGCTCAGCGCGCTGTACACGCCGTAAGCGCTGGTCACCGTGAGCACGATCCCGACCAGGATCATCAGCGTCTTGGCCGGCACCCGTTTGGCCACCACCGCTCCGAACGGCGCCGCCACCACCCCGCCGATCAGCAGGCCGGCGACCGGGTTGAGGAACGCGGCGTCGAAGCCTTCCATGCCGATGTGGAACAGGAAGCTGGCCGAGATCGTCACCGTCAGGAAGAACTCGGTCGCATTGACGGTGCCGATCGTGGTGCGCGGCGGGGACCCTTGGACGATCAGGTTGGACGTCACGACCGGCCCCCAGCCGCCGCCGCCTGCCGCATCGAGAAAGCCGCCGGCGAGGCCCAGCGGCTCCACGATCCGCGGCTCACGCGGCTTCAGCGGGAAGCCGAAACCACGGTAGAGCAGGTAGAGGCCGATGGCGGTCAAATAGGCCATCACGAACGGCCGCGTCACCGAGGCATCGAGCGAGGAGAGCACGTAAGCCCCGATCGCGCCGCCGATCACTCCGGGGATCAGCAGCCGGAAGAACAGCTTCCAGTTGATGTTTCGGTGAAGCGCGTGGCTGATGCCGGAAACGCCGGTGGTGAAGCTCTCGACGATATGGACCCCGGCCGACGCAGTCGCCGGCGGTACACCCATCACGCTGACCAGCAGAGTGCTGGAAATCACCCCGAATGCCATGCCGAGCGCTCCGTCCACGAGCTGCGCGGCAAAGCCGACCGCGATGAAAGGGAGCAGCGCCGCGAAATCCAGATCCGCCCAGTTCATGCAATTGTCTCCCCCTTGCGATCGGTGACGGAGCTACTGCTTCTATTCTCAACCAAAAAGATAGAGAAACATTCATGCACCGAAGCGAGGCTATTTGCTCAGTTTGCGGCTTATCTGCGGCGAAAACGAAAGTACCAGACTTCATGGCCCAGCCGGCGGGCCTTGGCTTCGTAGCGGGTTTCGGGCCAGCCGCCCGGCCGGTTCTGCCAGCTTTCAGGGCCTTCGACGATCCACTCGAACCGGTCGCGATGCCCTCGCATGACCATCAGCGCGTGGCGCAGATAGATGGGATGGTCGGTCCCGAAGCGAAACTCGCCGCCCGGCTTCAGCTTGTCCGCAAACAGCGATACCGGCCCGTCGTTCATCATCCGCCGCTTCGCATGACGCGCTTTTGGCCAGGGATCGGGATGAAGCAGGTAAAGGAACGACAGCGCGCCGTCCGGAACCCGGCCGAGAACTTCCAGCCCGTCGCCATGGTGCAGGCGGACGTTGGGTAGCGGCGCGCGCACGCCGTGGTCGCCGCCGATGTGGACCAGCGCCTGCGCCACGCCGTTGACGAATGGCTCGCAGCCGATGAATCCGTGATCGGGCAGCATTTCGGCGCGCGCGGCCATGTGCTCGCCGCCGCCGAAGCCGATCTCGAAGTGCAGCGGGCAATCCTGCCCGAACAGAGCGGCAGCGGTGACCGCGCCCACCGCCGGAACCGCGATCTGCGGCAACAACTCGTCGACCAGCGCCTGCTGCCCGGCGCGCAGCGTCTTGCCCTTCGATCGGCCATAGAGGCGGTTGAGGGTGGTCGGATCACCCGGCTTGTGCGCGGTCATGCGCGCGCCGCTAGGGGTTGGGGGTGCGCCTTGTCCAGCGCGGCGATTGACGGCGACCCCGGTTTGCCGTCAACACCGCGGCGGAATGGAAGTTATCGTCATCATCGTCGGCGCGCTGCTCGGCTGGAAGCACGGCACATTCGGACCGCGCGAGCTCAAGTTCATGGGGCTGGTGATCGCCGGATGGACGGCGGTGATGACGGCCGCGAGCGTTCCTTACCTGACGCTCGCCGGCTTCGTCTCGACGCTGCTCTATCACATCGTCGTTGTGACTGTGCCTTACACGATCGCAGCGCTGGTCCGGCGCGTCGCGGCGCGCCGATAGAAAAAACCGCCCCAAAGCGCGAGGCCCGGGACGGTTGAGATTTCTCCAGGAGGGAAGAACGCGTGGTTAGGCCGCTTCGGCCTCTTCGCCAGGATCGCGCAGCACGTAGCCGCGGCCCCAGACGGTTTCGATGTAATTCTCGCCGCCGCACGCGCCCGAAAGCTTCTTGCGCAGCTTGCAGATGAAGACGTCGATGATCTTTAGCTCCGGCTCGTCCATCCCGCCGTAAAGGTGGTTGAGGAACATTTCCTTGGTCAGCGTGGTGCCCTTGCGGAGCGAGAGCAGCTCCAGCATCGCATATTCCTTGCCGGTCAGGTGGACGCGGGCACCGTCGACTTCGACGGTCTTGGCGTCGAGGTTGACCGATAGCTTGCCGGTGCGGATCACCGACTGCGAATGACCCTTGGAACGGCGCACCACCGCATGGATGCGGGCAATAAGCTCGTCGCGATGGAACGGCTTGGTCACATAGTCGTCGGCGCCGAAGCCGAACGAACGAATCTTGGAATCCATTTCCGAAATACCGGAGAGGATCAGCACCGGCGTCTGCACTTTGGCGACCCGCAGCTTCTTCAGCACGTCGTAGCCGTGCATGTCAGGCAGGTTCAGGTCGAGCAGGATTATGTCGTAGTCGTAGAGCTTGCCGAGATCGAGGCCTTCCTCGCCGAGATCGGTCGAGTAGACGTTGAAGCCTTCCGTCGTGAGCATGAGCTCGATCGCCTTGGCGGTTGTCGGCTCATCCTCAATCAGCAGCACGCGCATGGGTAAGACCCCCCTGAAGCCCCGTGGTTACACCCTGCTAACAGGTGTTGACCGGCATTAACCACGCCATGTCTCAACGAAAAAGGTTAATTAACGGTAAAGCGTTGTCGTCGCGCGACAGAGTCCTTTCGGCCACATCAGGGCCAGGCCCTACCGGGCCAAGCACTCCGGCCACTTCGGACCGGGTTTAGGCCACCCGCGCCAGCTTCTTTTGGCGGCGGCGCTGGACCGAGCTGCCGATGCCGATCGCCTCGCGGTATTTGGCCACCGTGCGCCGCGCCAGGTCGAAGCCTTTGCCGCGCAGCAGCTCGACCAGCTTGTCGTCTGACAGGATGTCGTCGGGATCTTCCGCCTCGCACAGCGCCCGAATCTGCGCCTTTACCGCTTCGGCCGACACCGAACCCTCGCCATCGGCCGATGCCACCCCGCTGGTGAAGAAGTACTTCAGCTCGAAAGTGCCGCGCGGGCAATGCAGGTACTTGTTCGAAGTGACCCGGCTCACCGTGCTTTCGTGCACTTCCACTGCTTCCGCCACCGTGCGCAGCGTCAGCGGCTTGAGATGGGCAACGCCGCGCCGGAAGAACCCTTCCTGCTGCTTGACGATCTCGGCGGTGACTTTCAGGATGGTGCGCTGCCGCTGGTCGAGCGCCTTGATCAGCCACTTGGCGTCCGCCAGCTTTTCGCTCAACCACGATTTCGACTGCCGGTCGGTGCAGCCGCCCCGCAGCTCGACGTAATACGACCGGTTGACGATCAGCCGCGGCAGAGTCGCCTGGTTCAGCGAGATGTCCCAGCCGTCGGTAGCCGGCATGACCAGGATGTCCGGCACGACCGGTTCGCGCGTCGCGCCGCCGAACTTGAGCCCGGGCTTGGGATCATAGCCGCGCAGCTCGTTCAGCATGTCGGCGAAGTCTTCGTCGTCGACGTCGCACATCCGCTTCAGCCGTGCGAACTCGCCCCGCGCCACCAGGTCCAGGTTGTCGATCAGCCGCGCCATGCACGGGTCATATCGGTCGGCTTCCTTGGCTTGCAGCGCCAGGCACTCGGACAGCGAGCGCGCGCCGACACCGGTCGGATCGAGCGACTGGACGATTCCCAGTGCTTCCTCGGCCCGCGCCAGGGCAATGTTGAGGTCGGTTGCCACGTCGCGCAGGGCAGCGCTCAGGTAACCCGCCTCGTCCAGCAGCCCGATCAGGTGCCGGGCGATGAACAGCAGCTCGGGATCGGGCGTGGCGGCGCCGACTTGCGCTTCGAGATGTTCGGCCAGCGTCGGCTCGTCGTCACTGCGCTCGTCGATGCCCGGCCCGTCTTCGCTTGCGGCCGAGCCGCCGGCCGCCGCCCAGTCGCCGGTATCGCGGTCACGGTCGAGCGTGGCAGGATCGATGTCGAGCGGCGCGTCGGCTTCGCCGTGCCCGCGCAGGATCAGCTCGTCGGCGGTCGGATCCGCGGGCGGCTCGTCGGGGCTGGTTGCATTCGCGGCCGGCTGCTCGTGCGCCAGCTCCCCGGCTTCGAGCAGCGGATTGGTTTCGAGCGCCTCACCGATGAAGGTTTCGATTTCCAGGTTCGACAGCGCCAGCAGCTTGATCGCCTGCTGCAGCTGCGGCGTCATTGTCAGTGATTGCGATTGCCGCAGGTCGAGGCGGGGACCGAGTGCCATGATTCCCGCTCAGCGCGCTCGCATGTCCATCGACAAGCTCAAGACGAGCGGACCCATTGCAAAAGGCGAGGTTGCGGCCTCAGTTCGCGGTGAGCCTGTCGAACCGCGCAGGCCTCCACCGGCCGGGCTCATAGGGTGAAGCTCTCGCCTAGGTAGAGCCGGCGCACGTTCTCGTCGGCTACCAGGTCCTCGGGGCTCCCCGCGAACAGCACCTGGCCACCGTATATGATGCAGGCACGGTCGACGATGTCGAGCGTCTCTCGCACGTTGTGATCGGTGATCAGCACACCGATGCCGCGCCGCTTCAGATCCCTCACCAGCTCGCGAATGTCGCTGATCGACAGAGGGTCGATCCCGGCGAAGGGCTCGTCCAGCAGCATGATCGACGGCTTGGCGGCCAGTGCCCGCGCGATCTCGCAGCGCCGCCGCTCTCCGCCTGACAGCGCCATCGCCGGGCTCTCGCGCAGGCGTGTCAGGTGGAATTCGTCGAGCAGGCGGTCGAGCTCGGCCAGCCGAGTTCCCTTGTTCGGTTCGACCATCTCGAGCACGCACAGGATGTTCTGCTCGACTGTCATGCCGCGGAAGATGCTGGTTTCCTGCGGCAGGTAGCCGAGCCCCAGGATGGCGCGCCGATACATTGGCAGCTTGGTGACATCGACGCCGTCCATCAGAATGCGGCCGCTGTCGGGGCGCACCAGGCCCATGATCGAATAGAAGCAGGTGGTCTTGCCAGCGCCATTGGGGCCGAGCAGGCCCAGCACTTCGCCTTTGCCGACGGTCAGCGAAATATCGGTCAGGACCGCGCGCTTGTCGTAGCTCTTGGCGATCGAAACGACTTCCAGGCCGCCTTGCGGAATGGGCGGCGCGGCATTGACCGTTGCCTCCGACATCGCGGTGGCCAAAGCTTCGGTGTCGATCGTGTTGTCTTCAAGCGTGCTCATCGGAAACGATTTAGCACGGCCGCTGGCGCTTGAAACCCCATTTGGCAGGCTTCGTGCATGCTGTGGCCGGAACGCGCCACGCTCCATCGCGGTTAGTTACTTGAACCCCGCACGGCGGGGTGAGATAGTTCGAGTCGGGAGAGCAAAGGAGAACGGCGCATGGACAAGGCGCTTTGGGAGAGGGCGGAGAGCCGCAAGAGGGCCAAGCCCAAACTGGATTGGCGGCGGAAGATGAGCGACAACGTCGCTTATGCGCTGCTGGTCTATACCGGGCTGCAGATCTTCGTAACGATGACCACGCTGAAGAGCGGGACCGGATCGATCCTCCCGTACCTAGCACTTATCGTGCTGGTGGCGGCGATCATTCCAGGGTGCCGGCTGTTCGAACGACGGTGGGACTCGCTCAGCGACAGCGAAGCCGCAAATCCGGAATTTGGCGACCGGTTCCGCCGCGATCAGATCGTGCTGTGGGTTTCCGCCATTGGCCTGCCGCTCGCGTTGACCGGCATCTACCTCGCGGTCGCGGCCTTCATCTGATGATCTGCAGCGGCCGCGCCGATCCGTGCCGGCCGCTGCAGATCGACACAGCCTGCCTCAGGCGGCGGCCTTTGCCGCCTTGGCCCGCTCGATCGCCTCGACGGTGATTCGCCGCGCTTCCGCGGCGTCGCCCCATTCGCCGACCCGCACCCACTTCTCGGTTTCCAGGTCCTTGTAGTGCTTGAAGAAGTGCTCGATCTGCTGGAAAATGATCGAGGGCAGGTCCTGCCGCTCGAGCACGTCGGAGTAGTAAGGGAATGTCGTGTCCACCGGCACGCAGATCAGCTTCTCGTCGCCGCCGTGCTCGTCTTCCAGCTTGAGCACGCCGATCGGCCGGGCGCGGACAACGCATCCCGGAATGAACGGGCTGCGGGCGATGACTAGCGCGTCAAGGGGGTCGCCGTCGGGTGACAGGGTGTGCGGCACGAAGCCGTAATTGGCCGGATAGCGCATCGGCGTGTGGAGGATGCGGTCGACGAACAGCGCGCCGCTCGCCTTGTCGAACTCGTACTTCACAGGCTCGCCGCCGGTCGGCACTTCGATGACGACGTTCAGGCTTTCCGGCGGGTTGTCGCCCACGGGAATGTTTTCGATCCGCATGGATGCTCGCTTTCGTTGCTGGATGGGCACCCCCTCCAGGCATGTTGTTGTTTGGGCGGGCGCCTAGAACATAGGGCCGTGCTTGGCGAGAGCGGAATTGCCGGGCGCGCGCGCCTGCGGCATCATCCCCTCCGCGACTCCGGAGACGGGAACGATCCCGCCCGCGCAAGAGAGGATGCTGTCCAATGCATGTAGGCCTGGCGACCGGATTCGCGCACCAGCGCGGCCATTCGTATGACGATGCGCGCTTCGTGCGCGAGGAGATCGAGAATCTCGTCCTCGCCGAGGAGCTCGGCTTCGATTCGGTGTGGATTACCGAGCACCACTTCTCCGACTACTCGATGTCGAACGATCCGGTGCAGCTGCTCACTTACATCGCCGCGCGCACCCGCCACGTGAAGCTCGGCACCCAGTGCATCATCGCGCCCTGGCATCACCCGGTCCGGCTGGCCGAGCGGATCGTCAACCTCGACATCCTTTCGAACGGGCGCGCGATTCTCGGCTTCGGCGGCGGGCTGGCGCAGCACGAGTTCGCCGGGCTCGGCATCGACATGAACCACAGCCGGCAGATGTACAACGATCTGCTCGAGACGGTGATTCCCGCGCTCGACACCGGGGTGATCAAGGGCAAGGGCCTCTACGCCCACATCCCCCGGAGCGAGCTGCGCCCGCGTCCGATCAAGGGCTTCGAGGGGCGCAAGTTCTGCGGCAGCCTGTCGGGCAATTCGATGTACACCGCCGCGCGCCTCGGCTGCGGCAACATGATCCTGATGCTGCCGCAGCGCGGCAAGGACGTCCCGCCTGACAAGTACGCCGCCGTCTGGCAGGAAGTGAACGGCCCCGGCACCCAGCCGCCCCCACCGATGCTCGGCGGCAACTACTACGTCGACGAGAGCGCCGAATACGCCGAGCTCCAGGGCCGCAAGTACCTCGCCAACACGATGCGCGCCGCGATCCGCAACTACCACCTCGATACGCCGGGCAAGTTCCCGCAGATCAAGGGCTACGAGCACTACGAGAACATGGTCCTCGCTCCCGAAGCGATCGAGCCTTACGTCGAGGAATTCGCCAAGGGCGCGGTCACCGGCACCCCGCAAATGATCCTCGACCGGATGTGGGAGCTGAAGGAGTTCTACAAGCCGCAGGGCTTCTTCCCGCACGTCTACTACGGCGGAATGCCGCAAGACGAAGTGCTGAAGAACATGGACTTGTTCGCGAAAGAGGTGCTGCCTGAGCTCAAGAGCTGGGAGGCCGATGTGGACATTGATCAACGGTTCCTGGAAGCGGCGGAGTAACTGCTGCCCGGCGTTGGCGGAGGGGACACACTCTTTGCGGGCGCCATCAATGCCGCTAAGCGCGCGCCGATGGCGAAAATCGAAACCCCGCGACCGATCCGCGGCACCCAGGACATCTTCGGAGCCGAGGCCGAGGCATTCGCGCATGTCGTTGAGACCTTTGAACGGGTGCGCAAACTCTACCGCTTCCGCCGCGTGGAAATGCCGGTGTTCGAGAAGACCGAGGTGTTCAGCCGCTCGCTCGGCGAGACCACCGACGTCGTCTCCAAAGAGATGTACTCGTTCGAGGACCGTGGCGGGGAATCGCTCACCTTGCGCCCCGAGTTCACCGCCGGCATCGCCCGCGCCTATCTCACCGCCGGCTGGCAGCAGTACGCACCGCTCAAGGTCGCGACGCACGGGCCGCTGTTCCGCTACGAACGGCCGCAAAAGGGCCGCTACCGCCAATTCCACCAGATCGACGCGGAGATCATCGGCGCGGCCGAGCCCCAGGCGGACGTCGAGCTATTGGCGATGGCCGACCAGCTCCTGAAGGAGCTTGGCATCGCCGACGGCGTGACGCTGCAGTTGAACACGCTGGGCGACGCGCCGAGCCGCGAAGCCTGGCGGCAGGCGCTGATCGGCTACTTCCGCGATCACAAGGCCTCGCTCAGCGAAGACAGCCAGGACCGCCTCGAACGCAACCCGCTGCGCATCCTCGACAGCAAGGACCCGCGCGACAAGCCCTTCACGGCCGAAGCGCCGAAGATCGACGCGTTCCTTTCAGGCGAAGCCCAGGACTTCTTCGGGCAGGTCTGCGAGGGGCTGAAGGCGGCCGGCGTCGCCTGGCAGCGCAACGAAGCGCTGGTCCGGGGCCTCGACTACTACCGCCACACCGCCTTCGAATTCGTCACCGACCGCCTCGGCGCGCAAGGCACGGTCCTCGGCGGCGGCCGCTACGACGGCCTGATCGAAAACCTCGGCGGCCCGCACACGCCGGCGGTCGGTTGGGCCGCGGGGATCGAGCGGCTGGCGATGTTGGTGGGGGAGAAAGGCGAGACGAACACTGACGTCGTCATCGTTGCAGAAAGCGATGACATGATTGCGGCGGCGATTAAGACCGCCGCCAGGTTCCGGGAGTTGGGCTTCTCCGCCGATCTTGTGGCGAGCGGGTCCCCCAGAAAGCGCTTTGACAAGGCCGTCAAAAGCGGTGCGACTTGTATAATCAGCTTACGAACGGAGGTGAGTGGTCCGACGGCTAACGTTCGGAGAAATGACCCGAGCGCAGAAACAGTCGAGCAGGCTTGGTTGACAATGAAGCCGTACATCCTCGCATGACCATCCCTGAAGAGCGCCTCGCGCAAATCGCCAACCGCTTCGCCGAGCTAGAGGCGCGCCTCGCTTCGGGGCAGCTCGAAGGCGAGGCGTTTGTCGCGGCCAGCCGCGACTATGCTGAGCTCGAGCCGGTCGCCCGCGTCGCCGCCGACGTGCGGGCGATGCGCGCGGAGATCGCCGAGCTCTCGGCCATGGCCGACGACCCCGAGATGAAAGCGCTCGCCGACGAGGAGCTCGCAGAGCTGCGCCAGCGCCTTCCCGAAGCCGAGCGCCAGCTCCAGATCGCGATGCTGCCGCGCGACGCGGCCGACGCGCGTCCGGCCATGCTCGAAATCCGCGCCGGCACCGGCGGCGACGAGGCGGCGCTGTTCGCTGCCGACCTCTACCGCATGTACGAGCGCTATGCCGCTGAGCAGGGGTGGAAGGTCGAGCCGATCAGCATGAACGCCTCCGACATCGGCGGCTTCAAGGAAATCGTCGCCAACGTCTCGGGCAATGGCGTGTTCGCCAAGCTCAAGTTCGAAAGCGGCGTACACCGCGTGCAGCGTGTCCCGGTGACCGAGAGCGGCGGCCGCATCCACACCTCAGCGGCAACCGTGGCCGTCCTGCCCGAGCCGACCGAAGTCGACGTCCAGATCGACCCCGGCGACCTCAGGATCGACATCTACCGCTCGTCGGGCGCCGGCGGGCAGCACGTCAACACCACTGATTCAGCTGTGCGCATCACCCATCTCCCGACGGGCCTCGTCGTTGCCATGCAAGACGAACGCTCGCAGCACCGCAACCGCGACAAGGCGATGCAGGTCCTGCGCACGCGCGTATACGAGAAGATGCGCGATGAAGCTCACGGGGCGGAGGCCGAAGCGCGCAAGGCGATGGTTGGTAGCGGAGATCGCTCCGAACGCATCCGCACCTACAACTTCCCGCAAGGCCGCGTCACCGATCACCGCATCGGTCTCACGCTGCACAAGCTTGACGAAGTGCTCGCGGGGCACGGGCTCGCTGAACTGGTGAGCGCTCTCACCGCCGAAGATCAAGCCAAGCGGCTCGCCGCGCTGGGTGACTAGGGGTGCTGCGCATCGAGCTTGCGGCACCCCTCGCCGCTCGTCCTGACCTTATCGACGGGCATTCGTGACCACACCCATCGCCCAAGCCTTGCGCCAAGCCACTACCCGGCTCCAGGCGACCTCCGACACGGCCCGCCTCGATGCCGAGCTGCTGATGGCGCACGCTCTTAGTGTGCCCCGTTCCGAGCTGCTGCTCCGCCACATGGACGAGCCGGCGCCTCCCGACTTCGCTGAACTCGTAGAACGCCGTGCTCGTCACGAACCAGTCGCCTATATCCTGGGCCATAAGGAATTCTATGGCCGCGAATTCGCCGTCGCTTCGGGGGTGCTGATCCCGCGCATGGACAGCGAAACCACCGTCGCCGCTGCCCTCGAAGCCTGCCCGAATCCTAGGCTTGTGCTCGATTGCGGTGTCGGGTCGGGCGCGCTGCTGCTGACGATCTTGGCCGAATGTCCAGCGGCGGTCGGGGTCGGCATCGACCGCTCTGCGCAGGCTCTTTCCATCGCGACTGTTAATGCCGATCGGCTCGGCGTCGCTGATCGGGCGAGCTTTCGAGCGGCGGACTGGGACGAGCCGGGCTGGAACGAGGATCTCGGCCGGTTCGACCTCGTTCTCGCCAATCCGCCTTACGTCGAAGATAACGCGCCGATTGAGTCGGCCGTGCGGCAATGGGAACCGGCGGGAGCTCTGTTTGCAGGGTCCAAAGGGCTCGACGCCTACCGCGTGTTGGTGCCTCAGTTAGCGGCCCTAGTGGCGGATAAGGGGGTCGCGGTTCTGGAGATCGGTGCCACTCAGGCCGATACCGTCGCGGCCCTCGCAGAGCAGTCCGGCTTCGGCTCGCAGCTCCACCGCGACCTTGGTGGCAGGCCCCGCGCGCTGGTCCTCCGCCCCCTCCCAGGTAGCGCCGCGCACTAGCGTCACAATTAAGTCTTGGCAAACCGCCGGAGAGACACTACGTCTCGGTCAAGGCCAGCGGTGGGGCGGCAAATGCCGATACCGGGTCTTAACTCCATCATTTGCTAGTGAAATAGCGGCCAAGCCGTCGATAGTGCAGATGGAGAAACCACGAGAGTGTCCGCTTTTTGGCCGGCACCGTGGAGGGGGTCATGCGGCCGGATTTTGCCGGTCATAGTCAAGGAAGCGGAATTCCTTTGAACCAGAATCGCAATCAGAATCGTCGGCGCGGCCGCGGCAACAACCGTGGTCCGGGTGGCGGCAACCAGGGCAACCGAATTGATAGTCGGGCTCGCGGCAATGCCCCACAGATGCTCGAAAAGTACAAGAAGCTTGCGCACGACGCCTCGCTCAACGGCGATCGCGTGTTGACCGAATATTATCTCCAGTTCGCCGACCACTACTTCCGCGTCGTTGCCGACAGCCGCGTGCAGAAGGAAGACGTGCGTCCGCGCCGCGAGCACGATCGCGAGCAGCCGTTCGAATCCGATGAGGATGAGACGGACGAGCGTGAAGAGACGGCCGCTCCCGACGAGAGCAGCCGCAACGAGCGCCCGCGCCGCCGCCGCGAACGCAATGACGAAGAGCGGGCGCCAGTCGCCGAAGGTCAGCCAGGCGTCGAGGGCGAGGAAGCTCACGAGGTAACTGCTTCGGATAACCCGTTCGTCCGCGAAGCGCGCGGCGCGCGCCGTTCGCGCAGTCGTCAGCCGGCCAATGGCTCGGCGGCCGAGGCTCCGGCCGAAGCCGAAGCGTCGACCATCGATGCCGGCATCCTGCCGCCATCGATCCCGCGGGCGGAAGAGCGCGAGGAAGTGGAAGCCAAGGCTCCTCCGAAAAGGCGGACGCGGCGTTCGCCTCCGGCCGATGACGGCGATCAGGGTGCGCTCGAAGCCGTCAGCTGACGCTTGAGCGTAACGCCGAAGGGCGACACGAAGCCGTGATGGGACGTCTTTGGCACATGGCTGCGTCTCACCCGCGCCTCTCGGCGCTGGCGTTCGGCTTCCTAGCCGCTACGGGGTTCCAACCGCTGGGGCTGTGGCCCGTGGCCAGTCTGGCCATGGGCGGCTTCGCTGCATTGTTGGCCGAAGCTCCCGATGCGAAGCGCGCTGCGTGGCTAGGCTGGCTGTTCGGCTTTGCTCACTTTACGTTCGGTAATAACTGGATCGCCACCGCCTTCACTCACCAGGCAGAGATGCCGGCTGCGCTGGGCTGGGTGGCAGTGCCGCTGCTCTCTCTATATCTCGCAATCTATCCCGCTCTGGCTGCGCTCGGAGCGCGCGCGTTCGCTGGCCGCGGCCGCCATTGGGCGCTGGCGCTGGCGTTCGCCGGCTGCTGGATCGTCGCCGAATTGCTGCGCGCGCGGGTCTTCACGGGCTATGCTTGGAACCCCTTCGCGATGGTCCTGCTCGGCCCCTTCGATCGCCCGGGTCTGGCGGCGCTTGCGCCCTGGACAGGGACATATGCGTTCTCGGGTGTCGCGGTGTTCCTCTCCGCCGCGCTGGCTGCGCTGCTGCACGAGCGCCGCTTGCGCGTTGCCGCTCTCATCGCGGCACTGCTGGTGGCCGGGATGTATTGGCCGGCACCGGCCGCTCGCGACGGGACCGTGCCTCTCACTCTGGTCCAGCCCGACCTGACGCAAGACCGAATCAACGATCCGAACTACTACGAAGCCAATTTCGTGCAGCTTGCCGACCTCAGCCGGCCCCTGGACGCGAGCCAGCCTCCGCGGCTAGTGCTCTGGCCGGAGTCCGGCCTCGCCGACTATCTCAGCCCCGGCTATCCGCAGCGTTACTATGATCGGATGACGGCGTTTGCCGATCCGCTCCTCGCCCGGCAGCGGATTGGCCGCACCATCGCCGCCGACAGCCTGCTGCTGACCGGAGTGGTCAGCTTGGAGATCGAAGAAGAACAGGCAGTCGGCGCTTACAACTCAGTCATGGCGATCGACGGCGCCGGCGAGATCCGCGGCAGCTATGCCAAGGCGCATCTGGTGCCTTACGGCGAGTACCTGCCCATGCGCTTCCTGCTCGAGCCGCTCGGCCTCAGTCGCCTCGTCGCTGGCACGATGGATTTCCTACCTGGCCCGGGCCCGCGGACGCTCGATCTTGCGGCCTTCGGATTGGCGGGTATCCAGATCTGTTACGAGATCGTGTTCTCGGGCGAAGTGGTCGATCGGGCCGAGCGGCCGGACTACATCTTCAACCCGTCGAACGATGGCTGGTTCGGCAGCCACGGCCCGCCACAGCACCTGGCGCAGGCGCGAATGCGGGCAATCGAGGAGGGGCTGCCGGTGCTGCGCTCGACCACGACCGGTATCAGCGCGGTGA
>CAYTPY010000051.1:0-14062 GCA_964439725.1 uncultured Erythrobacter sp. | reverse complement strand
ACCGCCTGTTCGCTCACCCGAAGATCACGGTGCTGTGGAACAAGCGCGTCGACGAGTTCCTCGGCCAGCCGCTCCAGGGCGGGCTGAAGGGCCTCAAGCTGACCGACACGGTTATCGGCGAGGTGAGCGAGTTCGCCTGCGACGGCGCCTTCGTCGCGATCGGCCACGCGCCCGCGACCGAGCTGTTCAAGGGCCAGCTCGAGATGGACGAGAGCGGTTATCTGGTGGTCGAGCCCGGCACGCCCAAGACCGCCCGCCCGGGCGTCTTCGCCTGCGGCGACGTGATGGACCACACCTATCGCCAGGCGGTCACCGCCGCCGGCACCGGCTGCATGGCCGCCCTAGATGCCGAGCGCTACCTCGCGACTCTGGAGTTCGTGAAGAACGAGGCCGAGGCGGTCACCGCCTAGCCAGCCGAAGGCCCGCACGGCCCGTATCGGAACGCATCAAACGGAGGTCCGTTAAGCCCAGAGTCCAGGCAGAGGAGAGGAATACGCGATGGCCGACCCCGTCCCTACCCGTTCGAGCAGCAAGTGGCTCTGGCCCGTGCTCATCGCCATGCTCGCCTTGCTTCTCCTGTTCTGGCTGCTCAATCCATCCGGCGATCGAACGGGCGCGGTAGACGATCCGATTGTCATCGACGACGTGTCCGAGCCCGGAGCGCAGACGGGCGCCGGAACGCTCGGTGAGGGCTTGCCGGCGACAACCACCGCCCCGGCGGGACCCGCGAGTTCCGACACGCTGGGCGACGCAGCCGCCACCCTTACCGCTCCAGTGGACGATCCGGTTGCCGCCCCCCCAGCCGAGGCAGGTA
Organism: uncultured Erythrobacter sp.; assembly: GCA_964439725.1. Lineage (GTDB taxonomy): Bacteria > Pseudomonadota > Alphaproteobacteria > Sphingomonadales > Sphingomonadaceae > Croceibacterium_A. The sequence continues at coordinate 13,248 of CAYTPY010000051.1, read as the reverse complement.
CTACGGCTGAATGAAGGAAGTGGCGGATCGGCTTGTCTCACCCTTCGGTCCGCCTTAGCCTTCGCTGACCTCCCGCATCCAAAAGGAGACATCCGATGGTTTTTGCCAAGGCCGCGAAGGCCACCTTTCCGGTGATAGGAGCGCTGGCGCTCACGGCCTGCGGCGGCGAGCAGCAGGAAACCACCTACGACACCAATGTCGCCGATCAGAGCGGCGGCGAGCTGATCGTGACCGATCCCGATGCGAACGCTGTCGACGTGCAGCTGCCGGAAACGCCGATGACTCCGGTACCGCCGATGACGGAGACGACGGAGAGTCCCTCCACCGATAGGACACCGACGAACTGATGCGTGTGGGGCGCCGCCTCGCGCTGAGCCTGGCGGGATTGTGCCTAGCGGTTGCCGTGCCCGCGGCCGCCTGTTCGCCCGCTCCAGGCTATCGCACTCCGGGTAACCTGGAGCTGGTTCGTCAAGCGGACACGATCGTTTTGGCCCGCGTGGTCGGCGGAACCACTGCACCACGAGGCGACCCGGAAGGCGGCACGGTGGTGGTCCGCCCGCTCGAAGCTCTCAAGGGCGAGATGCCGGCCGCCGATATCGAGCTATCCGGCATGAGCTTGCCGCTCGCGGATGTCAGCGGCGTGCGCGGATATGGGCTCAGCAACCCGTTCGAGTTCGAGCGCGCCCATGAAGAAGCCTATGACGGCGCTTGCATCCGCCGCACCTTCCCGCTCGGCACGACCGCAGTGTTCTTCCTTGAGCGCGAAGCGAGCGGCTGGCGGCCTGCGGGGGGCCCATTCACCCGCTGGGCCGAGGACGTTCCGGAAGCCGATGCGCCTTGGGTGCAATTGGTGCGGCTCTACACGATCACCGATGGGCTCCCTCCGGGAGAGCAGCGGCCGTTCCTCGAGGACGAGCGCGAAGCGCTGATGGCCCGCAGCGGAGAGCCTCTGGCCCAACTGATGGCGAACGACATCGCCCGGCAGATCGAAGGTGCGCCCGAGCAGGCATCTGATTCGTTCGAAGATGCGTTCCGCGACCCGGCCGCGGAAAGCGCAGTCGACGCTTCGCTCAGGGCCATGCGCCAGGGCGCGATCGAAGCCGGGAACTGATGAAGGCCGACAAACGAAAGGGCGGCGGGAAACCCGCCGCCCCTCCGCAAGCAACCGGTCAACTACTCGACCGGGTTCGTAGCTGCACCGCCAGTATCGGTGTCCGCTGAAACGCCGGTCTCTACATCGGTCCCCGCGTCGGGGCCGGTAGTAGTGGCAGTGGTATCGGTCTGCTCGCTCGTGGTGTCGCCGGTACCATCATCCGTGCCATCCTGCACTTCGTCGACCCGATCGAGCACGCGGTCACGCGTATCTTCGACCGGCTCGCCGGTAACGGGATCGACCACTTCTCCGGTGACCGGATCAGTCACCGGAGCAGTGTTGTCGACGACTTCACCCGTAGCAGCGCCGGGCGTGCCCCCCACAACTTGAGCGGACGCCGCACCGGCGCCAACGAGAAGACCAACGGCCAAGGTAGATCTCAAAATAGTACGCATCTTGTCCCTCCTTATTTCTGGGGATGCGGGCGAGCTATGCGTGAGCGCCGTAAACGGTCCGCGGAACGCGACCGAATGCGGCGGGAATACGGCAGAGCGAAGGCTTCCATCTCGCGTTGGGCTGCGGTTCATCTGAGGTTTAGCTGCGCTGCAACGCGGATATCGCGGCCGCTTCAGGCGTTACAGAACTATGCCATCCACGGTGATCCGATCATTCAAATATCATCGAGCGAGCCATTCGCTGGACGTCGAATTTTTGAGCGGCCGGCGGTATCGTTACAGAGGCGTTCCCGAAAGCACGGTCGAGAACTTTAGGCAGGCTTTCTCCAAAGGCCGGTTCTTCAACGCCGAGATCCGTGACCACTATCCGTACGTCGAGATGACGCCTGAACTCGAAGACTGGAGCCGGGAATGGGCGTGAGACACGGACCGCCGTGCTCGAACGTGAATTCATAGGAGCAACTATGCGCACCGAAACCGAAGTCGCCGCCATGCAATGTCCGGTATGCCGCGTGTCGCTCGCAATGAGTGACCGCCAAGGTATCGAGATCGATTATTGCCCGCAGTGTCGCGGGGTCTGGCTTGATCGCGGCGAACTCGACAAGATCATCGAACGCAGCGCTCCGCCGCCTCCAGCGCCGACCAGCGGCTCGTCCCCCCAGCCGTCAGCCCCGCTCCACCAAGGCGGCGGACGGAATCCGTGGGAGCCGGGGGGCTACACACACGGCGGCTACGGTCATGGTCCTGGCCACAGCGGCTACGGCGGCAAACCCCACAAGCGGCGCAAGAGCTGGTTGGAAGAAATCTTCGACTGAGAAGGAGAGTGCGATGACCGAAACGACGAAGGCCGATCGAGAGCGCGAGCTACGCGCCTTGCTCGACCTGATCGAAGCGCATCCGGAACGCCCCTGGACGGCAGAACGACGCCGCATTGCGGTACTCCAGCGAATGCTGGCGCCGGTGCGGGCCGCCTAGTCAGTGGGGTCTGACGCGGCGATCCACGCCTGACCTGCGCTCGACCGTGCGACGGTCGACTCCAATGGGGGGGAGATCCGCCTCGCGACGGTCCGCCGCGCGCCGCTCCTGGCCATTGCCAGCATCCGTCTCAAAGCTTGTCATCCCGCCACTCCTTTCCAAGCAGCGGCATGGCACAGCAGGTTGAGGATATTATTAAGACCGACTTACCCTGCGCGCCCGTCCTACCGCTCACGACATTGCAAGGCGATGCCGGCCATTGCCGCTGGCCCCTGCAGGCCCTAATCAGCCCCTCCATGACTGCGCCTGATGAAAAACAGATGCTCGCGAAGGCTGAAACGCTGATCGAAGCGCTCCCCTATTTCCAACGTTACGCCGGCCGCACGTTTGTCGTGAAATACGGCGGTCATGCTATGGGTGATCCCGAAGCGGCGCGCGACTTTGCCGAGGACATCGTGCTACTGAAAGCCGTCGGCATCGATCCGGTGGTGGTCCACGGGGGCGGTCCTCAGATCGGCGCGATGCTGAAGAAGCTGGGCGTCGAAACTCGCTTCGTCGACGGGCTGCGCGTGACCGACAAGGCAACGGCTGAAGTAGCCGAGATGGTCCTGTCGGGGGGGATCAACAAGGAACTGGTCGGTTGGATCGCACAGGCCGGCGGCAGAGCCATCGGCATCTCTGGCAAAGATGGCGGGCTCGTGACCGCGAGCAAAGTCTCGCGAACCCGCCGCGACGCCGACAACCAGGAGCAGATCGTAGACCTGGGTTTCGTCGGTGAGCCGCAAACCGTCGACACCACCGTCATTGACACCGTCTGCAAAGCTGGGATGATTCCGATCATCGCCCCCATTGCCGCCGACAGGGACGGCAATACGTACAACATCAACGCCGATACGATGGCGGGATCGATCGCCGCGGCGCTCGGTGCGGCGCGGCTGTTCCTGCTCACCGATGTGACAGGCGTACTCGACAAGAGCGGCACTCTGATGACCGATCTGACGCCGGCTGACATTGCCCGGCTGCGCGAAGACGGCACGATCAGCGGCGGCATGATTCCCAAGCTGGAGACTTGCGTCAAGGCGGTCGAAGCGGGATGCGAAGCCGCCGTAGTCCTCGACGGCAGGGTGCCGCATGCGATGCTGCTTGAGTTCTTCACCAGCCGCGGCGCCGGCACGCTGGTTCGAGCGGCATGAAGCGCTCTGGCATTGCGTGGGCGACTGCCCTGTTGGCTGCGTGCGGCGGGCAAAGTCAGCAGGCGGAAGAACCGGCCGAGCCGGCAGGCGCTGTCTTGGGCGAGCGCCCGAACCTTCCGCCGCAAGTTAACGATTTCCCGGCGCTGGCCAGCACAGACTGCGCCGATGTGGCCGCCTTCTATTTCGATGCGCTAAGTAACCGCGAATACAGGAGAGCGGCGCTGGTATGGGACGATCCCGTCATCGACGGCGCCCGGCTCGAGGCCGTGTTCAGAGAATATGCCCAGGCACGGATAGAACAGGACGAACCCTCGATCGAGGGCGCTGCCGGTTCGCTCTACTGCACGATCCAGGGGCAGCTGACCGACGCCGGCGACGCTGACAAGCCTGCAGTGCAGGGTACGCTTGTGCTGCGCCGGATCAACGACGTTCCGGGCGCAACGCCGGAGCAGTTGCGCTGGACCCTGCAGTCGAGCACCTTCGTCGAGAACCTGGAGCGTTCGAGCCGAGGGTAGGCTAACCACGCGCGGCTTGCCGCACCGGGACCCGGTCGGCTAGTCACAAGCGACACAATTGGAGGCTGTCCCGCCCGTGCTTTTCGTCACCCTTTCCCAGATTGTCAGCTACCTGATCTCGATCATCATCATCCTGGTGATCGTGCAGTTCGTGATCAGCCTGCTGTTTGCCTTCAACGTCGTCAGCATGCACAACCAGTGGGCGGCGGCGATCTATCGCTCCGTGAACGCGCTGCTGGAGCCTATTTTGCGGCCTATCCGGCGGATCATGCCCGATACCGGCACGATCGACTTTTCGCCGCTGGTGCTCATCGTGCTGCTCAATATCGTCAATATCATCTTGGGCAATCTCGCCCGCGCAAGCATCGTATGAATAAGGCCGCGAGCGCGGCACTGCTCGCCCTTACGGCCAGCTTGCTAATGGCCGGGTGCATGACGAGCGGGCCGCGCAACGAGGGCCAGCGCATGACGAGGGCCGAAGCGCGCGAGCAATTCCGCCGCCCGAACCCGAGCCGTGTGATAGCCCACGAGCTCGCGTTCGCCCGCGCCGCGCAAGAGAAAGGGCAATGGGCCGCATTCCGCGAGTATTCGACCAGCGAGGCGGTGATGTTTGTGCCAGAGCCGGTGAACGCCCATGAATGGTTGCGCCGGCAAACAGAGCCTGCAGAGGCGGTACGCTGGCAACCGCAGCAGGTGTGGTCTAGCTGCGATGGTTCTTTCGCCGTCACCGAAGGTGCCGCGCAGCATCCGGGCGACCGGACGGGCCGCTTCGTGACCATCTGGCGCAAGATGCGCGATGGCGGATACCGCTGGGTGCTCGACCGCGCGAGCGACGGACCCGACAGGCAGCCGGCGGTGGAGATGATTTCATCCCAACTCCCAGACTGCGGCGCGCCCGCTCCGGGCCGAAGCGATGCCGGCGCGCTTGCGTTCCCAGCCTCCGGCCAATCGGAAGACCGCACCCTCGCCTGGTCCACGACTCAGACTAGTGACGACGGGCACGTCACCGAGGTCTTCATCTATCTGGATGGTGCGTACCGCTCGGTCCTGGACGAAGCGACCTGGCGGGGCCTGCCTGGCAGCTAGCCGTTGGTCGAACTGTTCCTCTCTGCTTTCATCACCTTGTTCGTGGTGATCGATCCGCCAGGGTGCGCGCCGATTTACGTCGGGCTGACCCAGGGCGCGTCGGAGGCCGAGAAGCGCGCGATGGCCATTCGCGCCTGCGTGATCGCCGGCACGATACTGCTGATCTTCGCGCTGTTCGGGGAAGCGCTGCTAGCGGCGCTGCACATCGAACTGGACGCGTTCCGCACCGCAGGCGGAATCATGCTGTTCTTGATCGCGCTCGACATGGTGTTCGAGAAGCGCACCGAGCGACGCGAAGCCCGCGCCGAGAAGATCCGCGAAACACCGGAGATAGAGGACGTCTCGGTTTTCCCGATGGCGATGCCGATGCTGGCAGGTCCTGGCGCGATCGCCTCGATAATGCTGCTGACCAGCTCGACCCGCGGTCTTCCGCAAGCATTGGTCGTACTGGCAGCGCTGCTGGCGGTGATGGTGCTGACGCTCCTGGCATTGCTCGCGGCCAGCCCGTTGATGAAGTTGGTGGGCGCGCGGGTAGAAGCTGTGATCACCCGGCTGCTGGGCGTGCTGCTGGCGGCACTCGCTGCGCAGTACGTGTTCGACGGGATCCGCGGCAGCTTCGGAATCTGAGCTGGGATGCTATTGTAGAGTAACCCGATCTTCGTCTGGATCGCTCCGGCCGAAGAACTGCATCAACTGGACCAGAAGCTCGCAGCGCATGCGCAAATCTGCCGCTTCGAGGAGCGCTTGCTTGGCGGCCGCATCGAAGGGAGCGATCTGGCTGACCCCGTTGATCAGCATCACGTCGTCGAGCCGTTCGACCGAATCCCAATCAACGCTGTAACCTTGAGCGTCGGCAAAACGGCGCGCCTCGCGCTCGAAACCGGCTCGTTCGGCTGAGCTCAGCGTTTCCTCAGCCGGATCTGGGATAAGCTCGGCGTCGATCTGGCGATAGGGCGTCGCCGCCTCGACCTCACGCAGCAGCCGAAACCGCGCCTCGCCTTCCAGAACAATGTTGTAGCGGCCATCATCGAGAGCCTCGACGTCGTCGATCTTACCAACGCAACCGATGGCGAAGAGCGGGGCGGCGTCGCCCGGTCCTTGTGGTTGAATCATGCCGATGCGGCCGTCCTTCGCCAAGGCGTCGGCGACCAGAGTCCGATAACGCGGCTCGAAGATGTGCAGCGGAAGTTGCAGGCCCGGGAACAGAATCGCGCCGGACAGCGGGAATATGGCGAGGCGTCTCGCCGTCATCCGAACAACAGCAGAGAGAGGCGCCGCCGCTGCGCCGCTACCCATGCGTCCTCGAGCCCCGTTGCTTCGAAAATCTGTAGCAGCTTGGCCTTGGCCGCACCTTCGTTCCACTCTGGCTCACGCTCGATCATCGCCAGGAGAGTGTCCGCGGCGTCGTCCCGCTGACCGACAGCAAAGGCTGCCTGGGCGAAGGCGAATTGCGCTTCCATGTCGGTGGGCCGCTCGGCTGCCGCGGCGCGCAGCGTCTGTAATTCGCCGTCATCAACGCCACTTCCGGCTAGGTCGAGCGCAGTCGTGGCCTGGGCAATCAGGGGATCGTTGCGCAAGGTATCCGGCACCGCTTCGAGCGCAGCGCGGGCTTCGTCCGGACGGCTTGCCGCGACGAGCGCGCGAATCAGACCGGCTTGTACAGCGGCATCCTCTGGCGCCATGTCGGCGATCTGAGCGAAGATCGATGCTGCGCGCTCCCCATCGCCTTCTGCCAGAACTTGCTCGCCCATCGCAACGAGTTGAGTGATGTCGGCTTGCTGTCCGCCACTGCCCGCCTCGATCGGCAGCTTGTCCAGCAACTGATCCAACATCTGCTTGAGCTGCGATTCGGTGCGTGCCGGAGTGAGGTCGGCCACCGGCTGGCCTTGGAAGATCGCATAGACGGTGGGGATGGACCGGACTTGGAATTGAGCAGCAATGAACTGTTCCTCGTCCACGTTGAGCTTGGCGAGGATCACCCCCTTGTCGGCATACTCCGCCGCGACTTTCTCCAGCACCGGCGTCAGCGCCTTGCATGGCCCACACCACTCCGCCCAGAAATCGAGGATCACCAGCTTGGTGCGCGACGGGTCGACAACATCCTGGCGAAAACGCTCAACCGCTTTCTGTTCGTCGAGATTGAGGCCCATGCTTGCCACGTATCTTCCTTCTCAGCCGTTACCCTGCCCGGGGACCGGGTCTCGTATGTGGCCCTAGCGGGGGAATTGTGAAGGGGGCAAGGTTTGCCCTTGCGGGCCTTAGGCCTCAATGCTAACCGCGCGCCTCCCACCGGGATGCTTCAGTGTCCCGGACGCCGGTGAGCGGGCGTAGCTCAGGGGTAGAGCACAACCTTGCCAAGGTTGGGGTCGAGGGTTCGAATCCCTTCGCCCGCTCCAGTTTCAAACATAATTTGGCGAATCTCGCCGCGTGGATGAATAAGTATCCGCCGGCGGGAGATTCGCGATGGGCATTCTCGAGCGACAGGTTGCCCTGATCACGGGAGCGGGGCGCGGATTCGGCCGAGCGATAGCGGAGCGGTTCGCGCAAGAGGGCGCGGCCGTAGCCCTGCTTTCCCGCTCGTTGCCGCAACTCGAGGAGGTTGCCCAAGCCATTCGCGGCGTGGGGGGCCACGCCATCGGCGTTCGCTGTGATGTAGCCGACCCGGCGTCGATTGAACATGCGGTGGTTAAAGTCGAGGAAGTGCTCGGCCCGATCGATCTCATGGTCAACAACGCGGGGGTGCCTGGTCCGTTCGGGCCCATCTGGCAAGTCGACCCTGACGAGTGGTGGCGGGCGCAGACAATCCATATTCGAGCGCCCATGCTGTTCATGCAGCAAGTGCTTCCCGGCATGGTAACGCGCGGGCGCGGGCGAGTGATCTGCATCTCCGCGATCGCCAGCCGGATCACGGCGCCTCACCTTTCGGCCTATTGTACCGGAAAGGTCGCCCAAAACCGCTTGGTGGCTAGCGCGGCGGCAGAACTGGCCGGCACGAACATCGTGGCTTTCGCCATAGACCCCGGTTTCGCGGCGACCCAGCTGGCCAGGGATACCGCAGCCGATCCTGACGCCCGCAAGTACTTCAAGCCGCTGATCGAGCGGATCGAGAACCATCCGCACGAATACGGCGCTGATCCGGACCTTGCCCGCTGCGCACAGCGTTGTCTCGACCTCGCTTCAGGCCGGTACGACCAACTCTCAGGAGGCTACTTCGAAATGGGCGACGATCTCGATACCAAGCTTCAAGAGTTATCCGCGCCGCGAGACTAATTAGCAATTTTGCGCAGCATAGCGGCCAGCTTCTGCGGCTTGGCCCCGGAGCCACGCATTGGCCGCTTGAGCGCCATCGGTACGCGCCCGGCGCTCGTACTCAGGCCGCAGCTTTGCCTGACGGCCTCTGTATCGCACCGCTCGTTCTTCGAGGTATTCTCCGCGCCGATGGCGCGGCGCGCCTTCTCGGCAGCTTCCTACTGGCCTGGCGCCGACTGCTGCTCGACGAGGTCGTCGTAATGCTGGATCATCGCCTGCTGCTCGGCGTCGATCCACGGCTGCCGCGCCTGGGCGAGGAACGGGCAGGCGACCAGGGAACTCGCCGCAGCGATAGCGGAAAAGCGAACTATCATGCGCCGCTCCTCTGAAACGCGCTTCAGAGCTGCGGGCTTTGCGCCAGTGCTACCAGCCCGATGTGGCGGATCGAGAGAGCAGCTCGGCAGGAATCACTTCCCGTGCTTCTCCAGTTCGTCGCCAGCCACCGTGACCACGTGCAGCAGGTTGGTCGCGCCGCTGACGCCGAACGGCACACCGGCCATCACCACCAGCTTGCTTCCGGCGCCGCCGAAACCATGGCGCAGCGCCATGCGCTTGCCCTTCGCGATCATCTCTTCGAAGCTGCCGATTTCCTTGATCGTCACCGCGTGGGCGCCCCACAGCAGAGCCACCTTGCGCGCCACGGCGGGTGAAGGCGTCAGCACCAGCACCGGCACTGAAGGCCGCTCGCGTGCAACCCGGCGGGCCGATGAACCGGTCGAGGTGAACACGGTAATGGCGTTGATCGTCACCGTGTCGGAAATGGTCATGCAAGCATGGGCAAGCGCGTCCGCGGTGGTCGCATCAGGCGGGGTGTCGAGCAGGCGCACACGCTGCTTGTAGGCTTCGTCGCGCTCCACTTGGCGCGCGATCGAGTCCATCATCATGACGGCCTCTTCAGGCCACTGACCGGCCGCGGTTTCGGCAGAGAGCATGACGGCATCGGCGCCGTCGTAAACCGCGTTGGCGACGTCGGAGACTTCGGCGCGCGTGGGCGCCGGGCTCTCGATCATCGACTCGAGCATCTGCGTCGCGACGATCACCGGCTTTCCCGTAAGTCGCGTCGCGTTGACGATCTTTTTTTGGAGAGGGGGGACTTCCTCAGGGTTAAGTTCCACACCAAGATCTCCGCGAGCCACCATCACGCCGTCGGCGAGCTCGATGATCTCGTCGAGCCGGCGGATCGCCTGGGGTTTTTCGATCTTGGCGCAGAGCGCGCCCTTGCCGCCCATCAGCTTGCGAGCTTCGGCGAGGTCGTCCGGCCGCTGCACGAAACTGAGTGCGATCCAGTCGGCCCCCTGCTCGACGGCAAAGGCGAGGTCACGGCGGTCCTTGTCGGTCAGCGCCGGGATCGGCACTTCGGTGTCGGGGACGTTCACACCCTTGCGGTCCGAAATCACGCCGCCGACTTCGGCAACACAGACGATCTTGCCCTTGCCTGCCTCGGTCACTCGCAAGCGGATCTTGCCATCGTTGATCAGAAGACGCTGCCCGAGGCCGAGCACTTCGAACAGCTCCGGGTGAGGCAGACACACGCGGGCCGCGTCACCAGGTGTCGGATCGCGGTCCAGCGTGAAGAGCTGACCGTGCGCGACCAGCGCCTGGCCGTGCGCGAAAGTGCCGACGCGCAGCTTCGGCCCCTGCAGGTCACAGAGCACGGTGATGGGCCGGTTGAATTCCTTCTCCAGCGCCCGCACCGTCTTGATGGTCCGCGCGTGCGTGGCGTGATCACCGTGGCTGAGGTTGACGCGGAAGGCGTCGGCCCCCGCACGGAACAAGCGGCGGAGGACGTCCGGGTCGCTGCTCGCCGGTCCGACGGTAGCGAGGATCTTGACCTTGCGGCCGCGCGGTTCGAGCTTTGCCATGGGACGCGCCCTATGGCAGAGCGGCACGACAAGACAAGGAGGCACGCATGACAGGAGCCAGCGATCCACTCGATCAGCTCCCCGACCAAGTCGCAGCCGCGGCGTTTCGGCGCCTCGTCCGGCATCTGCGCCATCGCAGCGACGCGCAGAACATCGATCTGATGGGACTGTCGGGCTTCTGCCGCAATTGTCTGGCCGACTGGATCCGCGACGGCGGCTACGAAGGCGACAAGGCCGCCGCGCGCGAGGTGATCCACGGCATGCCGATGGAAGAATGGAAAGCTCGCTTCCAGACCGAGGCCACACCCGAGCAGATCGCCCGAATGGAAGCCAGCCTGGCGCGCAACCAGGGCACTTAATCCGGGGCAATCGAGCGGCCCTGAGGCAGCGCGCCTGAGGGAAAAAGTTTTCCACCCGGTTCACCCCCGCATCGCCGCTCGCTATCGAGCGGCCAACCGATTCTCATATCACCGGAGCTTTACCCGATGGCCAACGCCGCCGATGACCGCCTGCGCCTCCTGATCGAACGTGTCGAACGCCTCGAGGAAGAAAAGAAGGGCATCGCCGACGACATTCGCGACGTCTATGCCGAAGCCAAGGCGGTCGGTTATGACGCCAAGATCATGCGCCAGATCGTTCGGCTCCGGAAAATGAAGCCCGACGATCGCGCCGAAATGGAAGCCATCCTCGACACCTACAAGGCGGCGCTCGGCCTGGGCTGAACCGGCGCCACGGGGCGCCAGACCGCCGAGCGGCGCCCCGTTTCCTCTTCCTCGCACGACCCGATTCCGCCTATAAGGGGGACGCGTTCACCGAGGGAGGGATGATCACCGATGTCTAGCCCGTGGAGCCGCGGCGACGGCGGGATGATCGTCACGACCACAGCGATGGTCGAAGGCCGACCTGCCCGAGATTACCTCGGCATCGTTACCGGCGAAGTCATCGTGGGGGCGAACATCTTTCGGGATCTGTTTGCCTCGATCACCGATATCGTCGGAGGCCGCTCCGGCAAGTACGAGCAAGTGCTGGCCCGCGCCCGCAACGAAGCGATCGAGGAGATGACCGAACAGGCCCGACAGCTAGGCGCCAACGCCGTCATTGGCGTCGACCTAGACTATGAGGTGCTCGGCCAGAACGGGTCGATGCTGATGGTCAGCGTCAGCGGAACAGCGGTGGAAGTCTGAACTTCACGGTTCGCCGCCTCGGACCGGGCGACCTGCCCCGGCTGCGCGCCCTCAACGCTCTGTTCGGCGAAGTGTTCGACGAGCGCAGCACTTACACAGGTAACCCGCCGGGCGACGATTATTGCGGCGACCTGCTGGCGCGCGAAGAGGTTCTGCTCGTGGTGGCGCTCGCGAACGAGGAGGTGATCGGCGGGCTCGCCGCCTACCTGCTGCGCAAGTTCGAGCAGGCGCGCAGCGAGATCTACATCTACGATCTCGCCGTGGCGGAGCCGTGCCGGCGCGCCGGAGTGGCAACCGCCCTCATCGACGAGGTTCGGCGGATCGGCCGCAAGGCGGGGGCGTGGACCATCTTCGTCCAAGCCGACGTCGCCCCGGAAGACGAACCCGCGAGAGCGCTGTACCGCAAGCTGGCGACGGAAGAGATCACCGCGCTGCATTTCGATATCGCGCCCTGAGCGCGTTGCCCGCGGCGGCCGCGTTCGCTAGGAGACCTCGCGACGAGGCTTCCTCGGTGCAGCCTCGATACTCAAACATCGTTCGGGGGTCTGATGGCCGGCCATTCCAAATTCAAAAATATTATGCACCGCAAGGGCGCGCAGGACAAAAAGCGCTCGGCGATGTTCTCCAAGCTGAGCCGCGAAATAACTGTCGCGGCGAAGTCGGGCATGCCCGATCCGGACATGAACCCGCGCCTGCGGCTGGCGGTCAACAACGCCAAGGCGCTGTCGATGCCCAAGGACAATATCCAAAGGGCCATCGACAAGGCGAGCGCCAACGAAGGCGATGACTACGAAGAGATCCGCTACGAAGGTTATGGTCCTGGCGGCGTGGCGCTGATCGTCGAGGCGCTGACCGACAACCGCAACCGCACCGCCACCAACATGCGGATCGCGTTCTCCAGGAACGGCGGCAATCTGGCGGCGACCGGCGCGGTCAGCCACGGCTTCGAGCGCAAGGGCATGATCGAGTATCCGGCGAGCGTCGGCGGCGAGGACAAAGTGCTGGAGGCCGCGATCGAAGCCGGCGCCGACGACGTCGAAAGCAGCGAAGACGGCCACACCATCTGGACCGACATGGAAGCGCTGCACGAAGTCGCGAAAGCGCTGGAAACCGCGCTGGGAGAGGCGGAGAGCGTCAAGCTGGCGTGGAAGCCGAACCTGACCGTCGACGTGGCGGAAGACGACGCGCCGACTCTGCTGAAGCTGGTCGACGCGCTCGAGGACGACGACGACGTGCAGACCGTCTGGGGCAACTACGAGGTCTCCGACGAGGTGATGGAAACGCTGGGATGAGGCACCTCCTCTCCCGCCGGCGGGAAGGGGAGGCATGCTGATCCTCGGTCTCGATCCCTCGCTGTCGTGCACAGGCTGGGGGATCGTGCGGAGCGAAGGCGCGCGGCTGGTCCACGTTGCCAACGGCCAGGTTGCGACCGATCCGAAAGCTCCGATCTCCGAGCGGCTGCATCACCTGCACCACGCGGTCGTGGCGGTGATCGGGAAGTACGCACCCGATCGCGCGGCAGTCGAAGAGGTGTTCGTCAACAAGAACCCGCAATCGACGCTCAAGCTGGCGCAGG
>CAYTPY010000050.1:0-14206 GCA_964439725.1 uncultured Erythrobacter sp. | reverse complement strand
GCGTCGAAGCCTTCGATCGGGCCGCACTGGGCAAGGTCGAGCGCCTTGCCCTGGGGAATGCCCTCGGCGATGTCGAACAGGACGATGTCGCCCATTTCCTTCTTCGCCGCGAGGTGGGCGAGGGTTCCGCCGATCATGCCGGCGCCGATGAGCGCGATCTTCTTGCGAGCCATGGGGTCAGCCGTGTCCTTCACTTAGCGCGGGCCAAACGGCGTATCCGGCGCGTCCCCGCAGCCCGCGTGGGGGTGGCGGCCGTGTGTTTGGCAGGACCTAGGCCGCGGTCTGATCGTTTGCAACCGCGAAAGAGCGGGCTTTGACAAGTATTTGCGATAACAGTTTGCAATAGCGATAACGGCCGGATTTGTGAGAGTTGAACAGTCCTTTGGCCGACGATGCAAGCTGCGTTCGGTTCCTCATAAACGCTGAGCCGCCACCTGGCGGCGTTCGCTGCTCTGGCGTTCCTCTGCCAGCAACATGGCGGCGAGGTAGTCGGGAACCGCGCGGCTGAAGTAGTAGCCTTGGCCGAGCGTGCATCCGGCCTGTCGCACGGCTTCGACTTGCTCGATGGTCTCCAGCCCCTCGGCGACGATGTCCATGCCGAGCGTGGCCCCCATTTCCGCCACGGCCCGGATGATGGCATCGCTGTTCTTGCCGATGTTGGGGCCCGACACGAAGCTGCGGTCGACCTTGATTTTCCTGAACGGAAACTTGTTGATGTAGCCCAGCGAGGAATAGCCGGTGCCGAAGTCGTCTAGAGCGAAGCGCACGCCGGCCGCGGCGAGCTGTTCGATGAAGCGGGCGGTGTTGGCGTCGTCGTCGATGAAAAGGCTCTCGGTAACTTCGAGCTCCAGCCGCCGCGGGTCGAGACGGGCCTCGCGCAAGGCCGCCAGGATGCCGAGCGCGGCACCGGGGGCACGGATCTGCACCGGGGACAGATTGACCGCGATCGTCACGTCCTCCGGCCAGCCGGCGCAGGCTTTGGCGGCCTGCGCGGTGATCCAGTTGCCGAGCGTGATGATCACGCCGGTCTCTTCCGCGACGGGAATGAACTCGTCGGGCCGCAGCTCGCCCTTTTCCGGATGGAACCAGCGCACCAGAGCCTCGAAGGTGCGGATCTTGCCGGTTTCCAAGTCGACGATCGGCTGGAAGAAGATCGACAGCTCGTCGCGCTGGAGCGCGGCGCGCAGCTCGGTCTCGATCTCCTTCTTGCGGACGAGATCGCGGGTCATGGCCTTGTCGAAGAAGCAAGCCTGGTTCTTTCCGCCGACTTTGGCGTGATAGAGAGCCAGGTCCGCGCTCTGCATCAGGGTGTCGAGATCGGAGCCGTCGCCCGGCAAAAGCGCTACCCCCATCGAAGCTGACGTCTCGATCCGCCGGCCCGCGGCGCGCGCCGGCCGTGCGATGGCGGTGTTGAGAGAACGCGCCATGGCTTCGGCTTCGGCGGAATCGCGGACGCAGGCGACGACGATGAATTCATCCCCGCCGAACCGCGAGATCGCGGCGTCTTGCGGCGCGGCGGTGCGGATCCGCTCGGCGACTTCGGCGAGCACCGTATCCCCGGCTTGATGGCCGAAGGTATCGTTGATCTCCTTGAAGCGGTCGAGATCGAGCCAGAACAGCGCGATCTTGCGATCCTCCGGTAGCCGCATCAGCATGTCGAGCGCTTCCTGGTGCAGGCCGGCGCGGTTGAGCAGGCCGGTGACCACGTCTCTGCGGGCCAGTTCGCGCATCTGCTCGGCCATGCGCGAGCTGGTGTCGGCGGCGATGATCTGCTCGCGCAAGGTTCGGAAAAAGTCGAAAGTGCTGGAAACGACGCTGAACACGATCAGGACGATGGCAGCGGCCAGGATATAGCCCACGCCGCCCGCCGCCATCGCGAAGCTGGCCGTCGGGACGGTCGCGAGCAGCAACTGGCCGATCGCGATCACCGGGCGACCGGCGTTTCGCGCGGCGATCCCGACCCCGAAGGCCATGGCATAGGCGACGGTCAGGACCTGGACGTGAGCCGGTGCCCCTTCGTAAAGCGTTATCGCGGCCAGCGCTCCAACCGCGAGGCCATAGCTGAAGGCGCCGATCTCGTAGATGATCTCGAGGGAGCGGGCGTTGCGGCGGCCATCCTGGCGCGCCAGCCACGTTGCCACGGCGGTGCGCAGCAGGGCAGCCGCGATCAGCAGCCCGGCGGCCCAGTCGACGGAGCGGCTTTGCGCCAAGACAATCGTCGCAGCGGCGCAGCCCACTCCGGCGGCCGAGCCCGCGATGAGGCTGGCCGGCTGGCTGTACAATGTTTCGATCAGCTTGCGGCGCACGCGCTCGTCGCCGTGGTCGCTGTCGAAATGCTGCTTCAAGATCTTGCTTAGACGCAGGATGAGGCCACTCCCTGCGTCTGGCCTAACCGGAAGACGTCACCGAGTGGTTAACGCGCGGCTAACCGTATTAAGCGGCCGATTCAGCCGAGTTCGCTGGCCCGATCCATACCGATCTGCCGCGCCATGCGGCGATCGAGGGTGCGGCAAATCTCCAGCCACCAGCGATAGCTCTGCGTGTCGCCCACGGCGGAGGCGGCTTCGGCGTAAATTCGTGCGCGGCCTGCTGCGGCGAGGCCGTGATCGGCAAAGTGACGCAGCGCGGCGTCAAGCATCTCGTCGAACGGATGCTCGCCGGTGTTGTCGTTGGCGGGCCGCTGACAGGCCCGGTCGATATCCCGCGGCTGAATGCGAGGCGCCAGGGCGTACGGAGGGGCGGCGAAGCGGATCGTCATGGCGTCGGACGAGCTATAGCAACCGACAGCTACTCGAAAGTTGGCCGGAATGGTTTCCAGCTTCTTGCCCGTTGTTTACGATGTCGGCTGGCGCAACCATTGGCCGCTGCGGGCGTATTCCTCGCGCACTTGGCCGGTGACGGGCACGGTATCGCTGCCACCGAACCGTGCTTCACCTCCGGCCGCATCATCGAGAGCGTGCTGGACCACGGCCGGGGTCGCCGCCTCGTAGGCCCGTGCCAGCGTGAGCGGATCGGCGCCCGCCACATCGGCACTCGCGAGGCGCAGCGTCGGGGCGGGCACCGGCTCGCCGCCCCGATAGACATTGCTGAAGGCGAGCGAACGCCCCGCCGCACCCTGCCAGCGATAGAACCGGTGTGCGCCGATCGTGCCGACGTGATGCAGGCTGTCCGCCCAGTAGGGGTGGATCTGCACGGTATGGTAGTGCGTCGCCAGACCAACGGGGGCGTAGACGGCGCCGCCCAGCGCGGCGCGGGCCACTTTGGCGGCCCGGTCCCACCAGAGCTGCGCCGGCTTGCGGGCCAGCGAACCGTCGCAGGTGAAGGTGAACTGGCACCCGGTGCTGCGCTCCGAACCCTGGAAGACGACGCCGCAGACCGTGTCCGGATATGTCGGGTGGGCCACGCGGTTGAGCACGACCTGGGCCACGGCGCGCTGGCCTGCATCGGCCTCGCTCGCCGCTTCGTAGTAGATTGCCATCGTCAGGCACTGCAGTGCGCGCGAGCGGTCGATGGCGGTGCCGGCGAAGCGGAGCGAGCGGGCGGCAGGGCCGGGGTCGAGCAGGCCGGCGGACGAGCTCGGAAGGGCAGGTTCCGCTGCGTCCGCCGGCCCTGGGCCTGCCGGGTGTCGCAGGTTCGGCAGGTCGTCCAGGTAATAGAAGGCCGAGCCGGGGAAGCTCTCGCCCGGAGTCTCGAAGGCCATCGGCGTGGTCGCCGCAGCCGGCGCTTCGCTCGCCGACCAGTCGACCGGCGCCGCCATGGTGGGGACGGCAATCGCGGCGGCGAGAACGCCGAGCCGGCGGCTGGCGTGGCGTCTGCGCTGCCTTGCGCCGATCGGCTTTGCGCCGCGCGACAGCCGGGCTGTGAAATCGCGGGGGCGCGGTTCGGCAAGAGATTGGGACAAGGTCATCGGGCGCTTCGGCGCCTAGGCCGGAATGCCGCGCCTCGCAGCCGCGGCGAAGACAGCGTGCCAAAGCTGGACAGCGCCCGGGCGGGTGTTAAACCTCGCCGCGACGTCACGGATCGCCCGGGTGGCCGGGCCGGCAAGCACGCGCTTGCCGAGGGAACGAGGTCCATGCCTCGGCTGCCCCCGCAACTGTGACCGGGGAGCTGCGCTTCGACTACGCCACTGTGCCTCGCGCTTCGCTGGGCATGGGAAGGCCGAAGCGGCGGCGACGATCCGGGAGCCAGGAGACCTGTCCGCGACTGTCGTTCGGCGCCGGGCGGGGTGTACCGGAAGCCAGCGGAGACGCGCGTTCCCGCGCGCCCCTCCCGCATGAACGGCCAGTTCGTTCGTGGAGGGAGGTGCCGTGCGTAAGAGATTGAATCTGGCTTTTGTTCTCCCGGCGCTGGCTCTGGCGGCTTGCGCCGCGCCGGCTCCTCAGTTGGGCAGTCACCCGACGATCGTTTCGCTCAACCCGTGCATCGATGCGATCCTCGCGGAAGTGGCCGCGCCCGGACAGTTGCTGGCAATCTCCCACTACAGCCACGACCCTCGCGGGGCCTCGATGCCGATCGCCGAGGCACGGCAATTCCGCGTCACCGGCGGCACGGTGGAGGAAGTCCTGGCGCTCGACCCCGACATCGTGCTGGCCGGGGCATTCCTGCCGCCGGCCACGGCGCAGGGGTTCGAGCGGCTCGGCATAAGGGTGGAGACGTTCGGCATTGTCGCCGACTTTGCCGAGAACGCCGCACAGATCCGCCGTGTCGCTGCGCTCGCAGGTCATCCGGAGAACGGTGAGGCCTTGGTCGAGCGGATCGACCGGGCGCTTGCGGCGACGCGGCACGACGGGCCGAAAGTGCCGGCGTTGCTCTGGCAGCAGGGCGGTCTCGTCCCGGGTGAGGGAACGCTGATCGCCAAGCTGCTGGCGCATACCGGCTTTGCCAGCCACTCGGCCGCGCGCGGGCTGGGGCAGGGAGCCTACCTGCCGCTCGAGCACGTCTTGGCCGATCCGCCGCACGTCGTGCTGGCGGGCTGGAACGAGCGCATGCTGACCCATCCGGCGCTGCGCCGGATCGAGGGGGTGCGGTACGAGGCGCTCGATCCCTCGCTCTTGTTCTGCGCCGGCCCCTCGGTGATCCGCGCGGCGGAACGACTGGCGGAAATCAGGGCGGACATCCCCCTTTCGCATGCGGAAGGGATTAGGGGTGGGCCATGGCGGATGGGTCGGCAACGCGCACTCCCGGCCCCTCCGGCAGGCGGGAAGGGGGTATCGTGATCCGCCCGATCCCCCTCTTCACTGGCCTGCTGATCCTCGCCATCCCGCTGTCGCTCCTCGCCGGCCGCGTCTGGCTCGACCCGTGGAGCACGCCCAATGCCGCCGTTATCCTGGCCGAACTGCGCCTGCCGCGGGCGCTGCTGGCGGTGACGGTAGGGGCAGGGCTCGGCGCGGCGGGGGCGGCCATGCAGGGGTACTTGCGCAACCCGCTGGCTGACCCCGGCCTGTTCGGGATCGCTCCAGGGGCAGCGCTGGGGGCCGTGGTGAGCTTCTGGTTCGGATTTGCCGCGAGCGCCTGGCTGCTGCCGCTCTTTGCGCTCGCAGGCGCGGGAGGAGCGATGGCGCTGCTGGCGCTGATCGCCGGGCGCTCGGCCGGGATCGCGCTATTCACTCTGGCCGGCATGATGATCGCCAGCCTGGCCGGCGCGCTCACCAGCCTGGCCATCAGCCTGGCACCCAATGCCTTTGCGATGAGTGAGATCGTTACCTGGCTGATGGGCGCGCTGACCGATCGCGGCTGGGCCGAGGTCTGGCTCGCGGCGCCGCTTACTCTCGCCGGCATAGCGTTGCTGCGGCTGGCGGGACCGGGCCTCGACGGGCTGACGCTGGGAGAGCCGGCGGCGCGGTCGCTCGGGATCAGCATGGCCCGGCTGCAGGTGCTGATGATCGCCGGCACCGGGCTGACGGTGGGATCGGGCGTGGCGGTCGCGGGGATTCTCGGCTTCGTCGGCCTGATCGTGCCGCATCTCGTGCGCCCGCTCACCGACCGCCGCCCCAGTTCGCTGATCGTGCCGAGCGCGCTCGCCGGCGCGCTCCTGGTGCTGGTGGCAGATTGCCTTTGCCGCATCCTGCCGCTGGTGACCGAGCTGCGTCTCGGCATCGCGCTCAGCCTGGTCGGGGCGCCGTTCTTCCTCTGGCTGCTGCTGCGGATGCGGAAGGGCTGGCCATGAACGCGAACGAGGGGCTCTCGGCCATCGGCGTGGCGATCCGCGACCGGCTTGCGGGCGTCGACGCGCATCTCGCACCCGGCCAGATCACCGCGATTTGCGGCCCGAACGGGGCCGGCAAGTCGAGTTTGCTCCAGGTGCTCGCCGGCCTGCTCGCACCCGAACGCGGCGAGGTCCTGCTCGGCGGCGGCCCGCTGCCGGGCGGCCCAGCGCGGGCGCGCGCGATCGGCTACTTGCCCCAGCACGGCGAAGTAGCGTGGGACGTGTCGGTCGAAGCGCTGGTGGCGCTGGGCCGGCTGCCGCATGGCTCGGCGGGCGAGCGGCACGTGGCCGAGGCGCTGCGCTCGGTCGATCTGGCGGATCTCGCCGGGCGCCCGGTCTCCACTTTGTCGGGCGGCGAGCGCGCCCGCGCCCTGCTCGCGCGCGTTCTGGCGGGGGAGCCGCGCTGGATTCTCGCCGACGAGCCGCTGGCCGCGCTCGATCTCGGCCACCAGCTATCGCTGCTCGCGCATCTTCGGCGCGCGGCGGAGCGAGGCACCGGAGTGGTCCTCGTGCTCCACGACCTGGCGCTGGCGATGAACCACGCCGACCGGGTTCTGGTGCTGCATCAGGGCCATGTCGCGGCCGACGGTCCGCCCGAAGATGCGCTCGCCGCAGGCGTGATCGAGCGCGTCTGGGGCGTTCGCGCGCGCTGGCTCGGCGAGCCGGGCGCGCGCGCCCTGGTCAGTGGCTAGCTACGGCGTAGTGCCGGTTTCGTCCGCGGCTTGCGGCTTGGCGTCGTCCCCGGCGAGGCCGCGCGCACGCAGCATCGGCCCGACTTGCGGGTCGCGGCCCGCATAGTCGCGGTACATCACCGCATAGTCCTTGGTGTGCCCCTGGCCGAGGAACGTCGCCCGAACGTGATCGCCGTTGGCGCGCGTCGGCCCGCCGTTGGCTTCGATCCAGGCCCAGGCGTCGTGTGCGAGCATCTCGGTCCAGATGTAGCTGTAATAGCCCGCGGCATAGCCTTCCCAGATGTGCCGGAAGTACGGCGAGCGATAGCGCGGCGGCACCACTTCGGTGTCCAGCCCGATGCTCGCCAGCGCCTGGCGTTCGAAAGCCTCGGCGTCCTGCTTGCTGTTCGCGGGCGTCAAGGCGTGCCACTGCATGTCCAGCAGGGCCGCCGACAGCACTTCGCTGAACGCAAAGCCCTGGTTGAAGTTCGCCGCCGCCTCGATCTTCTGCACCAGCTCGGCCGGGATCACTTGCCCGGTCTCGTGGTGGCGGGCGTAGTTGTTCAGCACCGCCGGCAGGGTCGCCAGGTTCTCGTGGAACTGGCTCGGGAACTCGACGAAGTCGCGCGCCGTGCTGGTGCCCGAAAGCGAGACGTACTGCTGGTCCGCGAACAGGCCGTGGATGGCGTGGCCGAACTCGTGGAACATCGTCATCACTTCGTCGAACGTCATCAGCGCGGGCTCGCCGGGCTGCGGAGCCGGCACGTTCAGCGTGTTGTGCACGACCGGCTTGGTGCCGAGCACGTGCGACTGCGGCACGAAGCTTCCCATCCAGGCACCGCCCCGCTTGCTCGGGCGGGCGAACGGGTCGATGTAGAACAGGCCGATGTCGCTGCCGTCGTGGTCGATGACGGTGTAGACGCGCATGTCGGGGTGATAGGTGGGCAGGTCGCTGCGCCGCTCGAAGCGGATGCCGTACATCTGGGTCATCGAGTAGAACACGCCGTCTTCCAGCGTGCGCCAGAGCTCGAAGTACGGCTTGATCTCGCTTTCATCGAGATCGTAGCGCGCCTTGCGCACCTTCTCGGCGTAATACGTCCAGTCCCACGGCTGCAGCGCATCGTTGATGCCCTCGGCGCGCATCATCTCCTCGAGCATGGCCTTTTCGCGGTCCTGCGTCGCGGCGACGGCGGGCACGAAGTCCTGCATGAACGCGATCGCCTGCGCCGGCTCGCGCACCATGCGGTCATACATCGCGTAAGCGGCGAAGCTTGGCTCGCCCAGCAGCGCGGCCTTGCGGGCGCGCAAGTCGGCGATCTCGGAGATGACCCCGGTCAGATCGTGCTCGTCGCCGGCCGAAGTCCGCTGCAGGCTGGCTTCGAACAGCTTGCGCCGGGTTTCCCGGTTGCTCAGGCTGGCGAGCATCGGCTGCTGCGTGGTGTTGACCAGCGCCAGCGCGAACTTGCCCGGCTGGCCTTTTTTCGCCGCCAGATCGGCCGCGGACTGGATTTCGCTTTCGGTCAGACCGGCCAGTTCCTCCCGCGTATCGAAAATCGGCGACTTGGCCACCGTCGCATCGGTCAGGCGCTGCGAGAACTCCGCGCCGAGCTCCGCAAGGCGGGTGTTCATCGCCCTGAGCTGTTCCTTCTGCTCGGCGTCGAGCTGCGCGCCGGCATGGACGAAGTCCTGATAGGTCGTCTCCAGCAGCATCGCGTCCTCGCCGGTCAGCGACATGGCGGCGCGGTTGTCATAGACGGCCTTGACCCGGGCGAAGAGCTGGTCGTTGAGATAGGTCGCGTCGTTCATCGCCGCGAGCTGAGGAGCGACCGCTGTCTGCACGGCGCCGAGCGCCGGGTTGGTGTTCGCGCCCTGGACCTGGCTGAACACTCGTTGCACCCGCGACAGCATCTGCCCGCTCAGCTCCATGGCGGCGATCGTATTGTCGAAGTTCGGCGCTTCCGGATTGTTCGCGATCGCTTCGATTTCTGCGAGGCGGATGGCGATGCCCTGCTCGATAGCGGGCTGATAGTCGCTGTCGGCGATCCGGGTGAAATCGGGCGCCTGGAACGGCAGTGAACTCGGCTGCGCGAACACGCCGCTGGCCTGGGGCATCGCGACAGCCGCGGGGCGCGTGTTGGCGTCGCCGGTAGTGGCGCAGGCGGTCAAAAGGGCACCGAGCGCCGCGCCGGCGAGCAGACGGTTGAGCATTGCATAGTCTCCTGTACGCGCCGGACCTCCACAGGCACGGCGGTTTCATTGGAAACCGCTCTAATCCCGATGCTTGGCCCGTCAATCATGCAAGTCGAATATGGTTACAGGCTCGTAGATTGCACCGGTCTGGCCCAGGTGACTTTCGTAGAGGATGAAGTCGCGCACTTCCCACGGGCCGGCGCTAACATCCCCGAAAGCGGCCAGCCAGCCGCCGATCGGCCCGGTGGAGCGGTTGAGCCGGGCGATCGTCACGTGCGGGGTGAAGCGGCGCGTTTCGCGCGGGATCCCCACCGCCTCGCAAGCCGTTTCGACTTTCTGCCGCAGTCCTTCGAGTTCCTCGCTCGCCGCCAGGCGGGCCCACAGCGCGCTCGTTCGGCCCTTGCGAGTGAAATGGCCGATGCCCTCGATCCGTAGCTCGAACGGAGGCCAGCGGATCTGGGCGAGGGCCGCGGCGAGCTCGTTCGCCACCGGCCGCTCGACCTCGCCGATGAAACGCAGCGTCAGGTGGAGGTTCTCGTCGTCGACCCAGCGAGCGCCTTCGAGAGCTTCCATCGTGTCTATGAGCGGATCGCGAACCGCCTCGGGCGGGCGGATCGCGACGAAAAGCCTGTGCACTCAGCGCGCCATCCTGCGCAGGCGGAATGCCAGGACGATCAGCGCGATGCCAGACAGCAGCGCATAGAACCCGAGCAGCCAGGCCACCGACAGCACGCTCAGTCCCGGGTTTAAGGCCAGCAGGACGACGATCGCGGCGGCCAGCAGTATCGACAACACGCCAGAGGCGGCGAGCAGCCATTCGCCCTTGATCGCCTCGCGCAGCCGGATGGCAGCGGCCACTTCGCAGACGCCGCGGACCATGGCCCAGGCCGCGATGAGCAGCACCGTGGTGAGCGCGAGGGCGAAAGTCGAAACGAGCGGGAACAGGACGAAAAGCACGCCGATGGCAATTCCGAACAGGCCCGAAAGCAGCAAGGCGCCCCAGCGCTCCTGCTTGTTGCGCGCACCGCGCACGCCGCTCGCCACCGAGAAGATGCCGTCGACGAAGGAGAACGCGGCGAACACCATCGTGAAGCCGAGGAGCGCGGGGCCCGGCGCGAGGAACGCCAGCACGCCGAGGGCGACCAGCAACAGGCCGCGCGCGAGCGTCCAGCCCCAGTTACGGCCGAGGACGCTGTCGGCGGTTGCGGCCAAGTCGTCTGCCCAGGAATCGCGAGGTCCCGCTGCCGTGTCGAACGTCCGTGTCTCAGCCATCGCCTTGTCTCCTCATATGACAAACCGCCCGCGGGCGGTGAGTATCCCGCGGGCGGCCGGGGGTTCGCCAGTTTGGCCTCAGCTTTGCTGGCCGGTCCGTTCTTCGCCCTGTTGGCTCCAGCGATCGGACTCATGCGCGACTTGCTGCATCGAACCTTCGCCGGGATCGTTTTGCGCTTCGATCGTCTGCTGGCGGTTGGCGCCCAGCGGGATCCGTCTCCCGCGCTTCTGTTCCGCCTTCGGCAGGGTGATCGTCAGCACTCCATCGCGGAAATCGGCGGAGCACTGCTCCTCGTTGACGTTGGATGGGAGAGTGAGGGTCCGCTCGAATGCGCCGTAGCTGCGCTCGGAGTAGCCGCGCTCCTCATCGGTGCGGTCGCTCCGCTTCTCGCCTCGCAACGTCAAGACGCCGTCGTCGATGGTGAGCTCGATATCCTCCTCCCGCACGCCGGGGAGTTCCGCGGTGATCTCGATCCGGTCCTGGTCCTGATGGATGTCCATGGCAGGCACGTTGATGCCGGACCCTCCAGAGAGCCGGCGATCGCCGCCTTGGTCGAACAAGTCGTCGAACAGGCTATTCATCTGCCGGTGCAGATCGAACAGCGTTCCACCACCCCGTTGGCCGCTAAGGGAGCTGCGGCGCCAGGGCGTAAGCAATCCATTTGCCATCTTTAAGCTCCTCCAATCAGTATGTTCGATGAGGGAGCGAACCGACCGCAATGCTCTTGGACGGGAGGGGGGAATCCGCACCGCGATCGGTCCGCATCCCGTACCGCTGCAACGACGATTTGGCGCCTCGGTTCCCCGCAGAACAACCCAGTTGCGCGGCGCATCGGCGGGGCCCAACATGCCCGCTTCACGACCCGAAAGGCGGTTCCTTGGACGACTTCATCGCCGCTCGCGCGCTGCATGTGTTCGCCGTGCTGATGTGGATCGGCGGCGTGGCCTTCGTCACGGCGGTGCTGATGCCCTCGATCCGCCGCAGCGTTCCGCCCGAGCAGCGGCTCGGAGCCTTCCATCGCTTCGAGGGGCGTTTCGCGCGGCAGGCGGCGGTCTGGGTGCTCCTGGCCGGAGCCAGCGGGTTCTGGATGACCTGGCGAGCCGATTTGTGGAGCCGCTTCGCCGACCCGCAATACTGGTGGATGCACGCGATGGTCGCGGTGTGGCTGGTGTTCGCGGCGATGCTGTTCGTGATCGAGCCGCTGTTCTTTCATCGGCGGATGGAGCGCTCAGCGCATCCGGCGCGCGACTTCGCGCGGATGGAGCGGATGCACTGGGTCCTGCTGGTCGCCTCGCTTGTCACTGTGCTGGGCGCCGTCGCCGGCAGCCACGGATGGGTGTTCTGATCCGCTCAGGCGAGGAACCCGAGCGGGTGATGGGCCCGCGCGACCGAGTAGATGAAGCCGAACGTCGCTGCCGCGCCAGCCAGCGAAAGCCAACGCTTGCTGGCCGTAGAGCCGCGCAAGGCCAGGTATCCGAGCACGACGTAAGGCACGAGCAGCAGGACTTTGACGGTCAGCCAGCCATCGGCGAACGGATACTGCTGGATGATCGTCGTCAGCATCAGCGCCGCGACCAGCAGGACGGTGTCGATCGTCCAGGACAGATACCGCAGCGGTTTGGCGACCACCCAGCGCGCGCCGAACGCGTTCAGCGCCACGGCGCGCAGCAGCAGCAAGGCGCCGCTGATCAGCACCGCGGTGATGTGGAGATGCCGGATTGGGAGGTAGAGCGCTTCCATCGGGCCGATCAGATGCGCCGGGCGGCCGCGCGTCCGCGGGGAGACGTGAACTTCATGTGGGCGCCATAGGCCGGTCCTGCACAGGCATCCAGCCGAACCGAAGCGGCAAAGGTGGATATTGGAGGCCGTTGCCCTATTCTGCCATTCCACGAAACAACGGACCTGGACGATGACGGACGGCCAAGAGACGAAGACGCGCGGCGAGCAGATGCTGGCCTTGCGCAAGGCGCGAATGGCGGCGGCTCCGCCTATCCTGCGCGGAGGGTTCCGGCCGTTCTTCTTCGCCGGCCCGCTCTGGGCCGTGATTGCGCTCCTGTTGTGGCTGGCCGCATTCATCGGCGGGTTCACTCTTCCGACCGCGTTCGACGCACTGTCCTGGCACCGGCACGAGATGCTGTTCGGCTTCGTCGGCGCGATCATCGCCGGCTTCCTGCTGACCGCCATTCCGAACTGGACCGGGCGGCTGCCGATCGCCGGAATGCCGCTGCTGGCGCTGTTCGGTCTGTGGCTGGCGGGGAGGCTGGCGCTGCTTTGCTCGGAGCTGTGGGGACTGCTCCCCGCCGCCGTGCTCGATGTCGGGTTCTATCTGGTCTTCGCGCTGGTCGCCGGGCGGGAGGTCGTTGCCGCCAAGAACCGCAACCTGCCGGTGGTTGGCATGGTGCTGCTGCTCGGGATCGCCAATGCCGTCGACTATGCCGCCGTTGCCGGCCTGATCGGCGACAGCGAAGCGGGCATCCGCGCCGGTATCGCGCTCGTGGTCCTGATCATCGCGGTGATCGGCGGGCGCATCGTGCCCTCGTTCACCCGCAACTGGATGACCAAGCAGGGCTGGAAGCAAGGCCTGCCGACGCAGCCCGGCCGTTTCGACCAGGCGGTCCTCACGGCGACCGCGCTGGCGCTGCTGATGTGGGTGCTGGTTCCGACCGCCGTGCTCACCGGAATAGTCTTGCTTGCCGCCGGGGTGCTGCAATTGGCGCGGCTGGCGCAGTGGCGCGGCTGGCGGACGGTCAGCGACCCGATCGTGGTGGTTCTCCATGTCGGCTACCTCTGGGTGCCGATCGGGCTGCTGCTGCTCGGCTGGTCGATCCTCGACTTCGACATCCCGCGCACGTCAGCCATCCACGCGCTCACCGCGGGGGCGATGGCGACGATGATCCTGGCGGTGATGACCCGCGCCACGCTCGGCCATACCGGGCGCGAGCTGAAAGCCGGGCCGCTGACGGTGGCGGCCTATGTTCTGATCACGCTCGGCGCCCTGCTGCGGGTGATCGCCCCGCTCGGGGTCATCGGCTACCGCGCCGGCATGGAAGCGGCCGGGGCGCTGTGGGCCGGCGCCTTCGTGCTGTTCCTGCTCGCCTATGCGCCGATGCTGTTCCGCGGCCGGCCCGGCGGCGGGGCGGGGTAGGGCTTTGCCGGAGCCGCTCCCGGTCTGCACGATCGGCCACTCGACCCGCTCGATCGCCGAGTTCGTCGAGCTGCTGCGCGTCGGCGAGGTCACCCGCGTCGTGGATATCCGCACGATCCCGCGTTCGCGCACCAATCCGCAGTACAATCTCGACCGCTTGCCCGAGGAGCTCGCCGCCTACCAGGTCCGCCACCGCTACATCGCCGAGCTGGGCGGGCTGCGCGGCCGGACGGTGGAGGCCGACCCCGAGACCAACGGCCTGTGGCGCAACAAGAGCTTCCACAACTACGCCGACTACGCGCTGACCGAGCCGTTCCGCGCCGGCCTCGCCGAGCTGCTCGAGCTGGCCGAGAGCGAACGCTGCGCGATCATGTGTTCGGAAGCGGTGTGGTGGCGCTGTCACCGCCGCATCGTCGCCGATTACCTCCTCGCCGCCGGCGTCACCGTGCTGCACCTGATGGCCCCGGCCAAGCTCAGCCCCGCGACGCTCACCCCCGGCGCCGTGGCCAAGGACGGAGCCGTGCTCTACCCGCCCGCCGCCTAGGTTGCATCGCGGCCCGGCCCACCCCACATTCCGCCCGCCGTGGGCCGTTCGCGTGCCCTCTTGACCCATGTGAACATTTGCGGAACACGCTGCCTCCATGTCTCTGACGACCATTTCCGTGCGCGGCGCCCGCGAGCACAACCTCAAGGGCATCGACATCGACCTGCCGCGCGACGCG
>CAYTPY010000049.1:0-14236 GCA_964439725.1 uncultured Erythrobacter sp. | reverse complement strand
TGTTTTCGCCCGGGCTGAGTAACCCGTTAAAGGCTCAAAACCCACAAGTGCCAACGACAACGAAGCACTTGCTCTCGCTGCGTAACCTGACGGCCTAACGGCCTGATCTTACAAAGCTATGAGCACGGTTCGGACCGAACCGGGTAACAGAATCGGAAACCGGGGGCCCGGGGGAGCCTAGCAACAGAATCCCCCACCCGCACATGAGGAACGTTCTTGCCGATCATCGCGGCGGGACGCGCGGATCGAGCAGCGGACACGTTCGACACTTGGGTCGTGCGGCCGCGCAACTGAGCCACTCACGGGATCGATCGCACATGAATTTGTCATTTCGCTGCATCCGCGGCGTCGTTCTTGCCGTTGGAGCAAGTCTGGCGCTCGCTTCGTGCATTTCCTCGCCCCATGCTCCCGGCGTGGCTCCCATCGCCGCTCTGCCCGCCGTACACGCCTCCCCGGTGCCGGATGTGCTACCGTCCGCTGAGGTCCAGCCACTCATCGCCGAGGCGCTTGCCGCGCTTGATGACCATTCCGCGCGAGTGCTCCATCGGGACAGGATCGCCGTGGTCGACTTCTCGCTGCCATCGAGCGAACCTCGCTTCCATATCGTGGACGTCGCGACTGGCCGGGTGGAGCGTAGTTGGCTCGTTGCGCACGGCAGCGGTTCCGATCCTGCGGGCACCGGAATGGTGCAGAGCTTTTCGAACACGCTCGGCTCGAACGCGACCTCGCGCGGCGCTTACGTGACCGCGCAGCCGTACGTAGGCAAGTACGGCCGGTCGCAGCGGTTGATCGGACTGGAGCCCGATAACAACATGGCAATGGATCGGGCCATCGTAATTCACGGCGCGCCTTACGTCGACCCGGACCTGATCCCGCGGCAGGGCAGGATCGGGCGCAGTCAGGGATGTTTCGCCTTCGAGCTTGGCGAAGTTGGAACAGTGATGGAGATGCTCGGCGAAGGGCGGATGATCTACGCTGGAAAACCCGCGTAGCTACTTCTGCGCCTTTTGGGCGGCAGCTTTCTCGTACTTCAGGCAATCGAGGATTTTGGCCCCGGCCAGGAATACCGCGCCGGTGCAGGCGAGGAACAGCAGGTAGCCGCCCCAACCGGGATATTGCTCAAGATACTGCGCTCCGCGCGTGGTGGCACCCAGCGCCAAGGCGTAGATGATCAGGAACGCTTCGAAGCGTGTCTTTATGACAAACAGCCTCGAAATCTTGCGCAACATGCATCGAGTCCGATCGTTAACCGCTGCTTGAGCAATCCCCGCGGCAGCCCGCAGGTTCCGTCGACAACAGTGGTAAATCGCCGCTGCGATGTAAAGCGCGGCCTTGATCGCTAAGCCAGTTGTTCCAAATCGAGGCGACCGAGCAGGCTACGACGAGCCGAAAGCACATCGCGCGCCAGGCTTTCGTTACCGATGTCGCTGGGATCGATCTGCTTCGGCCAACGCTCGCGGATGGTTCGTTCGATCGCGTCCGATCTCTGTTCGTCGAGCAGGAAGCGCGCGTCCACCGTGGCAGGATCGGCTACTACCCGCAGCCGGAGGCATGCGGGTCCGCCGCCGTTCGCCATAGATTGGCGCACATCCACCGCAACCACTCGCCGGATCGGCCCGTTACCAGCGAGAAGCTCGTCGAGGAAGCTGCGCACCGCGCGGCTCTCGCAGGCCTCCGTTGGCACGATCAGCGCTTGCTCGCCGCCTCCCAGCGATACGAGCTGGGCGTTGAAGAGGTAAGATCGGATCGCTTCAGACAAGCTCACGGCACTTTCGGGCACTTCGACGACCTCAGCATCCGGGAGCTTGTCGCGAAGTGCTGCATAGAGCCGCCCAGGATCGGCAAAGGCGCGTTCGTGCGCGAACAGCACTCGCTCGTTCGAAACCGCGACGACGTCGTTGTGGAACGCTCCCGCCGCGACCGCTTCGGGGCTCTGCTCGGCAAACAGCACGCGATCGGGATCGAGTTTATGTCGGCGGGCGACGATGCGACTGGCCTGCTCGTGCTGGCGAACGGGGAAGGGCCCGCCATCACGCCCATAGACGAAGATCTCTATCCCCGGCTCGTCATGCCGCGATGTCAGCCGCATGTGGTTCGCCGCGCCTTCGTCACCGAAGCAGGACGGCGCCGGTTCATGCACTGCGAAGTACCGACTATCCGCGAAGGCGAGCTTGAGCTGCCGCAGCGTGTCTGGCCATTCATGCGAGCGGTGGGGCATGGCCACGAGATTGGCGACGGTCAGATGGCAGCGGCCATCAGCAGTATCGGGCGCTGGAGAGACGGTGGCGGCATTGGCGGTCCACATCGCCGAGGCAGACCACGCACCGGCGATCAGGGCCGGATTGGTCGCCTCATCTGCCGCCAGTTCGCGCAACCACGCGGCGTTCGGGCGGGGGGGCGGCACGAAGAACCCTTGCACGAGACCCAGCGCCTGGTTGCGGCGCATCTTGTCCAGCCCTTGCAGTGCCGCTTCGCGGGGATAGGACACTCGTCCGGCGTGAGCCGTTGCCGCGAGGTTCCCGGCGCTGAGCCCGGCGTAGTTGTGGCTCGGTCCGACGATTCCGTCGAAGTTGATTTCGGTAAGGCTCAACGGGGCACCCACCACACTGTTTCGCCCGGCGACACTTCCAGGGCGGCGGCGGCATCTGGGTCTATCGCGATCCCGCCATTCTGCGCCTCGCACGCGCCGTAGCAGGCGCGAAAGTTCGCCAGGCGCCCCGCCGCGAGGATGACCTTACCCCCCTTCGGGCAATCGGTGCCGGTCACAGTCGCCGGCCGAGCCGCGGCGACGCTTTTCACCCGGTCGGTCTCTGCCATCATAGTTGGGCCGCCGTCGAAAATGTCGACATATCCGCGATAAGCGAAGCCTTCTTCTTCCAGCATCCTCATAGCCGCCCGACCCGACGGATGCGGCACGCCGATCGCGCTCCGCGCACTTTCGCTGAGCATCGCGACATAGACCGGGTGCTTGGGCATGAGATCAGCAATGAACTGGTTGCCGTTGATCGCGTTGAAATAGTCGGCTTCCTGGAAACTCATTCCGAAGAAGCGGCCGGCCACCCCGTCCCAGAACGGCGAGCCGCCGCGCTCGTCCTGCACGCCGCGCAGCTCCGCCAGAATCCGGTCGGAAAACCGGGCCCGATGCATGGCGATGAACAGGTAGCGACTGCGTGCCAGCAGACGGCCGAGCCCGCCCGCCCGTTCGTTCGGGTGCAGGAACAAGCCGCCGACTTCGCTGGAGCCTTCGAGGTCGGTAACGAGGTTCAGCATCTCAGCCCGCACGGTGCGGCCGAGCTCCGCCGAATGCTGGCTGAGAGTGGTCAGGCGATAGGAATAGAACGGCCATTGCTGTCCGACTTGAGTCATCATTTGGCACGTACCGCGCACTTCGCCGCTACCAGCGCGCTCCAGCACCAGCACGAACTCTTCGTCGCCTAAGCTATCCGCCGGGTTCGCATAGGCGGCTTCGGCTCGCGCCAGCTTCCGCGTGAGCGTGGCGCGGTCAGGTGGCAGATTGGTGAAGCCGCCGCCGGTCAGCTTGGCCAATTCGTAAAGCGCTTCGAGATCGGCCAGCCGGGCCGCGCGAAGGCGGTAAGTCATGCAAGCGCTCCCTGGGCCAAGCGATGAAGCACCACCGCTGACAGTGCCGCGCGCTCAGCCAGCGAGGAAACGATCAGGTACTCGTCGGAGGAGTGGATCGCGCCGCCGCGCACACCCATCGTGTCAACCACCGGCACGCCGCAGGCTGCAATGTTGTTGCCGTCGCAGACCCCGCCGCTCGATTGCCAGCCAATCTCTTGACCGAGATCTGCGCCGGCGCTGCGCACAAGGTCGAAGAGTACCTGGGCCATGATATCCACCGGCTTGGGGGGGCGGGTGATCCCGCCATGCACCGTGACCGTTACCTCATGCTCGCGTTTAACGGCATCCAGCAACCTCTTGAGATCGGCTTCGAACGTCTGGGTTGCTGCTATGCTCTTAGGACGAATGTTGAACCGAAGCACCGCCTTGTCGGGCACCACATTGTTTGCCGATCCCCCTTCGATCCGGGCGGGGTTCACACTTAGCCCGTCATGCTCCAATGCCTTCAAGCGGAGTGCCAGGGCCGCGGCCGCAACGATCGCATTCCGCCCTTCCTTGGGGTTGCGCCCCGCGTGCGCGGAGCGGCCGGTCACTACCAGACTGAAGTTGCCGCTGCCGCCACGTTCGTGCGCCAAGGTTCCATCGGGCAGTGCCGCCGGTTCATACGTAAGGGCCGCAGCCTTACCTCGGGCCAGCTCGGTGATTAGTGGAGCGGAGGAGAGCGAGCCGGTCTCTTCATCGGCATTGATCAGCACGTCATATCCGATGTTTGGGCGGGTGGCTTCGAACGCCCGAAGTGCGGTTAGCATCACGGCGAGCCCGCCCTTCATGTCTGCCGCACCCGGGGCATTATAGGTGTCGGGGTTCAGCCAGCGCCCGTGCTGAAACGGGTGCTCAGGGGGGAACACGGTGTCCATGTGGCCCGTGAGCAGGAATCGCCGCTCGGCTTCGGGCCGTACTCGCAGCACCAGATGCCGGCCATGCTCCACCTCGAACTCGCGACCTTCGGCGTCGACTGCGTCGACCCGCTTGCCTTGATGGAGCACGGGCTCGCCCGGGAGCGCCGAGAATGCGTCTGCCACTTCCTCTGCTTGTTGCTGCAGGCCCGCGAGGTTGCTGGTGCCGCTGTTGATGGCGCTCCAGCGCTGGGTT
Source organism: uncultured Erythrobacter sp. (assembly GCA_964439725.1). Taxonomy (GTDB): domain Bacteria; phylum Pseudomonadota; class Alphaproteobacteria; order Sphingomonadales; family Sphingomonadaceae; genus Croceibacterium_A. The sequence continues at coordinate 9,502 of CAYTPY010000049.1, read as the reverse complement.
TGCTCCAGCATAGTGGCCGGCTCGATCGGCTCTATCAGGTCTCGCTCGGCGGCGGTCAGTTTCATCCGCAACGAGCCTAGTTTGCGGGCGGGTTGTGTCAAACAGTCCCTCGCCTTGGCGCACAGCTTTGCCTAGGACGGCCAGGTTAGGAGACGCACGATGGCTGGAGAGCGGGTCGAGAAGTACGGACTGCAGGTGGACGCGGCCTTGGCCGATTTCATCGAGACCGAGATACTGGTTCCGCTCGGCCGCGACATCGGCGCGTTCTGGGCGGGTTTTGCCGAGCTGGTGAGCCGCTTTGCGCCGCGGAACCGGCATCTTCTCGATAAACGGGACGAGCTACAGGCGCGGATCGACCGCTGGCATGCCGAGCGGCGCGGGCAGCCACACGATGCGACCGCCTATCGTGCCTTCCTGGAAGAGATCGGCTATCTGGTTCCGGAGCCGGAGCCGTTCGAGATCGGGACGCGCAACGTCGATCCTGAAATCGCCGCAATGGCGGGGCCGCAGCTCGTCGTTCCGGCTCTCAATGCCCGCTTCCTGCTCAACGCCGCCAATGCCCGCTGGGGCAGCCTCTACGACGCTTACTATGGCACCGACGCACTTCCACATGCGCCCCCCGCACAAGGAGAGAGCTACGATCCGGCGCGCGGCGCGGCGGTGATCGAAGCGGCACGAGCCTTTCTCGATCTTGCGCTGCCGCTACACGACGATTCTTGGAGTGACATCGCCGGGCCGCAGGACATCGACCTGCGCGAGCCGGAATCTTACATCGGCCGGACGGCCGAGGGGCTGATGTTCTGCAACAACGGCCTGCATATCGAGGTGGTGTTCGATTCCAATCATCCGGTGGGCCGCGGCGATCCGGCCGGGATTGCTGATGTCCGCATCGAGGCCGCTCTGACCACGATCGTTGACCTGGAAGACTCCGTCGCCGCGGTCGATGCCGAGGACAAGCTGCTTGGCTACCGCAATTGGCTAGGCGTCATACGCGGCGATCTCGAAGCCACCTTCCAGAAGAGCGGGCAGGCACTGACTCGCAAGCTAGCCGATGACATCTCGGTGACTTGTCCCGACGGTACCGAGCGGGTCCTCTCGGGCCGTAGCCTGCTGTTCGTGCGCAATGTCGGCCATCTTATGACCAATTCGGCCGTGTTGATGACAGGCAATGGCGAGATTCCCGAAGGAATCCTCGATGCGGTCATCACGGGCGCCATCGGCGCGCTCGACGTATCAGGCAATTCGGCTCGCCCGAACAGCCGCTGTGGGTCCGTCTACATCGTCAAACCCAAGATGCACGGACCGCAGGAGTGCGCGTTCACCAATGACTTGTTCGATGCGGTGGAAGACCTGCTCGGGCTCGAACGGCACACGATCAAGGTCGGCGTAATGGACGAGGAGCGCCGCACCAGCGCCAATCTTGCCGCCTGCATCCATGCGGTGCGGGACCGGATCGCCTTCATCAATACGGGGTTCCTCGACCGCACGGGAGACGAGATCCACACCTCGATGCGCGCCGGACCGATGATCCGCAAAGGCGCGATGAAGAACTCGGACTGGCTCGCTGCATACGAGCAGCGCAACGTCGCGATTGGGTTGGCCTGCGGCCTTTCCGGCAAGGCACAGATCGGCAAAGGCATGTGGGCGGCGCCGGACCGCATGCGAGCGATGCTCGAGGAGAAGGGAGTTCATCTGGAAGCGGGCGCGAACACCGCGTGGGTGCCATCGCCGACCGCCGCCGTTCTCCACGCGCTGCACTACCACGCTACCGATGTCTTCGACGTCCAGCCCCTGGTGGGTGAGGCACCGGGCATCGACGAACTGCTGACGCTCCCCCTTGCCGAAGGTACGAACTGGAGCGAGGAGGAAATCGCCGACGAACTCGACAACAACTGCCAGGGATTACTCGGCTATGTTGTGCGCTGGATCGACCAGGGCATCGGGTGCTCGAAAGTCCCGGACATCAACGACATCGGGCTGATGGAGGATCGTGCCACGCTGCGGATCTCAAGCCAGCATATCGCTAACTGGCTCTTGCATGGAGTCGTCAGCCAAGAGCAAGTCGGCGCGGCGCTGAAGCGCATGGCGGAGAAGGTCGACGGCCAGAATGCCGGCGATCCCGCGTACCGCCCGATGGCGGGGAACTGGGACTCCCATCCGGCCTTTCTGGCAGCGCAGGACCTAGTTTTCCGCGGGCTAGAGCAGCCGAACGGTTACACTGAGCCGCTGCTCCACGCCTGGCGCCGCAAGGTCAAGGAAAGCCGCTAGCAGAAGGCAAGAGGCGCTTCGCAGACGGCGATAGTGCACGGAAGGGTATCCACCACGTCACCGTCAGCCTGAATCGGAAGCGCGGCATCTGAGGTGGCCTGCAAACGCGTACAGTGCAGCACCGTTACGAAGGGAAGTTCTGCAGGATCGCGACCCCGCAACAGCGTCCACACGAACCGCGCATAGTCCCGCCGCCTGGCCTGAGCGAGGGCGACCACGTGCAGCAGTGGCTCGTCCAGCCTCGCCTGCGGCGCGAAGCTCCAGCTGCCTGCGTAGTACCGCCCTTTGGCCACGTAGAACGCCTCGCAGGCGATCGTGCGCCCGGCGCAAGCAAGGCTGATGCGATGGCGGGGCCACTTCGCCAGAAGGCCGAAGAACGCCGCAGCGTAAGCTAAGCGGCCCACCATCCGTTTGAGCCTGAGCGAAACTTTCGCCACGGCCAAGCTGTCAGGCCCCACTCCTGCACAGGCGAAAAAGTAGCCATCGCCGAGACTTGCCGGATAGTGCTTGCGGCGCGGTTCGCTCACCAAAGCGCGTTGCGCGAACTCCACAGGGTCGGATGGATAGCCCGCCTCCCTCGCCAGCAGGTTTACTGTGCCGGCCGGGAAGATGCTGAGCGCGACCGAGTGTCCCGCTCTTGCCACCGCTCCAGCGACGTGGCGCACAGTGCCGTCGCCCGCCGCCACGCAGACGTGGGTCGCATCGGCACGGATCACTGGTACCGAGCTGCCGCTCTCGCACTCGACGACGGTGGCGCCCAAATCTTCGAAGGCGGCGGCAAGTGCGCGCAGCCGCTCCACCTTGTAGGATCCGGAGTTCGGATTGCTGAATAACTGGACGACCTGGCTCACGAAAGTTCCCGCGCCAGCGCAACGAACTCGTCGATGGTCAGGGTCTCGGCGCGGCGCTGCGGGTCGATGCTGAGCCTGGCCAGCGCCTCGACTGCACCATTCATGCTCTTGAGGCTCTGGCGCAGCATCTTGCGGCGCTGGCCGAACGCGGTCTCGGTCACTTTCTCGAGGATACGCGGCGATACATCGGGGGGCTGTGGAGCGGGTTCGATATGGACCACCGCGCTCATGACCTTGGGGGGAGGCGTAAAGGCGCTGCGGTGTACTTTCATCGCTAACGTGGCGGTGGAGCGCCACTGCGCGAGCACTGCTAGACGGCCGTACGCCTCACTCCCAGGCGTCGCGACGATGCGTTGCGCCACCTCGAGCTGGAACATCAGCGTCAGGCTCTTCCACTGTGGGGGCCAGGTGTCTCCGCCGAGCCAGCGAGTCAGAAGGGCGGTGCCGACGTTATAGGGCAAGTTGGCCACAACGGCGAAAGGCTCCCCCATCAACTCAGTGTGGTCGATCCGCGTCGCGTCGCCTTCGATCGTGCGGAGCTGTCCCGGAAATGCTTCGGCTAGATCCGTCAACGGGGGAAGGCAGCGGCGGTCCATCTCAATCGCCGTGACCCGCGCGCCGGCGCGCAGCAAAGCCCTGGTCAGCCCGCCCGGACCCGGCCCAATTTCGAGCACGGGCTGGTCGCGCAAGTCTCCGGCTGTCCGCGCGATCCGGTTGAGCAGTTGCTCGTCGAGCAAAAAGTTCTGCCCGAGCGCTTTCGACGCTCTGAGACCATGTGCCGCGATCACCTCGCGAAGGGGAGGAAGCTTGCCGCCATAGTTGGGGCTGGAATTCTCTGCTCCGTTCGTCGTCACGGGGGATGCCTGGCGAATAAGAGGGCTGACGACAAGTCGCACGAGCGCGTGCCCGATCCGATTCTCCGCCGGTTCGGCAGTGTGTGCTGCAGTCTCGCCACAGGCGAGATGGAGCGATTCAGACCCTGGTGTGAGAAATTAACATCGGCGCAGATTTCCTAACCAAGTGCAATTCCAGCCAGCAAAAAAATCTGCTACTCAGCGGCCCTCGGGTCGTAAGGGGAACCATCGTGGACCGTATTCCTGCCGTCAGGCGGGCCCTGTTGGCAGAGCGGCCGCCGCTCGCCGCGCTCGGGTGGAGCGTCGTTGCGGTGGCAGCGCCTACCGCGCTGCGGTGGTCGATTGACCAAAGCGTCACGGGTGTGGCGTTCACGACCTATTATCCCGCGGTACTGCTCGCGACGCTGCTACTTGGTTGGCGCTGGGGCGCGGGCGTCGCCGTGGCCTCCGGCCTTATCGCCAATTTCGCTTTCCTCGGCGACCCTGGACGTTTCGTCGTCGACGCCGAGACGATCTTGCGCGAAGGCATGTTCGCATTGTCCTGCGTGGTTCTGATCATGAGCGGCGAAATGTGCCGCCGGTTGGTGCGCGAGTTGGAAGCCGCCAAAGCGCGCGAAACGCTACTCAACGATGAACTGATGCACCGGGTCAAGAACATGTTCGCTACGGTTAACGCGCTAGCGACGCTGACCGCGCGCCACAGCACACCCGCGGAGTTCCAGAAGGCGCTGTCGGGCCGGATGCGAGCACTGTCCCGGGCTACTGATTTGCTCAGCGTCGGCCACCGGGGGCACTGTGAAATCCAGCGGCTGGTCGAGCAGGCCGTCGAGGCGTTTCGGACTTCAGCCAACTTCACGTTGTCCGGGCCCGACTGCGAAGTGCCGCGCGACGCGTGCGTTCCGCTCAGCCTGGCGCTACATGAACTGTGCACCAACGCGACCAAGTACGGTTCGCTGAGCACGCCCTCCGGGCACGTCACCGTGCTGTGGACCCTGGGGGAAGGTGGCGACGGGCTGCTGCGGCTGGTATGGCGCGAGGAGGGTGGGCCGCCGGTTGCGCCCCCGACCAGGACGGGAATGGGCACTCAGTTGCTGCGCCGCCAAGGCGCGCTGAGCAAGGTCGAGGTCGATTACCGGCCCGAGGGCGTGCAGTGCGAGATCTGCATCGAAGGCGCGCTGCCGGCCGTTGCCGAACAGGTCCGCGCTGCTGCCTGAGGATCAGGGCTTCTCCGCGCTGACTAGCGAATAGTAACCACCGCCGGTACGAACCGCTTCGATCCGGATGAAGCCAGCGCTTTCGAGGATCTCGCGCAACTCCGGTAGTGAGTACTGCTTGCCGAGCGTGCCAACCAGCATCAGCAGGCTGAACGCGGCCGCATGCCAAGGGCCGGTGCCGTCGTCGTCCATCAGCACTTCGCTGAGGAAGATGCGGCCGCCGGAAGGAAGGGCATCGAAGCTCTTCCGCGCCAGCAGTTTGTTGGTCTCGGCGGACCAATCGTGGAACACGTTGGCGAAGAAATGCGCGTCGGGACCGGTCGGCCAGTCTTCGGTGAACATGTTGCAGGCGGCGGTATCGACGCGGTCGGTGACGCCGGCGCGCTTCGCGTATTCGCCGGCTTCGGCCGCCATCGCGGCCAGATCGAGCAGCGTGACCTTGAGGCCGGGATGGGCCTTCGCGATTTCGATGCCATAGGCGCCGGAGCCGCAACCGATTTCCATTAGATGCCGGACCTGGCTGAACACGGGGTGGGCCGCTGCGCCGCGGGCCGGCGCCATCGAGTGGGCGTGCATGAAAGCGGCGATGCGGTGGGCCGCCTCCGCGCTCATCTCACCGCGTTCCCACTCAGGTGCGCCTGAGTTGAACTTTTCGGGCCTCTTTCCAGTGCGCATGGCCTCAAGCAATTGCGCGTGAAGCGGCGTGCGTTCGCGGTAACCGTGAAGGAAGCCCCCCCAGTAACCTTCGGCCTCCGGGTGCAGCCAGGTCCGTGCGGCCGGAAGCGCGCGCCATTTGCCCTCCCGCTTCTCGATGAGATCCGAGGATGCGAGCGCAGCTAGCAGAATCGACAAAGGATGAACTTCGAGGTCGAGACCACGCGCCAATTCGTCCGTACCCAGCGCTGCATCGCCGAGCGCTCGGAATACGCCGAGTTCGTCGGCAACGGTGCAGGCCGGAAGCCGGAACTGCGACTCCCAGATGTCCCAAATCAGACGATCGTCATTGGTTGGCGGCAACGGGCCCGGCATCGCATCCCCTCTCCTAGTGATCGCGAGAGGATGATAGGGTGGTTGCGCCGCTTGGCCAGCCCCGGATGGATCCGGGAAGCGCAAGGTGGAGCGGGTTCAGCCCCGCAGCAGCTCGTCTACATGCAGTTCGGCCGCGATGGGGTCGCGGAAGGTCCCCTGGCTTTCGCCCATGCGCCAGACCTGATAGCGGCGGCGGCCGAACAAACCCGCCTTTCTGGCGACGATTTCGTACCCCCGATAAAGTCGCCAGTCCGCGCTTTCCATGACGATCATGGTTCTTGCCTCGGCTGCGTGACATTGTCGACCCGCAGGCGGCGGACCGTGCCTGCACGATCGGGCCACTCGATAGTCGCTCCCGTCCTCAGACCGATCAGAGCGGCGCCGATCGGCGTCATCACAGAAATGCGGCTCTGGCCGGAGTCCGCTTCGCCGGGATAGACGAGCTCGACCTCATGCTTCTCGCCAGAGCGTTCGTCCACGAACTCGACCCGCGAGTGCATCGTGACGATATCGTCGGGGATGGCGCTGCGATCGACCGTGTCGGCACGGTCGAGCTCTTCGAGCAGCAAGCCCGCGGAGAGCACTGATTTGCCCTGCGCCTGGGAAGCGAGGTCGAACAACGCGTCGGCTTCGGTATCGATAAGGATGATCGCGGGCCGCACGGGGCTCGCTACCTTGGTGGTCATGACTGATGTTCCTGAAGAGATCCGCCCTTGCGGATCGAAGTGACGCTACTTGCGGAGACCCCGAGTCCCGCCGTCCTTCAGGCGAGCTCGGGCTAGAGGCCTGCGAGCAGTTGGCCGCTGTTGTGCCTGAAGCGGGTGTGCAAGGTAGCCATATTATGGATGATGGGCCCTTGTGCAGGGAAGTCAAGCAACACGGGAAGGGAAGCGCTCCGATTGAGGTGGAGCGTTGGTCAGTTTCGGGCGCGGCCAGAGCATTCTTCGAGCCGCGCTATCGAAGGGGCGATGTCGGCGAGGTCAAAGGAGAAGATGACTTGCTCGTCCTGCAGTATCCCAAGCGAGCGACTCGCAGCCAGGTCGGACAGGATCTGCCGCATGTTCCTGTCACCGGCGAAACGGGTGGAGAAGCGATAGAGGTCCCCGGCACGAGCGTAGGTAAACTCGCGTGTACCCCAGCCGTCGTCGCGGCGTACGCGGCCGTTGTCGAGGAACACTAGCGCGAGTTCCACTTTGCCGGTTTCCGGCAGCTCTGATTCCACCGAACTGGTGCTGGTGAGAAGAACTTCGCGCCCTTGCAGCTCAATGCTGAGCGCTGCGTCGTCGCCGCCCGAAACCTGGATGATCGTGCATGCGGTGTCGGAGGCGTGCACTGGCCAGATAGCGGAGGCGTAGTATGGTTCACCGTTCTGCGCCGTTAGTGGGGCTGCGAGTAGCAGGGTGAACGCAGCAAACTTCTTCACGTCGTTTCTCCCCCCGAAAGGATGGCCGACACCATAAGCCGGATCGGAAGCGAGTGCGAGGCAAAGGCACCGCGCGACAATTTGATGATTTATTTGCTGTCCCCAGTGCCTATCAGGCCCGGGAACGAGTCACATGCGCGCTTGTCCGCGCGGCGAAAGTTGGGAGTTTCCGCCATGAATCACCGTAGTCTGAGATATCGCCTGTTTGCGGCCGGCACTGTTTTGGCCGCCATGCTGGCGGCGCCGTCCGTTGCGCAGGAGCCTCCTGCCGACCTGACGACGATGCCGCCGGTTTCGACCGACTTCCAGCCCCGCAAAACGGCGTGGGGCGATCCGGATTTCCGCGGCACTTGGCCGATCAACGATGTGGCAGAGATGCCCGTTAACCGGCCGGAGCAGTACGGCAACCGCTTCTGGAAAACCGACGAGGAATTGGCGACTGAGCAGGCGCGCGTCGAACAGCTTGAGCAGGCATACGAGCGGGAGGAGCAGGAAGAGACGATCGGAAGCGGCCACTGGATCGAATACCTCGCCGGCCAGCGTCGGACCTCGATGGTGGTAGAGCCCACGGACGGTAAGCTGCCGGCGATGACGCCCTACGCCGAGGCGCTGTATCGTGCCGGCCGGTCGAGCTGGACGCCAAACACCGAGTTCGACTGGGTGACCGATTTCGACAGCTGGGACCGCTGCATCAGCCGCGGCTTCCCGGCCTCCATGCTGCCGTTCCGCTACAACAACGGCATCCGCATCTATCAGACGCCGGGGTATGTAACGATCGCGCTGGAGATGCTCGGCACCCGCATCATTCCCGTCGCCAGCCAATTGGAGCCGTGGCCGAAGCCCGTCGAGGCCTGGCTGGGTAGCAGCCGCGGGCGATGGGAAGGCAACACGCTCGTCATTGAAACCACCAACATCAAGGCCGGAGACAGCGCGACGCACGACATGTTCGCCCGCAACGGTAGCCCGCTGAACATGGCAACCCGCGGTATCCCCCCGTATAACACGATCCCGACGAGCGCACAGGCGAAGGTGACGGAACGTCTGACGATGACGGGTGAGAATACCATCACCTATGAACTCACTTATTCTGACCCGCAGGTCTTTACCGGCCCGTGGACGCTGCGCTTCGACTGGACGCGCGACGACGACTACGCGTTCTTTGAATATGCCTGCCACGAAGGCAACGTGCAGGTGCGCAACTACATCACGGCCTCACGCGCCGGGCGGCTGGGCACGCTGTCGGCGGAGCAGCTCGAAGAAGGCGGGGACTGAGTAGAGCTTCCTCTCCCCTTCGTCGAAGGGGAGAGGCTTTGTCATCAGAACGTTTTTTTGACGCCAACCCTAAGCTGCCGCGGTTCGACGACGCGGCTGTTGCGGCCCTCGATGCTGGCCGCCTCGCCAGGCAGGCGGGTCTCGTAGAAATAGTCGATGTCGTGGCGCTTGCTGTCGAAGACGTTGAGCAACTCGCTGTAGATCTCGAAGCCGGCGAGGTTCTGCGGAGTCCAGGCGGCGCGCAGGTTGACGAGCAGGGTGGATTCGCCGCGGACGGTGTCGTCCTCGATCAGCGGGTGCGGGCCCAGATAACGCAGCCGCGCGGCGGCGTTGAATTCGGGGAAGATCGCCGACACGCCGAGCTCGCCGGCGGATTCGAGCGCACCGGGCACGTAATCCTCGCCTTCGGGTAGGCCGACGTAGCGCGCGTCGGAGCCGGTCCAGACCGCATCGACGGCGAGCCAGCGGTTGGGCTTGTAGAACGCGGTGATCTCGTAGCCGTGGCGCTTGCTGGCGTCGTTCGGCTCGACCGCGCCGGCATCGCCGACGTAGATCAGCTCGCTGTCGATGCCGCTCCACCAGTAGACGCCG
>CAYTPY010000048.1:11869-14278 GCA_964439725.1 uncultured Erythrobacter sp. | reverse complement strand
GCCTGGATCGCTTGCAGCGTCGGCTGCGGCTGCTCGTTGACCAGCAGCAGCACGACCTTGATCTCGCGCGGCACGCGTACGCGCAGCCGCATCGCCTGCTCCAGCGTCAGATGGCGAGGGCTGGGCGGGTAATGGACCAGGCCGATGTGAGTCGCGCGCGCCGCAACCGCCGCATCGACTGCTTCGGGCGTGGTGAGGCCGCAAATCTTGATTTCGGGTTCAGGCATCGCTGCGCCACTTAATGCCTGCCGCGCCAGAGTCGAGAGACGCGCATTCCGTGCGCCCCGGCGCAGTGGCCCGCTAAAGCGTCGCTTCGATCGCGCGCGCCGCCTCCACCGGATCCTCGGCGCGGCTGATCGGCCGCCCGATGACGAGGACGCTGGCTCCGTCGTCCCGCGCTTGGCGCGGCGTGACAACCCGCTTCTGATCGCCCACCGAGCCGCCGGCTGGGCGCAGGCCGGGGACGACGAAGAAGCCTTCTTTCCACTGCTTGTGCACTTCGCCGACTTCCTTGCCCGAGCAAACGATGCCGTCGAGGCCGGCGGTCTGCGCCAGTTCGGCAAGCCGCATCACCTGGTCGTGCGCGCCGCCTTCGACACCGGTTCGCTTGAGGTCGCGCTCGTCCAAGCTGGTCAGCATCGTCACAGCGACAACGCGCGTGTCTTTCCCCGCGGCGGCCTTGGCATCCTCCATCATCGCCCGCCCGCCGCTGGCGTGGACGGTGACGATCGCCGGTTCGAGCATGTGGATTGCCTGCATTGCTCCAGCGACGGTGTTCGGGATGTCGTGCAGTTTGAGGTCGAGGAAGATTGGCAGCCCGACGTGCGCGATCTCGTGGACGCCGTGGTGCCCGTGCGCGCAGAAGAACTCGAGGCCGAGCTTTATGCCGCCGATATGCGACTTGACCTTCTCGGCCAGCGCGCGGGCCGCGTCGAGTTGCGGCAAGTCGAGCGCCAGATAAACAGGGTTGGTCACGGGGCGGGGATTACTTTCTCGGTCGGGGAAACTCCCGGGGCCGGATCAGTCGCGAACGTATCCCCGGCGGGCGATGCAGGGGGAGGCGCACCAGCCATCGCCGAGGCGCGCGCCGCGCTTTCCAATGAGGCGATGCGCCGTTCGTTGTTCCAGCGGGTCGCCCGATGCAGCAGCCACATCGGCACCAGGCCCAGCAGGAATGCGCTGACAACCAGCGCCGGGATCTTGGTTTCGAGGACCAGACCTTCCCAGATCTTCACTTCCACCGGGTTCCAGTTGTTGATCGAGAAGATCAGCAACGTCATGAGCAGCAAGACCCAGACGATTGTGCGTACGATTCTCATCGGACGTCCCCTTGTTCTTGTCTGGCGATGCTACGGGCAAGCGCCGCGGAAGTGAAGCGATGCCTCAACCGAACACGCGCGTGAAGATCCGGTCCACTTGCGCGAAGTGATAGTCCAGGTCGAATTTGTCCTCGAGCTCGGCCTCGGACAAAGCGGCGAGAACTTCCGGGTCCGACTTGAGCAAGTCGAGCAGCGACAGCGCGCCGTCGCTTTCCCACACTCTCATCGCGTTGCGTTGGACCAGCCGGTAGGCATCTTCGCGGCTGACACCAGCCTGGGTCAAAGCCAGCAGGACACGCTGCGAATGAACCAGGCCGCCCATGCGATCGAGGTTCTTCTGCATGCGTTCCGGGTAGACGAGCAGCTTGTCGACGACGCCGGTGAGCCGCGCCAGCGCGAAATCGAGCGTGATGCAGGTATCGGGCCCGATGAAGCGCTCAACCGAAGAGTGCGAGATGTCCCGCTCGTGCCACAGCGCCACGTTTTCCATCGCCGGCAGCGCAGCGCTGCGAACCATGCGGGCCAAGCCGGTCAGGTTCTCGGTCAGCACGGGATTGCGCTTGTGCGGCATGGCGCTCGACCCCTTCTGCCCGGGCGAGAAGTATTCCTCCGCTTCGAGCACCTCGGTCCGCTGCAGGTGGCGCACTTCGGTTGCGAGACGTTCGATCGAACTGGCGATGACGCCCAAGGTGGCGAAGAACATTGCGTGCCGGTCGCGCGGAATGACCTGCGTCGAGATCGGCTCGGGCGCGAGGCCGAGCTGGTCCGCCACGTACTCTTCCACTTCGGGGGCGATATTCGCGAACGTCCCCACCGCGCCGCTGATCGCGCAAGTGGCGATCTCCGCGCGCGCGGCTTCAAGCCGCGCCCGGCAGCGTGAGAATTCGGCGTAAGCCTGGGCCATCTTCAGCCCAAAAGTGACCGGCTCGGCATGGATGCCGTGACTGCGGCCGATCGTCGGGGTGAACTTGTGCTCCTCGGCGCGGCGCTTGAGCGCAGCCTGCAGAGCATCGATATCTTCGAGGAGGATGTCGGCGGAGCGTGCCAGTTGCACCGCCAGCGTCGTATCGAGCACGTCGGAGCTGGTCAT
>CAYTPY010000048.1:0-11769 GCA_964439725.1 uncultured Erythrobacter sp. | reverse complement strand
AGGTGCCTTCCGGCTTCTATTATCCGCTGCGTTATTTGGATGTCTGCTCGGCTCGGCTCAGGATTTCCGCTGGGATGATTATGCACCAGGATGATCGCCGAGGCGCCCAAGTCCAGCCCGCGGCGGATGACCTCGCGGGGGTGTATGGCTGCCTCGTCGATGGTGCCTTCGCTCGCCAGATGATCGCGTACCAGGCGGTTGCGGCTGTCGAGGTAGAGCACGCGCACGCGCTCCAGCGTCAGGTGCGCCATGTCGATTGCCAGGTAATCGAGCAACGCATGCCATGAGCCAAGCACCGGGCGCTGGATCACCTCGCTGCGGGCCATGCGCCGGGCCGCCAGGGCGGCGATCTTGAGCGCGCCGAGGCTGGCGTCGCTCAAGCCCTTCACCTGCTTCAACGCATCCGGCTCCGCATTGAGTACAGCGGAAAGCGATCCGAATCTCGCGAGCAACTCCTTTGCCAGCGGCTTGGTGTCGCCGCGGGCTTGTGCACCGAACAGCAAGTATTCGAGGACCTCATAATCCGCGAGAGCTTCAGGGCCGCCCTCCAGTAGCCGCTGTCGCAGTCTCGCTCGGTGACCAGCGCTGGAATGGCGCGGTGTGGCTGGCGGCGCGGCGCTGTTGCTAGACACGGCTCTCTCCCCTGCAACCTGCCACCTTCCTAACCTGCATTGCCTTTGCCGCGCTTCACGCGCAAGGGTGCGCGAAATGGCGCCACAAGCCGAGATCGACGAGCCCGCCGCAGGGGGGGGCGCACGCCGGATCGGCCGCTATGCGGCGCTGGCGGTACTGGCGCTCGTCGTCATGGGCTTGGCCGCGGCCTGGCTGGGCCGGGAGCGCATTGCCGCCAACCTCATCTCGAACGAGCTCGCCCAGCGCGGCATCGAAGCGACCTACAACATCGAGCACATCGGTGGGAGGCGCGAGGTCCTAACCGATATCGTCGTCGGCGATCCGATGCGGCCCGACCTGACGATCGAGCGCGCCGAAGTGACGCTCCGCTATCGGTTCGGATTTCCGGCCATCGGCACTGTCACCCTGGAGCGACCGCGGCTTTACGGAACTTACCAGGACGGACAACTGAGCTTCGGCGCGCTTGATCCGCTTATTTTCACCGAGGAGGAGGGACCGTTCGCGTTCCCCGACTTCAACCTGGTCGTGAAAGATGGGCGCGGCCTGCTCGAAGGTGATCATGGGCGGATCGCGATCAAGCTGAGCGGCAGCGGGCATTTGCGCGGCGGCTTCGCTGGCGAGCTCGCGGCTCTGTCGCCGCAACTGGGCTTTGCCGGTTGCGAGGCCGTGCGGCCTACACTCTACGGGCAGGTGTCGATCCAGGCGAGGCGCCCGCGCTTTGAGGGGCCGCTACGTCTGGCGGGGCTGCAATGCGGAGGTGACGGCATCTCATTGGGAGCGGCGGCTATCCGGCTTGGTGTGCAAGCCGACGAGACCCTCTCCGCCTTCAAGGGGGAGGCCGGGTTGCAGATCGGGCCGTCCTCCATCGCCGACAACCGGCTCGCTTCGCTTGGCGGAACAGCCGACTTTTCTTGGCGGGAAGGAGGCTTGACCTCGCGCTACGAATTGATCGGAAAGGAAGTCGCGAGTGGCCAAGCGACGGCCGTCGAGCTCGCCCTGGACGGCTGGCTGCGCGCGCGGCGGAATTTCGATCGGGTGGAAGTCGACGCGGCACTCGAAGGCCAAGGCGTGCGTCTCGGCAGCGTGCCCGACAGAATGCTTGCCGACGCCGCGGATGCGACGCGCGGCACATTGCTTGATCCGTTGCTCAGCCGCGTCCGCCGGGGATTGGCCGCGGAAGGGCGGGCGAGCAGCCTTTCGGCGGAGCTGTCCATCCGCCGAACGGGCGATCGCACGAGTTTCGTGGTTCCTGTCGGATCGCTGAGAGGCAGCAGTGGAGCCACGCTCCTGTCGCTGTCGCGGATGCAGTTCGTCACGGGTCTGGGCGGTGCTTCGCAGTTCGCCGGGAACTTCGCCACGGGGGGCGCCGGACTGCCGCGCATTGCTGGCCGGGTGGACCGACAGCCGAACGGTGCTGTTCAGGCGCGCCTGAGCATGGCCGAGTACACCGCCGGAGAGGCGCGGCTGGCGGTGCCCGAACTGGTCGCCACATTCCGCCCGAATGGGACGCTTGGCTTTGCCGGCAGGTTGTTCGCGACAGGCTCGATCCCTGGAGGAAACGCGGAGGGGCTCGTTCTTCCGCTGCAAGGCAATTGGTCGCGGCGGGGCGGACTGACGCTTTGGAACGAGTGCGCCCAGGTGGCTTTCGACGGCCTTCGGATATCCACGCTGGATCTTGATCGGCGTAGTCTCACGCTCTGTCCGCCGCGAGGCACGGCCATCGTCCGCTACGACGATCGCGGCTTGCGCGTGGCCGCGGGTGTGCCGGAACTGCAAGTGTCAGGCAGGCTTGGGGAAACGCAAGTGGCTTTACGCAGCGGGCCGATCGGCTTTGCCTATCCTGGCGCTGTGTCCGCGCGCGAGTTGCTGGTGAGGCTGGGGCCAGCTGATACTGCCACGACTTTCGCCGTGCGCGACCTGACGGCCCAGCTCGGTGCGGACATTGCCGGCCGGTTCGACGGCACCGACGTGCGGTTGTTTGCAGTGCCGCTCGATCTGATTGGCGCCAGCGGTGAGTGGCGTTACGGCGACGGGCGGCTGGTCTTGTCTGGCGGCGCGTTCAGCTTGCACGATCGCCAAACGCCCGGCCGGTTCTATCCGCTCGCAGCGGATGACGCGCGGCTGACGCTCGAATCCAATCAGATTGTCGCCGACGCCCTCTTGCGTGAACCGCGCAGTGGCCGGGCTGTCAGCCGCGTGGACATTGCGCATGATCTATCCACCGGGCGCGGCCACGCTGACCTGGCGGTGGAGGGGCTGATCTTCGATGAGCGCCTGCAGCCTGAAACGCTCACCAGGCTTGCTTTGGGTGTGGTCGCGAACACGCGTGGCACCGTGAAGGGGACTGGGCGGATCGACTGGAACGAAACCGAAGTGACCAGCACTGGACGGTTCTCCAGCGAAGCGCTCGACTTTGCGGCCGCGTTCGGCCCAGTCAGGGGCGCTTCCGGCACGGTGGAATTTACCGACCTGCTCGGCCTTACTACGGCCCGAAACCAGCGCTTGCAGGTCGCCTCCATCAATCCCGGCATTGAAGTCACCGACGGAGAAGTCGTGATCGAAATTCGCGGCGGGGAGCGACTTTCGCTACGCGGTGGCACCTGGCCTTTTATGGGCGGTAACCTGACGATGCGCCCGGTCGAGATAAACTTTGGCGAGGTCGAAGTGCGCCGGTACGTCCTGGAAGTCGAAGGCGTCGATGCCGCCCGCTTTATTGAGCGCATGGAACTGAACAACATTGCCGCGACCGGCATTTTCGATGGGACGGTTCCGATCGTGTTCGATCTGGAGGGTAACGGCCGCTTGCAGGATGGCTTGCTGCTGTCGCGGCCGCCGGGCGGTAACCTCTCTTATGTTGGCGAGCTTACCTACGAGGACCTCGGCGCGGTCGCGAACTTCGCCTTCTCAACCTTGCGCTCTTTGGACTACCGGCAGATGCGTATCGCCATGGAAGGGCCTCTGATCGGCGAGATCATCACGCGGGTCCGGATCGACGGGGTCAGCCAGGGGGCAGGCGCGCAGCGAAATATCCTTACCAGGGCGATAGCTGGGATCCCGATCCGGCTGGACCTCAACGTGCGCGCTCAGTTCTATACGCTGCTCGGCAATATCCGCTCGATGTACGACCCGTCCGCCATTCGCGATCCAAATGATCTCGCGCTCGAGGGCCGCCTGCGCGACGAGCAAGGTAACCTGGTTGGCAGCGAGGACGACAGGCTTCCCGATCTACCGGATGACGAGCTGGACGATGTCTTACCTGACGAAGCCGCCATTCAGCGCCGCGAAAGCGAGGAATTGCCATGAGGAGTGTCAAATTGACCAAGTTCGCACGAACGGCGCATAAGCCCGCCATGCCGGGAACAAGCAAAGTGGGTGCGGGGCTGATGGTGATGCTGGGTTCGGCGATGGCCAGCGGCTGCATTTCGGTGAACGCGCCGAACGAGCCGATCGTGATCGAGCTCAATATCAACATCACGCAGGAAGTGATTTATCGGCTCGCAGGCGATGTTCAGCAGAACATCGAAGCCAATCCGGAGATATTCTGATGACAGGCATTTCGACGCGTTCGCTGGCCAAAGGGCTGCTCGGCGGCATGCTGGCGATTGGCCTCGTTCTGCCGGGCCCCGCTGCCGCGCAGCGCGATCCAGCTTACGAAGCGGCACGGAAAGCAGGCCAAGTCGGCGAAAAGATGGACGGTTACCTTGGCGTTATCGGAAGCCAGCCGGCGTCGATCGAAGCGATGGTTTCTGATCTCAACATCAAGCGGCGGGCCAATTACGCCGAGCGTGCGCAGGCGCAGCGCGCCACCTTGCAGGAATATGCCTTTGCCCAAGGCTGCCTGCTCATCTCGCGTACTCAGGCAGGCGAAAAGTACCAGGCGCCTGATGGCAGCTGGAAGACGCGGGGGTCGGGTCCGCCGGAGCGCGATCCGCGCTGTCCCTGAACCGGACAGGCAGATCTTCCCACCGGCCGATTCCTGCGGACACTGTTAACCATTTGCCCAAGGTAGCCGGAACCATCCATCCGACGGAGGTTTCTGCTCTCCGAGAGGGGCAGCCTGAGACGTGACAGAAGTTCCGACTACTTTCGGCAGCGCTGATTTGCTGCTTCAGAGCATCACCGATTACGCGATCTACATGATCGACACCAAGGGCGTTGTACTGAGCTGGAACGCGGGCGCTGAGAAGCTCAAAGGGTATCTGCCAGAGGAGATCATCGGCCAGCATTTCTCGCGGTTCTATAGCTCGGAGGACCAAGCCAGCGGCAAGCCTGAAGAAGCGCTGCGGATCGCGTTCGAGACCGGTCGATTTGAGGCGGAAGGGTGGCGGATTCGTAAGGACGGTGGGCGCTTCTGGGCGAACGTGGTCATCGATCCGATCTGGAACGACGACGGCGAACACATCGGCTTCGCCAAGATCACGCGCGACCTCAGCGACAGGCGAGCCGCCGACGAAGCGCTACGCCGGAGCGAGGAACGGTTCCGGCTGCTGGTGCAGGGCGTTACCGACTACGCGATCTATATGCTCGATCCGACGGGTAGGGTGTCGAGCTGGAACGCGGGAGCCGAGCGTTTCAAGGGCTATACCGCAGACGAAATCATCGGTGAGCATTTCTCGCGCTTCTACTTGCCCCAGGATCGCGCCGCTGGCGTCCCCGAGAGAGCCCTGCAGACCGCTCGTGACGAGGGCCGCTTCGAGGCGGAGGGATGGCGCCTGCGCAAGGACGGTTCGCGATTCTGGGCGAGCGTCGTCGTCGATATCATTCAAGATGAGAACGGCGAACTGATCGGCTTCACCAAGATCACCCGCGACCTCACCGAAAGGAAGCAGTCGCAGGAGGCGCTGGAGCGTTCGCGCGAACAGTTCTTCCAGGCGCAGAAAATGGAAGCGATCGGCCAGCTCACCGGCGGGGTGGCGCACGACTTCAACAATCTGCTGGCGGCTATTCTCGGCAGCCTCAACCTCGCCAAGCGGCGAATAGGCCAAGGCCAGGACGTGACCCGCTTCCTCGACAACGCGATCCAGGCGGCGCAGCGCGGCGCCACTCTCACTCAGCGCATGCTGGCCTTCGCGCGCAAGCAGGAACTGCTGATTGAGCCGGTCGACTTGCTGCCGAGCGTCCGCGAGACGGTGGAGCTGCTGGGCCGCACGATAGGCGGCGGCGTCCGCATCAAGACCCTGTTGCCGCCCGATCTCCCGGCGGTCATGGCCGACCGCGCGCAGCTCGAATTGGCGCTCATCAACCTGGTCGTCAACGCCCGCGATGCGATGCCGGAAGGCGGCGAGATCGTTATCGCAGGCGAGGCAGCCGACGAGCTAGGGCGGGCATCGGTGCGCCTCTCCGTCAGCGACGAAGGCGAGGGCATGGACGCGCAAACGCTGGCCCGGGCCGTCGAGCCGTTCTTCACCACCAAGGGCGTTGGCAAGGGTACCGGGCTTGGTCTCTCGATGGTGCAGGGCATGGTCGAGCAGTGCGGCGGGCGGCTGGCTCTGCAAAGCGCGCCCGGCGCAGGCACGCGCGCCGAGATCTGGCTGCCCGCGGCCGAAGCGTCCGAGCGCGGCTCTGTCCAGCCCGCCTCCGCCTCTGTGACCAAAGTGCTTCGCATCCTTGCCGTCGACGACGATCCGATCGTCCTGCTCAACACCGCCACGGTCCTCACCGACATGGGCCACCATGTATTGCAGGCAGAATCGGGCATCGCCGCCTTGCGGCTGCTCGAGACTCATGAGGTCGACTTGCTCCTCACCGACTATGCGATGCCGCGCATGAGCGGCGCCGAGCTGGTCGACCGGGCGCTGCAGGACAATTCGGACCTGAGGGTCATCGTCGCTTCCGGATACGCGGATCTGCCCGAAGGCCGCGAGCTCGATGTGCCCCGGCTCTCCAAGCCGTTTTCGGATGGCGAGCTCGCCAAGGCGATTGCCGACGCGACCGATTGATGCGGCCGCGCGTCCGTCGGTTGACTCGCGCTCACCCCCTTTCTAAGGGGGCGGCGCCCTCGGCGGGCAACTCTTTGCCTGTGCCGGAAACTCCTTTTTGGAGACCAGCATGAGCGACGACACGCCCGGACGGGACCCCTTTGGTGAGGATGCGCGGATCGACGCGCTCGAGCAGCGGCTGCAGTCCGCGCGCGAGCGAGAAGAACGGCGCAACCGCCCGCAGGTTCAGGGCGCGGATTCGGGCTATAAGCTCGGCAACCGCGTTCTGGCGGAACTGCTGGGGGGGCTTATCGGCGGCGCGCTGATCGGTTGGGTTATCGACCGGTTCGCGGGCACGTCGCCCTGGGGCCTGTTGGTGATGCTGTTCCTTGGAATAGTCGTCGCCTTCAGGAACATAATCCGGATTTCCAGCCGGCGCTCGGACTGACCTCAACCAGGTTTGGCGAGCGCCGCGTTTGCAATGGTAGGGACACGAAGACAGGTGGCAGCCGAGGCCAAAGTCGACCCAATGCACCAGTTCACGATCGAGCCGATGTTCGGTTCGGCGGGCTGGGAGCTGGCGGGCTACAACATCGCCTTCACCAACAGCGCGCTGTGGATGGCCATTGCCGCCGTCGCTGTCTGGGCCTTCGTGGCCGGCGGGATGAAGCGCCAGCTCGTTCCGGGCCGCTGGCAGATGGCCGTCGAAAGCTTCACCGGCTTCATCGACGACATGCTGATGGCCAACGTCGGCAAGGCGGGGCGCAAGTACGTGCCCTACATCTTCTCGCTGTTCATGTTCATTCTGTTCGCCAACATCCTCGGCCTAATGCCGCTGGGCGTGCTCGGCGTGCACCCGTTCACTTTCACCAGCCACTTCACGGCGACTGGCGTTCTGGCGATCCTGTCGTTCTCCATCGTCTTGATCGTCGGCTTCTGGAAGCACGGCTTCCACTTCCTCAGCCTGTTCGTGCCGCACGGTACGCCGCTGCCGATGATCCCGCTGATCTTCGTGATCGAGCTGGTCAGCTTCCTCGTGCGCCCGTTCAGCCTCGGTCTTCGTCTGTTCGTGGCGATGATGGCAGGCCACGTGCTGCTTGAAGTGCTGTCGAGCTTCATCATCGATTCGACCAATGCCGGCCTCGGCTATGGCCTCCTGATCGCGCCTGCGACTTTCGCTCTGATGGTAGCGATCTGCGCGCTGGAGATCCTCGTCGCCGGCATCCAGGCCTACGTCTTCGCGTTGTTGACGTCGCTCTACATCAACGACGCTGAGAACCTTCACTAAGCAATCGTCCTTCAACGAGTTTCAAACGGAGTTTCAGTCATGGAAATGGAAGCAGCAAAGCTGATCGGCGCCGGTCTCGCGGCTATCGGTGCGGGTATGGCCGCCATCGGTGTGGGTAACGTGTTCGGCTCGTTTCTCGAGAGCGCGGTCCGCAATCCGGGTGCCGCCGACAGCCAGCAGGGCCGCCTGTTCATCGGCTTCGCCGCGGCCGAGCTTCTCGGTCTGCTGGCGTTCGTCGTTGCTATGATCCTGATCTTCGTCGCCTGACGAAATCTTGATCCGATTTCCGGCCGGGCGTTCGTCCGGCCGGACTCCATTCGCTGATCGCGGACTCGACAGATGCCTCAGATAGCCCAGCTAGCCGAAACCTATTCCAGCCAGATCTTCTGGATGCTGATCATCTTCGGATTGGTCTTCCTGGTCGTGGGCCGGGGTATGGTTCCAAAGGTGATGGACACCGTCGGTCAGCGCGACAGCCAGATCGCGCAGGATCTCGCCGCGGCTCAGGCGGCGCGGGATGCTGCGGACGCTCAGGAATCAGCCTGGCGTCAGCGCGAGAACGAGAACCGAGCGCAGGCTCAGGCGCTGGTGAACAGCGCCAAGGCCGAAGCGGCCGCTGATACCGAGAAGCAGCTTGCTGCCGCGCAGAAGCAGATCGACGCGGGTCTAGAAGAGGCCGAGCTTGCGATAAGCCAGGCGCGCCAGTCCGCGGCAGCGGAAATCGAAGCCGTAGCGGGCGAAGCGGCCCGCGACATCGTGGTCCGTCTGGCTGGCATCGAGGTCGAGCCCAGGGTCGCCCAAGCGGCGGTAAAGGAAGTAATGAGCCATGGCTAATCCCGCTACACAGCAGGAACTTCAGGCCACGGTAGAGCATGCCGGGGCTCATGACGCCGCCCATGCCACGCCGGTCGCGTTCGGCTTCATCGGTCCGGCGGCCTGGGTCGGCCTGGCGATGCTGGTGTTCATCGCCATCCTTCTTTGGAAGGGTGTGCCCAGGCTGATCACGCGCGGCCTGGACGCCAAGATCGCGGCCATCCGCGAGCAGCTCGACGAAGCCAAGGCGCTGCGTGCCGAAGCCGAAGCCCTCCGGGCTGAGTACGCCGCGAAGGTGGCGAATGCGGAGAAGGACGCTAGTGCCATGCTCGAGCACGCTCAGGTAGAGGCCGCTGCGATCGTCGAAAAGGCCAAGGTCGATACGCAGGCTCTGATCGGTCGTCGCAAGCGCATGGCGGAAGACAAGATTGCCGCGGCCGAGCGCGGAGCGGTCGAAGAACTGCGCGTTCAGGCGGCGGTTGCCGCTGCCGAGGCGGCACGCACCTTGATCGCTGCGAAGCATGGCGAAGACGCGGATCGCCAGTTGGTCGACGAGACCATTTCCGCGCTTTGACGGACAGCGGCGCCGCCTCGAGCGGCACCGCGCACCCTCTTTCTGCTAGAAGCTGTCCTTTGCTGCCCTGAGGGCGGCAAAGGTCTCCGCGGGAGAGCCGCCGCCCCATCGCGCCTGAATCTCCGGCGCATCGGCTCTCAGGAAGGGGTTGGTCGCCAGTTCCCGCTCCAGGACGAACGGCACCGTGGCTTCGCCTCGCTCGCGTTTGCGGGTCACCTCGTCGTGGTAGGCCTGTAAAGCCGCGTTTTCGGGATCCGCATGCAGAGCGAACCGCGCGTTCGATGCCGTGTATTCGTGAGCGCAGTACAGCGTAGTCTCTAAGGGAAGAGCTTTGAGCCGCGACAAGCTGTCCCAGAACTGGGGCGCTGTTCCTTCGAACATCCGGCCGCACCCGAGCGCGAACAGCGAGTCGCCGACAAAGGCTATGCCCGCATCTGGCAAGTGATAGGCGATATGGCCTTGGGTATGCCCGCCAACGTCGATGACATGGGCTCGCCAGCTTCCCAGCCCGACCTCGTCGCCGTGGCTTACCGTCCGATCGACAGCAGCGATCTTGGACGCGTCGGCTTGCGGGGCGGTGACCGTACACCCCGTGGCAGCCTTGATCGCTTCATTGCCGCCGGCGTGGTCCGGGTGCCAGTGCGTGTTCCAGATCTGTGTGATCCGCAATCTCCGCGCCTCCGCTTCGCGCAAGTAGGCGCCGGCGTCCGGGGTGTCGATGCAAGCGGTTTCGCCGCTGGCCGGATCGTGCAGCAGAAAGCCGTAGTTGTCGCTGAGGCAGGGAAATTGGTGGATTTCCAGGTTCAAGTGTTCCTCCCGCGCGGATGACGTGCCACCCCGGCCGGCATTTCGATCCAGTGGTGCTTGCTTTGCTCGTAGACGGAGCGGGCGGGCAGGGGGAACCCGGAATCCGTCAGCGTGCCGACCGTGATGCCGATGATGCCGAGGTATTTGCTGGCCCGTGCATAGACGGTGCTGCCGCAGCTTGGACAGAAGCCCGAGGTGAACGTGTTCCCTTCCTCGGTCGGGCGCGTGTACTCGCGCGCCTCGCCCGAAATCGCAACGCTGTCTGCCGGGTAGTAGGCGACCTCGCCGAACGGGGAGCCGCTGCGCCGCTGGCAGTCGAAGCAGTGGCACAGGACGATCATGGCCTGGGCCCCCTCCGTGACATCCGCGGTCAGGCATCCGCATTGGCAACGCGCTCGCATCAAACGAGTCTAGGAACGGCGAACCGAATAGGAAAGGCCCGCCCGCTCCAGGGAGCGGACGGGCCTTTCGTGTGCCCTTGAGGCTTCGCGTGAAGCTTACTGCTTCTTCAGCGCTTCGCCGAGGATGTCGCCGAGCGATGCGCCCGAGTCGGACGAACCGTACTGCTCGACAGCCTGCTTCTCTTCCGAGATCTGGCGGGCCTTGATCGAGAAGTTCGGCTTCTTGGAGCGGTCGAAGCCGATGACCAGGGCATCGATCTTCTGGCCGACCTGGAAGCGGTCAGGACGCTGCTCGTCGCGGTCGCGGCCCAGATCCGAACGCTTGATGAAACCGGTCGCGCCGTCGTCTCCAGCCTGAACTTCCAGGCCGCCGTCGCGAACTTCGAGCACCGTCACGGTGACCACCTCGTTCTTCTTCAGACCACCCGCGCCGCCGCTGCCGGCTGCCGGGGCGCCCTTCTCGAGCTGCTTCATACCGAGGCTGATGCGCTCCTTCTCGACATCGACGTCGAGAACGATGGCGTTGACCTGCTCACCCTTGCGATGCAGCGCCAACGCGTCCTCGCCCGAGATGCCCCAAGCGATGTCCGACATGTGGACCATGCCGTCCACGTCGCCCGGCAGACCGATGAACAGGCCGAACTCGGTGGCGTTCTTGACTTCGCCTTCGACGATCGTGCCCACCGGATGCTTGTCGGCGAACTCTTCCCACGGGTTGCCGTGGGCCTGCTTGAGGCCGAGGCTGATGCGGCGCTTGTCGCTGTCCACTTCCAGCACCATCACTTCGACTTCCTGCGAGGTCGAGACGATCTTGCCCGGGTGGACGTTCTTCTTGGTCCAGCTCATCTCGGAGACGTGAACCAGGCCTTCGATGCCCGCTTCCAGCTCTACGAACGCGCCGTATTCGGTGATGTTGGTGACGGTGCCCGAAACCTTGGCGCCGACCGGGTACTTGGCGGCGACGCCTTCCCACGGATCGCTTTCGAGCTGCTTCATGCCCAGGCTGATGCGCTGCGTTTCGGCATTGATGCGCACGATCTGCACCTTCACGGTGTCACCGATATTGATGACTTCGCTGGGGTGGTTGACCCGCTTGTAGCTCATGTCGGTGACGTGGAGCAGCCCGTCGATGCCGCCGAGGTCCACAAATGCACCGTAGTCGGTGATGTTCTTGACCACGCCATCGATGACCTGGCCTTCGGCCAGCTTGTCGATAAGCTCGCTGCGCTGCTCGGCGCGCGTCTCTTCGAGGACGGCGCGGCGCGAGACGACGATGTTGCCCCGGCGACGGTCCATCTTCAGGATCTGGAACGGCTGCGGCATGTCCATCAGCGG
>CAYTPY010000047.1:0-14381 GCA_964439725.1 uncultured Erythrobacter sp. | reverse complement strand
CCGATCCCGTTCCTGCGGCTCCGTCCCCCACTCCTGCTCCTGCTCCTGCTCCTGCCCCGGTCGCAGGCAGCGAGGACCTTACCCGGATCAAGGGCCTCGGCCCCAAACTGGCGGAGCAGCTCCGCGCGCTCGGCGTCACCTCGCTGGAGCAGATCGCCGCCTGGGACGATGCCGAGATCGACCGCATCGACGCGCAACTCGGCCGCTTCCAGGGCCGTATCCGCCGCGACGATTGGCGAACGCAGGCACAGTTCCTCGCAGCTAAC
Organism: uncultured Erythrobacter sp.; assembly: GCA_964439725.1. Lineage (GTDB taxonomy): Bacteria > Pseudomonadota > Alphaproteobacteria > Sphingomonadales > Sphingomonadaceae > Croceibacterium_A. Next base: position 14,115 of record CAYTPY010000047.1, on the reverse strand, counting down.
GACAAGGCGGGTTACGAAGCCAAGTTCGGCAAGCTCTAAGCTGCACCTGGGCCGGGAACCATAGAGGGGCGCGTTGCTTTGGTAACGAGGGCCACAGGCAAACCCCCGGAGAGCGCTGACCATGGCAAGGCTGCAGCGGATGGAACGTCCGAAGATTCTCGTTGTCGAAGATGAATTCATCATCGCCCTCGACCTGTCCGAGACCGTCAAGGACCTCGGCTACGACCTCGAAGGTCCCTTCGCCGATCGCAAAACCGCGTTGATTTCCATCGAGGGAGAGCTGCCGGATTGCGCTATCCTCGATGTCTTTGCGGAGGACGGCGAAGTCTACCCGCTGGCCGACAAGCTGTCGGAAGCCGGGGTCCCCATCATCTTCCACTCCGGTCACGTGCCGGAGGAGGAAGTGCGCAGCCGCTACCCACGCGCTCAGGCCTATTCCAAGCCCTGCCCACCCGATCGCCTGATCGACGCTCTGCAAGAGGCGGTCAGCCGCACCCACTGCGCCGACCCGGTCTAGTGGCACGCCCTCCACTCGCCCGCTAAGGTTGCGGATGGAGGTTCTGAATGCCCGACCCGATGACTTTTGACTGGGCCGACCCGCTCGACCTGGAAAGTCAGCTGAGCGACGAGGAGCGGATGGTCCGCGACGCCGCGCGCGGCTTTGCTCAGGACATTCTGCAGCCGCGCGTGATCGACGCCTTCCGCGACGAGCTATCCGCACCGGAGATCTTTCCGCTCATGGGCCAGGCCGGCCTGCTCGGCGTGACTATGCCCGAAGAGCACGGCGGCGCAGGTGCCGGATACGTGGCTTACGGACTCGTCGCCCGCGAGATCGAGCGGGTCGATTCCGGTTACCGCTCAATGGCTTCAGTCCAGTCCAGCCTCGTCATCTATCCGATCCACGCCTACGGCTCGGACGAGCAGAAGGCGAAGTACCTGCCCGGCCTCGCCCGCGGCGAGTTGATCGGCTGCTTCGGCCTGACTGAGCCCGACGCAGGTTCCGATCCCGGCTCGATGCGGACCACCGCACGGCCCGATGGTGACGGTTTCCTGCTGTCCGGCAGCAAGACCTGGATCACCAACTCGCCCTTTGCCGACGTTTTCGTCGTCTGGGCGCGGAGCGAAGCCCACGGCGGCCGGGTCCGCGGCTTCGTGCTGGATAAGGAGCTGCCGGGCCTCACCGCTCCGAAGATCGAAGGCAAGCTCTCACTGCGTGCCTCGCCCACCGGGATGATCGTGCTGGACGACGTCCGCGTCGGACCTGAAGCACTGCTGCCCGGCGCTGATGGGATGAGCGGCCCATTCGGCTGCCTCAACCGCGCCCGCTATGGGATCTCCTGGGGCGCGATGGGTGCAGCCGAGTTCTGCCTCGCCGCAGCTCGCAGCTATGGCCTTGAGCGAAATCAATTCGGCAAACCGCTCGCCGCCAACCAACTTTACCAGAAGAAGCTGGCGGACATGGCCACCGAGATCGCGCTGGGCCTCCAGGCCTCTCTACGGCTGGGCCGGCTGATGGAGGAAGGCCGCTTCGCGCCTGACATGATCAGCTTGGTCAAGCGCAACAACGCCGGCAAGGCGCTGGAGATCGCCCGCGCCGCGCGCGACATGCACGGCGGCAACGGGATCTCCGAGGAATACCAGGTCATGCGCCACATGCTGAACCTGGAGACGGTCAATACTTACGAAGGCACGCATGACGTCCACGCGCTGATACTCGGACGCGCGATCACCGGCATCGCCGCTTTCTGAAGCGTCACATCGCGTGCAGAACGCCGCGGTAGCTCGTCTCCTCAAGCGCGCGCCCTGCGCCGAGCGCGACGCAATTGAGCGGATTTTCGGCGATCCGCACCGGCAAGCCTGTCACCCGCGAGATCACCTCGTCGATGCCGTGCAGCAGCGAGCCCCCGCCGGTGAGGACAATCCCTTGCTCGAGAATGTCGGCGGCGATCTCCGGCGCTGTGCTTTCCAGCGCGCGGCGGACGGCATCGATAATCTGCGCCACCGGACTGCCAAGCGCCTCTGCGAGATCGGCCCGGGTAATCGTGACTTCGCGCGGTACCCCGCGCACCGCGTCACGGCCGCGCACAGTGATCGAGACGTGCTCTCCGTCGGTGAGCGCGGATCCGGCCTCCTTCTTTACCCGCTCGGCCGTTGCCTCGCCGATGTGCAGGTTATGCTGGCGGCGTACGAAGGACATGATCGCTTCGTCCATCTGGTCGCCGCCGACGCGCTCGGACAGGCTCATGCTCATCCCGCCGACGCTCATCACTCCAACTTCAGTCGAACCGCCGCCGATGTCGACAACCATCGATCCCATCGGGTCCGTCACCGGCAGATCGGCGCCGATGGCCGCTGCCATCGGCTCGTCGATCAGCCAGACCTTGCGGGCGCCGGCGTTCGAAGCGGCGTCGCGGATGGCGCGGCGTTCCACCTGTGTCGCGCCGGACGGAACGCAGATCACGATCTCGGGCGAACTCTTCAACCGCGACGAGACGTTGCTGCGCGCCTTGCGGACAAAGTGCTTGATCATGTGCTCGGCGACTTCGAGATCGGCGATTACTCCGTTACGCAAAGGGCGGACGGTGTTGAGGTTCGCGGGCGTCTTCCCGAGCATCAACTTGGCGTCATCGCCGACCGCGCGAACCCGCGAGAGGCCATTGATCGTCTCGATGGCCACGATCGATGGTTCCGCCAGAACGACGCCATGGTCCCGGAGGAAGACAACGGTATTCGCTGTCCCGAGATCGATCGCCAGATCCGCCGAAGCGAACCGCAATAACTTCATAAACGACATTGATAGTTCCCGCCCAGGACCTCCCGCACGGGAGTTGGAAAACTCGGATCGTCGGCGTTTCCTGACCGCCACCTTAACCATTCAACCGCGCCGCGCCGGCCACGATTAGCGGTGTTCGGTAAGGGCCGAATGGAGACACCGAGACCTTCAGAAAGGAAAGAAAGTCGTGATCCCAAAGATCGCGACGACGAAAGTCAGCAAGTTCAGCGGCAGGCCGACACGCACGAAGTCCATGTAGCGATAGCCGCCCATTTGATAGACGATTACATTGGTCTGGTAACCGAATGGAGTGGCGAAGGCGAGGCTCGCCGACATCATCACCGCTACCAGGAAGGGGCGCGGATTGACTGCAAGGCTTTCGGCCAGCGCCACCGCGATCGGCGTGACCAGGACGGCGACGGTCGCGTTCGACAGCAACTCGGTCAGCACCATTGTAGCCAGATAGAGCACAATCAGCGCGATCAGCGGGCTGATCCCGTCCATCGAACCCACGAGCAGGTTGGTCGCCACTTCGGCAAGACCGCTTTCGTCCATCGCAATGCCGATCACCACCATACCCGCAATCAGCAGCAGGATCTCGGGACGGAGTCCGCCATAGGCCTCGTCCGCGGTGATCACGCGCAGCAGGATCAGCAGCACGGCGCCGGCAAAGGCGGTCGCGGCGATCGGGGCAACGTTGAACGCCGCCAGCGCGATAGCTCCGATGAACACCGCGAGGGAGATAGCGGCCCGCCCTGGCTGTAGCTTCTGCGGCAGCGCGAACAGATCGGCATCACCGACTTGCGCGGCGCCGATCCGCAGCGGATGATGCGACATCGCGGGGTCAACAGGCTTGGCTGGCTCGTCCAGGCTGCCGCGCAGCAAGCGCCCGCTGAACAAGAACAGATAAAGCCCGCCTGCCAAAGCCACGGGGACCCCGACCACAGAAATCTCGAACATGCCGAAGCGCGGCTGACCCGAGAGCCGAGCCATGTCATCGACGAGGAGGTTGGTCGACGTACCAATCAAAGTGCAGCAACCGGCCAAGACCGTTATGTACGACAAAGGCATCAGATAACGTTTCGGCGGCAGCTTCAGCGCGTTCGCGACGTCCCGGACCACGGGTGCACCCAACACGACCATCGGGGTGCTATTGAGGAAGCACGAAATCAGTCCGATGCCGCCCAGCATCAACCAGACGCCGGCCGCCCCGAGACGCTTGCACATTGCCACCGCCAGCTGGATCAGGCGGTCGAGCAGGCCTGACAGTTCCAGCGCGTAAGCAATCACGAACAGTGAAGCGAGCGCAAGAATGGCGGGGCTGGCAAAAGCGCCCTGCACCTCGACGGGTCGCACTACGCCGGTCATCAGCAGAACCGCCGCGCCGCTGAGCGCCACCACATCCGGGCGCCCTTTGTCCCAGACGAAGGCCGCCACGACTGCGGCGAGGACCAGCAGCGTCAGCGCCTGATCAAGCGTCACGCGTGGCCTCGGCGTGCGGCCTGGCTGGGTCGAACGGCGATGACCATGGCGGCTCCTTGCCTGAACAAATCGTCATACTCAAATGTTCCTGGCGCCAGAAAGCGGCGAGATCCCGCGGCAGTTCCCCCGGTTGCCAGTGCGGCGGGCCCGTCTTAGTGTCCGTTTCGTGGAAGAACCCAGCCTCAAGACCAGTCGCCTTGCCATCGCCGGCTTCATCGCTGCCGCGCTCGTGTTGGGCGGCGCCGGCTTCCTGCTGGGCCGCAGCCTCGGCCCTGCATCGGAATCGACGACGGACGCGGCTTCCGAGACAATTCTGCCCATCCCGACCCCGACCTGGGCGGGGCCATTGGCGCGCGCCGATCTGATCGCCTTGGGTGCGCTTGCCGCCGATGCCGCGGCAGCCGGCCTACTGCCCGACGTGCAGCTGCAGCAGAATCAGGGACGCCGCTTCGAAATCCGCCTGCCGTTCGGCTGCACCGGGCCGGCGGCTGAAGACGACACCGCCGGTTGGACCTACGATGAGGGCAGTAGCACGCTGCGCGTGTTCGTGACGCCGCAGCAATGGTCGGCCGAAGATTGGCTCTCGCCCGAGGCAGGCGACGGTTCGATCGAAGCGATTGAAGGGTTTTGGATAGAGCGTCCGTGGACTTCCAGCGAGTCCTGCCCTCCCTCGGGCGCTACCGCGCCGGCAACTCCGGCCATCGACGACGACGCCCCCCCTCCCGACCCGGACGGTGAGGCCCAAGATCAGGTCGAGCCCCCTCCCGCACCGGCAGCAGCGCCGCCCACGCTGGCCATCGGTCAAATCTACACTGCCGAAGGCTCTCGCAGCGGTCGGCGCAACGGAGAGCCCTTCCGGGCTGTCGTTCGTCTTGCGGCGGATCAACTCGACACGTCCCAAGGCTTCCGGCTCCGGATAACCGGGCGGCTAACAAGTGCGGCTGACCGGATCCCGGCGATTTGCCGTCAGACCACACCCGTGCAGCCGCCGGCCTGCCTCATCACCGCGGCGATCGACGAAATCTCGATCGAAAATCCGGTATCCGGCAGTTCGCTGGCTACCTGGACGCTCGCCCAGCGCAGCACCCGCGGCAGCGCGAGCGATTAATCCGAAGGCGGCGGCGCCGCTTTAGTTCTCCACCAGCATCAGCGCGTCGAGCGCGATCACGCCTTCACCCTCGGGATAGACAATCACCGGATTGAGATCGATTTCGCGGATCGATGAATTGCCGGCCATGATCCGTCCAACCTGAACGATGAGCCCGGCCAGCGCCGCGACGTCCAGAGCCGGGGACCCGCGATAGCCCATCAGCAGCGCTGCCTGCTTCAGATCGAGCAGGCCCCGGTGAACCGCGGCTTGGTCCATGTCGGGCGTGAAGAGCTTCACGTCCTTGAGGATTTCGGCCGTCACGCCGCCGAAGCCCGCCAGCACGACCGGACCCCATTCGGGATCGTTCTTGCCGCCGACGATCATCTCGGTACCCATGCGGCCCATCTTCTCGATCAGCACGCCGTCGAGCTGGATAGACGCATCATAGTTGGCGACGTTGCCGTACATCCGCTCGAACGCCTCGCGCACGTCGTCGGCGGACTTGAGGTTGAGGATCACCCCGCCCGCGTCGCTCTTGTGGCCGAGCGCGGCGGCCTGTGCCTTCATCACGACCGGAAAGCCGATCACCTCGGCTGCCGCAGCGGCTTCATCGGCGGTCGGGGCAAACGCGCTCTCCGGGAAGAGCACGCCAAGCGGACGCAGCAGCTCCTTCGCCTTGTATTCCGGTACGACGCCGGAGGCGGCTTCCAACCCCGGAACCTCGAGCGGTTCGCCCGACCGGTCCGTCAAATCACGCTTGGCGAGGTCGGCGAGGCGAGCGATCGCGCGATAGGCGCGCTCCGTGCTGGGAAACCAAGGGATACCGACCTTGCGCAGCCCTTCGATATACTCGGCCGGCACCGTGGCCCCCTCGTCCACGCCGGCGAAGACCAGCGGCTTAGAGAACGTGCCGTCTTCCAGCACCTTGATGATGTGCGGGAACTTGATGCCGCTGGTGATCGGGTCCGACTGGATGATCGACGCCACGACCGAGCCGATCCGCTCGTCACCCAGCAGAGCAGTGAGAACCTTGGTATAGATCTCCGGTTCGGACAGGCCGAGTGCGGTAATGTCGGTCGGGTTCGAAACCGGCACGAAGTCGGGCAGGATGGCCCGCAGCGCCGGGCTGTTGTCGTCGTCGAGGTGGACCAGATCGAGCCCGATGTCCTCGGCCAGATCGAACGCCAGGCCGCGCAGTGCGCCGCTCTCACCCAGCACGGCCATGTTGGCTCCGGGCAGAGCGGGACAGCGCAGGGCGATCTCGGTGATGTCGCCGAGTTCCTCCAGCGTGTCGGCGAAGATCACGCCTTCACGGGCGAGCTTTGCCTTCATCAACTGATAGTCGCCCGCCATCGCGCCGGTGTGAGTAGCGGCGGATTCCTGCGCCTTGTTCGACTTGCCGGGGTGCAGCATCACAATGGGCTTGCCGGCTTCGCGCGCTCGGCGAGCCGCGGCGATGAAGGCCTTCGGTCGGCGCAGGCTTTCGACGTACATCGCGATGACGTGCGTGTCCTCGTCATCGATCAGCCATTCGACGTAGTCCTCGACACCCGAGGCGGCTTCGTTGCCGGTCGAAACCGAGGTCGAGACATAGAGCCCGCGCGGGTGCAGCGCCGTCGCCAGCACGGCGGCGAGCGCGCCCGACTGGCTGGCGATGCCGACCGCGCGCGTGCCCTTCGGCGGCGTCTGCATGTTGGTTTCGACGAACGTCAGCGGCACGCGCTCGACGTAGTTGGTGCAGCCGAGGCAGTTCGGCCCCTCGATGACCATGCCGTGCTTTTGCGCGATGCGGGCCAGCTCTTCCTGATCGCGCATGCCTTCCTCGCCGGCCTCGGAGAAGCCCGCCGAGTAGATCACCACCGCGCCGCAGTTGCGCTCGGCGAGGCTGCGGACGGTGTCGATCACGAACGGGCGAGGGATGGCGAGAACCGCGCAGTCGATCCCTTCCGGCAGCTCGTCGACCGAGTGGTAGACCTTCAGGCCAAGCAGCTCGTCGCGCTTGGGATTCACCGGGTAGATGTCGCCGGCGAACTCGTACTGCACGAGGTTGTTGAGCAGCGTCGCCCCGAGCGCCCCCTTACGATCGGAGGCACCGACGACCGCCACTGACTTGGGCCGCAGCAGCCGATCGATCTGCTCGTTGGTGAAACGCCGCTCGGTCATTCGATATCTCCCTGCTGCGGCCGTTCCCGTAGCCGCCTATCCAAACCTCGTCATCCCCGCGAAAGCGGGGACCCAGAGCGATTGCACGCTACGCGCGAGTTTCCTCTCTGGTTTCCCGCTTTCGCGGGAATGACGATGCTATGGCGTTGGTGCTCAGTCGCCCTTCTGGAGCTTCGACTTGTCGAACGCCCCCAGCCCCGGCTTGAAGGTCTTCTCGTCGAGGAACTGCTTGGTGGCCTCCTTGCGCGTTTCCCAACCGCCGAAGTCGTTGAGCGCTTCCTGCGCCCGGATCAGGTAGTCCTCGGCATTATCGTAGGTCATCTCGCGCACGCGGCGGACAGCCCACTTGGTGGCGCGAAGCGCATGGCTGTCCTTCTTCTTCAGGACATCCGCGACTTCCTGGACGCGCGCCTTCAGCTTGTCGGCGGGAAGCGACTCGTTCACCATCCCTTTCTCGGCTGCCTGCGGGCCCGTCAGGTTCTCGCCCATCATCGCGTGGTACATCGCGTCGCGGAAACCCATCAGCTCGGCCGCAACCTTGGATGCGCCGCCGCCGGGCAGGATTGCCCAGTTGATTTCGCTGAGCCCGAACTGCGCGTCGTCCGAGCAGAACGCAAGGTCGCAGGCGAACAAGGGACCGTAGGCACCGCCGAAGCACCAGCCGTTGATCATGCCGATCGTGGCTTTCTCGTACCAACGCAGACGTTCCCACCAGCCATAGGCCTCGCGTTGCGCTTTACGGGTGGCGGCGATGCCTTTGGCTTCGGTCATGCGGAAGTATTCGAGCAGGTCCATGCCTGCCGACCAAGCGCTGCCTTCGCCGGTCAAGACCAGCACCTGCACGTCGTCGCGGAACTCGAGCTCGTTCAGTACCTCGAGCATGCGCCGGTTGAGCTTGGGGCTCATGCAGTTCCGCTTGTCGGGCCGGTTGAAGTAGACCCAGGCAACTCCGTCCTCGATTTTGTAGTGAACGGTTTCGGACTCGGGACGTGGATCGGGTTGCGACGGTTTGGCCATGCTCGGGTTTCCTCTTTGTATCGGTCCGCCCTGCGGAACTCCCGCCGAGCTAACATCGTTATCTTGGATAGCAATTCCGGTTGCTATGAACAACAACAATCCTTACCCCTTTAACTATGCGCGATCCGCTCCCTTCCTTCCCCGGTTATGCGCTGCGCCGCGCTGCCAATGCGACGGCAGCGGAACTGGCTGAGCGTCTCGCCGAAGTGGACCTGCGTCAGTCTGACACCTCCGTCCTGATCCTGATCGGTGAGAACCCGGGCGTGACCGCAAGCGCAGTGGGGCGCGCACTCGACATTCAGCGCGCCAACATGGTGCCGTTGCTCAAGCGACTTGAGGATGCAGGGCTGATCGACCGAGCGCCGATAGACGGCAAATCGCGGGGGCTCGCTCTTACTTCGCTTGGCGAGACACGCATGGCTAAAGCCCGCGAAGTTGTCGAAGCTTTTGAAGCGGAACTGATCGCGCGCGTGCCGCCGCAGCATCGAGCGCACCTGCTGCCCGCGCTGGAAGCCCTCTGGCGTTAGGCAGCGGCGTTCGATAACCGTCTCCTTATCAGAGTTGGGAGAAGGCAAGTGAGCGACGGCGCGATCTATCCGGTACCGGAGGAATGGGCGGCAAATGCCCTGATCGACGCGGAATCGTATGCGGAGAAGTATCGCCGCTCCGTCGACGATCCGGACGGCTTCTGGCGCGAAGAAGCGAAGCGGCTCGACTGGATAAAGCCGTTCACAAAGGCCAAGAACGCCAGCTTCCACGAAGCGGACTTCGGCATCCGCTGGTTCGAGGACGGCACCCTCAACCTCGCCGCCAACTGCCTCGACCGGCACCTCAAATCGCGCGGCGACCAGACCGCCATCATCTGGGAGCCCGACGACCCGAGCACTCCCGTTCGCACCCTCACCTACCGCGAGCTCCACGCCGAAGTGTGTCGCTTCGCCAATCTGCTCAAGGCCGAGGGCGTCCGCCGCGGTGACCGCGTCACGCTCTACCTGCCGATGGTGCCTGAAGCCGCTGTAGCCATGCTCGCCTGCGCCCGCATCGGAGCGATCCATTCGATCGTCTTCGCCGGGTTCAGCCCCGACGCGCTCGGCAGCCGCATCGTCGACTGCGACAGCGACCTCGTGATCACTGCCGACGAGGGCCTGCGCGGCGGCAAGCGCATCCCGCTCAAGGCCAATGTCGATGCGGCGCTCGCCCGTCACGGCAAGGTCCGCCGCGTCATCGTCCTCAAGCACACCGGCGCCGAGGTGCCGATGGTTGAAGGCCGCGACATCGACTGGGCCGAAGCCGTCGCCGGCCAGTCCACGGAGTGCCCGGCCGAGGAAATGGGCGCGGAAGACCCGCTGTTCATCCTGTACACCAGCGGCTCCACCGGCAAGCCCAAGGGCGTGCTCCACACCACCGGCGGCTATGCGGTGTGGTGCGCGATGACGCATGAGTACGTGTTCGACTACCGCCCGCACGACGACGGTAGCCCGCAAGTCTACTGGTGCGCAGCGGACATCGGCTGGGTTACCGGGCACAGCTATGTGGTCTACGGCCCGCTGATGAACGGCGCGATCACCGTGATGTTCGAAGGCGTGCCCAGTTACCCGGATTTCAGCCGCTTCTGGCAAGTGGTTGACAAGCACCAAGTTGAGATCTTCTACGCCGCCCCCACCGCCTTGCGCGCCTTGATGCGCGAAGGCGACGAGTGGGTGAAGACAACCAGCCGCAAGACCCTTCGCCTGCTCGGCTCGGTCGGTGAGCCGATCAATCCCGAAGCCTGGCAGTGGTACTACGACGTTGTGGGTGATGGGCGCTGCCCGATCGTCGATACCTGGTGGCAGACCGAGACCGGCGGCCACATGATCACTCCGATGCCCGGCGCGCACGCGCTGAAGCCGGGCAGCGGCACCATGCCGGTATTCGGTGTCGTGCCCGAGATCGTCGACACCGAAGGTAACGTGCTCGAAGGTGCTTGCGAGGGCGCGCTGGTCATAGCCGATTCCTGGCCTGGCCAGATGCGCACCGTCTATGGCGATCACGCGCGGTTCTTCGAGACGTACTTCAGCCAGTTCCCCGGCAAGTATTGCACCGGCGACGGCGCTCGCCGTGACGAAGACGGATACTACTGGATCACGGGCCGCATCGACGATGTGATCAACGTCTCCGGCCACCGCATGGGCACCGCAGAGATCGAAAGCGCGCTCGTCCTGCACCACCTGGTCGCCGAGGCCGCGGTCGTCGGCATGCCGCACGACGTGAAGGGTCAGGGCATCTATGCTTACGTGACGACCACATCCGGCACTGAGGACACGGAGGAGCTCCGCCAAGAACTGATCCAATGGGTGCGCCGCGAAATTGGCCCGATTGCCCGGCCGGACATGCTGCAGTTCGCGCCGGCTTTGCCCAAGACACGCTCGGGCAAGATCATGCGCCGGATCTTGCGCAAGATTGCCGAGAACGACATCGACAATCTGGGCGATACCTCCACGCTGGCCGATCCGGCCGTCGTAGACGATCTGGTGGCTAACCGCCCGAAGGGATAAGCTAGGCGGCGGCTCGCATCGTCAAGCAGCCGCCCCAGGCGCCGCACGCGGGGTCTCGCCAGCTTCCGGACCCGCCAGCAACCTTTCTATCGACGCCAGGAATGGCCTAATAGAAATCGGCTTCGGCATGTAGTCCGACGCGCCGACCCGGCGCACCAGCTTTTCCTCCCCTTTGCCAACATAAGCCGTGATCGCAAGGATCGGCACCATGTGCAACGCGGGATCGGCGCGCAGTTGCTTGATCAGGTCGATGCCGGACACGTTTGGCAGATTGATGTCCATCGTGATCAGGTCGGGCGTGAACTCGCGCGCTTCCTCCAGGACATACGCGCCATCGGTGACCATACGCACGTCGAAGCCATGCGCCTCTAGCGTTGCTGACAAGAACATACGGTTCAGGAGGTCGTCTTCAACGACGAGGATACGCTTCGCCACGCGATCTGAACGCGCGGACTGCGAAGATGTGCCCTCTGGCTGGTCCATGGGCACGCCCTAACGCCTTGGAACGGTTTGTAACAGACCTTGTTCGTTCGGACCGGCGAGGAAGCGGAACAACCCCGAGGCTCTCCGGCTTTCCTGATGAAGCAGGCAACGGAGACGTGTTTTGGAAGAGGTATTCGGACTGACCATGCCACTCTGGGAGATCGGCTTGAGGGCCAGTCTCGTCTACTTGTTGCTGATAGTGTTGTTGCGCGCGATCCCGAAGCGCAACGCGGGACACATCTCTCCCAACGACATGCTTACCTTGATCTTGGTCGGCACCTTGGGGGCCGACGCGATCACCGGCGACTCCACCTCTATCGGCGACATGACGCTGATGATCGGCCTCGTTCTGGGATGGGGTTATCTGCTCGACTTGGCCGAATACCGCCTCCCCTGGATGCGCCGCTGGTTGCGCGACAAGCCGGCGCCACTGATCGAGAACGGCAGGATGGTTCGAGCAAACATGCGTAAGGAGATGGTGACCGAGGAAGAAATCATGGCCGTGCTGCGCAAGGGCGGCGTCGACAATATATCGCAGGTTCGCTTCGCCTGCATCGAAGCGGATGGCGAGATCAGTCTGTCATTGAAGGCCCAGAGCAGCACCCCGACCGGCGAATCGCAGGGTATCGCAGGGAGTTGATCCGTTGCGCCAAAAGCGCTGGCGAACCCTTCCTTTTGATGGTCTACTCTCCGACAAATAAGCAGGGAGGGAAACGATGATCCGCGCATTCCGCAATGCCTCGGCTGCGCTTGTCCTGTTGCTGGTCGCGCTTGGGGCTGCCCCCGCAGCGGCTCAGGTGGCTGGGGTCCCGGCGCCTCAGCACGAGTGTCAACGGGCCTGCCTGGAAGGGTTCGTGAACCGATACCTCCAAGCGATGGCGGATCAGAATGTCGATCCCGAGCTGTTCGCCCGCGACGTCAGATTTACGGAGAACGGCATCGAGCTTCCGCTCGGCAACGAGGGGCTGTGGGCGACGACCAGCGCCGTCGGGAACTACAAGTTCTACGTGCCGGACGCCGAGACCCAGCAGGTCGCGTTCCTCGGCACCGTCATGGAAGTCGCATCCAGTTCCGCGACCGGGCCGGCGCGTGAGCCCGAAGCCGTGGGACTGTCGCTGCGCCTGCGCATCGTCGATGGCAAGATAACCGAGATCGAACAGATCGCCGCCCGGCCCGAACGGCCACTCGGGCCCGGGGCTGCCGCGGCAAGCAGCCCTTTCCCGGCCACGGGGGCGGCGGTGGAAGCGATGGGGTCGCCTCACGCCATCTTCCTTGAGGCCGTTCCCGAGAACGAGCGGCACACGCGCGAGGAGCTCATCGCGATCGGCAATGCCTATTTCGATGCGGTGGAGCGCAACACGGGCGAAGACTACTACCCCTTCACGGACGATTGCCTACGTTATGAGAACGGGATGATCATCGTAGGACCTCCGGGAACAATCGGCATGCGAGGCCAAGAAGTTCAAGGCTGCACCGAACAACTCGAGACCTCGTTGATTGGGGCAGTTAATAGTATTCGCGACCGACGCTTTGTTGCGGTTGACCAGGAGCGGGGGATTGTCTTTGCGTTTGCGTTCTTCGACCACCGCCCGATAAACTGGAGCTGGCAGCTGGGCGAACTGTTCAAGATCGAGAACGGCCTGATCCGGCGGATCGAAGCGATCTTCATTCGCGGGCCTTACGGCATCTGCTCGGGCTGGAGCACCTACGAAATGTGCCGCAGCGAGGCGATCCAGGACATCCGCTGACACGATAAATCGGGGGAACAACCACATGATTAAAAAGGCATTTTTGGCAGCCCTGCTCGGCTGCGCCGCAGCTCCGGCGCTGGCCCAGAACGGCCCGCCGCCGAGCCCCTATGCGCCGCTCCAGGACCGCCCGACCTGCACGCGGGAGGAGCTGAAAGCAGCCACCGCGGCCTATGTCGAAGGGCAGCGCAGAGGGGACATTTCCGGCCTTCCGCTCCACGAAAAAGCGCATTTTCTCGAGAATATGGTGTCAATGAAGCGCTCGATCGGGCTCTGGAACACCGCGTTACCCGTCGCAAGCGCGCTCAGTTTCCATGACGACAAGCGCTGCAAGACGTTCACCGAGATTGTCGTGACCGAAGGCGCCAGTCCCTACATCCTCGGCACGCGGCTGTACCTGCACGAAGGCGAGGTGATCCGCGTCGACAGCATCGTCACCAAGCCGGGCGACTGGCTGTTCAACGCCAACGCCTTCCTCAAGTACACGCAGCAGGAAGACTGGAGCCCGCTGCACCCCTACCAGCGGACCGAGCCGGCCGAGATGATCCGCGGCGCCAACGCCTATCTCGACGGGTTCGCCGACAAGTTCACCGACATCCCGTGGGGCGTGCCGTGCGCGCGCCTGGAAGGCGGCGCCTATACCAACGCCAGCAACAGCCCGACCGCGAGCTGCGAAGTCGGCATGCCGCCGGGCGTGCTCTACATCGTCAACCGGGACTACCTGATCGACGAGGAGATGGGCGTCATCAACGTCTACTGCCGGTTCGGCGGGTCGGACGGCGGGCCGGATTCGCACACCTTCCGCTACATCGACGGCAAGTTCCG